>JBFMBU010000163.1:0-2028 GCA_040755035.1 Thermodesulfobacteriota bacterium
GGAGAAGGGAGCGCTCCCCAAGGATCCCTGGGGTAATGATTTTAAGTACATGAGTCCGGGGGTGAACAATCGGGATTTTGATTTGTGGTCCATGGGACCGGATGGCGAAGACGGCGGCGAGGATAAGGATGCGGACATCACCAATTGGGAACCGCAGCAGTAGCGGTTTTACCTTTCTTGAGTTGATGCTCGTCCTCGTGTTGCTTGGACTAGTGCTTTTTTTAGCCGTGCCTCCACTGCAAGATGTAGCTTCCGGCGGAAAGCTGGAAAAAACAGCCAGAAAAATGATAGCGGTCATCCGCCACACGCGGGGACTGGCCGCCGCAACCGGAATGCCGCACCTTCTCACCCTGGATGTGGAAAAAAGCCGCTACTGGATCGGTCCCGAGGTTTCACGAGAAGACCCTCTGGGCGATGAAAAGGTGGAAGTACTGGAACAACATATCTTGCCGTCATCCATAAAGTTCAAGGACGCAGAAACAGCAGGTAGAGGACTCGTCGTGAGCGGCGAAACGTCAATTCATTTTTGGGCCAACGGATTGGTGGAGCCATCCACTGTTCATTTACGGGACGATAAAAACCGTGATCTTACCTTGATCCTCAACCCGCTGACCGGTTCGGTGGTAGTGTTGAATAAATATGTGGTTCAAAAGACTCAGTAAAAAAGAAGGATTCACACTGCTGGAAATCATGATAGCAGTGGCCATCCTCTCCATCGCGCTTGTGGCCGTGCTGCAGAACGAAAGTCGAATCCTTACTTCTACCTATGAATCTAACACCTTGACTATGGTTTCCTTTTTGGCCCTACAAAAAATGTCCGAATTGGAAAGCAAACTCGGAAAGGTTGATACAGAAATGGAGGGTGCTTTTGGAAAAGAATTTCCCCTGTTTACCTGGAAGGCCGAGGTAAAAGATATTCCTGTACCGGGTATCCAGGCCAAATTATTGCGGGTGTCCATTCTGTGGAAGGAAGGGGAAAAAGATCGAGCGTTCACGCTTGACCGATGCTTAAGCACTATATAATGAACGTCACGGCATGCAGGATGATCAAATATAAATCTTTTGAGATCAACATTCGAAGCAACGATGGGGGCTACACACTTCTGGAGATCCTCATAGCACTGGCTATTGCGACCCTTGTAGTCTCCATCACCTATGCCTCGTTTTCGGCTATAACAAGTCGTACTCAGGCCACTGAAAGAAGTTCCCGGGTTCACTATGCAGCAGGAATCATAATGGACCGCCTTTTTTTGGATTTGACCTGCGCCTACATGAGGAGTTCTGAACTCGAAAAGGATCCCGATGTTTTTTTCCAATTCCAGGAGGGGCCCTCGGGCACAGATTCATGGCAACGGTTTTCATTCACTTCTACCGCTCACCTTCCCCTGTCGCCGGACGATCCGGGCGGCGATCTTGGTCAGATTTCTTACGAATTATTGAAGAGCGATACGGAAGGGGAGGGGTATTTATTGTACCGCACGGATGAGCCGCTCTTTGCTGAAACAACCACTCGTAAGTCGGCTCCCTTGCTCTTGAGCCAGGATCTTATTAAATTTTCGGTGGAATTTTTTGACCGGGATGAAAATCCCTTTAAGGCTTGGGACTCAACTCAGGGGGCGCAGCTTGGCCGACTGCCTACCCGGATTACGATAGCATTTGCCATAAAGGGGGAAGACGGCCTGGAATACCCTTTCATGACCGGCTACACCTTACCGCTCGGCCAATAGCGCAGGGAAGCATGATAGGTAAAATGGTGCGACTGAGAATGCATTTTCAAAGGGAAGAGGGCGTAGCCCTGATCATTGTACTTTTGGTTGTCACCATTCTGGCGGGTTTAATTTTGGATTTCGGTTACACGGCGCGGGTTGACCTCACGTTGTCCGGATTGAACCGGGACGCTATCAAGGCCCGGTCCCTGGTGCAGTCAGGTTACGCTATGGGTTGTTCGCTCCTGAGGAATGACACCAACGGTTACGACTGCCTGAACGATATGTGGGCCAAACCCGAAATCGTTGCCCTGGGCGCCCA
>JBFMBU010000164.1:0-48090 GCA_040755035.1 Thermodesulfobacteriota bacterium
CCCCCCTGTGTGTCCATCGCCCTGCGGGAGGCGACCTACACTTACGCCAATCTAATCGCTCAACAAGCCTTTACCATCAGTTTGCCCACGGAGAAATATATCAGGGAGGCGGACTATTTTGGTATCGCTTCAGGAAGAAATGAGGATAAATTCGCGGTCACCGGCCTGACCCCGATAAAGAGCGAGGTGGTGAACGCCCCTTATGTCCAGGAGTTCCCTTTTGTTCTGGAATGCAAGGTGGTCAACCATTACAAAATCGGCCTCCACACCCAGTTTATCGGAGAAATACTGGATATCAAGGTGGATGAAGAAATGCTCGGCGAAAAAGGACCGGACATCAATAAAATAATGCCGGTCCTCTGGGCCCCGGACAGCCGGGGCTATTACGGGATCGGGAAACTTCTGGGGAAGGCCTTTGCCTTAGGCAAGGACTTGTTGAAAGAAAATAAATAAAGGGTGTCCGGTAGGCTCGACAGGATTTACCGTTGTGGAATCCGGCAAATCCTGTCAGACTATCTTTTTACGGTTTTCGAAAATTCCTAATCCTCCGCCATTCCCCACTTCTAGGCCAGGGCGCCGCGGGTGCGGTCCTGTTTGAAATCGGGCACTTCCGGGACAGCGATCATTTCCACGGCCTTTGCCTTACTGCAGGCCACGGCGCACTGGGCGCAGCCGATACACCGTTTGGGATCGTAGCCGAAAGTCTTGTTCTGCGTATCCACGGTAATGGCCCCCATGGGACAGGCCAGGGCGCACTTGCCGCAATAATTACAGAGGTTGAAGTCAACCTGGGGCCTGAAATGGGGCGGGGCGATAACCCCCGGCATATTAAATTCGGTTATGATCCGCATCATATGACAGCAGCAGCCGCAGCAGGAACAGGAGGATCCGCCTAATTTGGGGTCCAGAGAGGTAATCCAGGTCACCAGACCGCTGGCCTCGGCCTCGGCTTTGATCTCCAGGGCCTCCTGCATTTCGATGCGTCGGAATCTTCCGGATTGAATAAGCCGATCAGCGGAAACCCCCAGGGCCATACAAACATCCTTCGGCCGACCGCAGCCTCTTCCCACCATCTCTTCGACGATTCGACACTGGCAAAGGGTCACCCCGAAAGAGTTGTATTGAGAAAAAATCTGCTCCAGTTTGTCCGAGGGATAGGCCATGGGATTGGCGGCAATGGTCTGGCCTATAGGCAGATACTTGACCGAAGGGGGCAGTTTCCCCCAATAATCGGTCCCGAACCCGGTCTCGTAAAGGGCGGCGAAGAGTTCGCAAAAACGGCGGTGCCAGTCGGTCAGAGTGTTCATGGTGGTGCGCATTAAAACCAGTTCAAAAGAACCGGCGGCCAAGGGCAGATTGGTATATTTACGATTTTCTCCGGATCCGAAGCTTAAAAGGATGCTCTTTTCATTAGCCAGTCGTTCCAAAATCGGGCGGATTTCCTCCACCGGCCTCTTGGCAGCCGCGGCCACCGATTCGGCCGTTTCACTGGCCCTGGGTCCGATATGCCGGGCGACGGAGGCCTCCTCTTCGGAAAAGGTATGAACCATCAAGGCGATCAGTTCATCACAGAGGGGAGGGCCGGCCAGCTTGGGACTGGAATAGACTTCGGCGATATCCAAATGGGCCTGAGAGACTCCGGGGAAATCGGCCTTTGTTTTGGCGATGACGGTTTTTCCTTTGGGTTCCCGCGGTCCGATAATACCGTTCTGGATCTGGATCATCCGATTCCCTGCTTTTTGGGCCATAGACATTCTCCTTTGATTATGAAATCATAATGATAATAATAATCTAATTCCCTCTGGCCGGTCAATCATTATTCGAATGGAAAGGAGGGATTATTTCCCCTTGACTCCCCCCCTTTTGGATTCTATATTCACTCAGCTACGCGGCCGGAGCCTCTGCCCACAGATCTTTTTTCAGATGGAGTAAAAACCGGAGCCGATAGCGGAAAGCGGGCCTAAGAAAGAAGACGGAAAACAGGTAAAAATTGACGGAGGCCGGCCCTGGTTCTAATTGTTTTATTTCTCTGGTTCTTGGGATTTCTTTTTTTCTGGATAATTCAAAAATTTAACCTTCCGGCGAAAGACCCTCCCTCCGCTCCGCCGCTCTCGATCATCATCCCGGCCAGGAATGAAGAAAACAACTTAGGTCGTTTGCTGCGTTCCCTTGCCGGACAAATTTCTTTTCCTAGTGGAATTATTGTGGTCGATGACCACTCCGAGGATGCCACCGCCCGGATTGCCGGAGGTTTTCCGGTCCGCATTATCCCTTCCCCGGACCTTCCGCCAGGATGGATAGGAAAAACCTGGGCCTGCCGGCAGGGGGAGCAAAAGGCCCAACATAACCTGCTGCTCTTCTTGGACGCCGACACCTTTTTTGAACCTTACGGCCTATCCCGCTTGAGGAAAGTCTTTGAAGAAAAAGGCATCTTTCTTTCCCTTCAGCCTTTTCCTTTGATGCAAAAGGCCTTTGAACAGCTTTCGGCCTATTTTAATATCCTGGAAATCCGCCGCCTCTTTTTTCCTCCTGGCCCTTTATTTTCTTCCTTTAAAAACCGACCATCCCTAACCTCTAAGGAAGGCCGCCCCTAAAATTTTTCACCTGTCTTGAAAGCTATCTCCTAATTCCCGCTCCCGATCAAGGGCAACTCCTGCTCTACCTTAAAAAAAACAATAAATTTTGATTCCCCGGCCCCTTCTCTTTCCGTCAGATAGGCCCGGCGGCGCAGGGAATCCAGCAATTCGCTGTTTTCCTCTTCCCTGATTTTTGTCAAGATCAACCGTTTCCCCTGGTATCCCGGTCCGTCTTCCTTAAAGAGGAATGCCGCCTGAGGATTGGATTGAAGATTGAGATGGGTCAGACGATCGGCCATGATGAAGGCCAGGGTATTGTCTTCCATGACATGGGGACGCGAATAGACGGCCATATCGACTTTTCCTTTATTATCGGCCGTAGCCATAACACCCAATCCTTTTGCCTTTTCAAAATATTCCGCCAGATTCATGCCTTTCTCCTTTCTGTCGTAAAAAAAAATAACCCCCCGATTTTCACCTTTTATTTTTCTGAGGAAGGGCCGCCAGGACCTGACGATTCGGAGGATCCCAGTCAGCACCCCGGTTCACCGGGATGGCCGCAGCAATTCTGGCGGTTCTTTATCTTTATCCAGTTATTGGAAAGAAAAAGACGGATTTTTCGCCCTAAGGGCATATCCCGGCGTAGATTTTCAATAAAAGCATTTGGGTTCGGATTGGTCTTTCCGCCGTTGGTGCACATAAAACCCCCCTCCTCTGATTATGAATTAAATTAATACAGCCTGGCATTAAGGTCAACAGGGCATTTCCCCAAATAAATTCCCAAGAGAAGACATTGGAAAGATTGGAATTCGGAAAATTGAAGATTTATTTCTGTTTTCAAGAGAAAAAGGCTATAATATCATGTCTGAAAAAGGTAATAATTCCCTTGCAGATAAAGAAGGTTCTTAACTGAGCATCCTTTTCCCCGATCTGGAGGAGTCCATTTTGTCAACGTTTTCCAGTCTAATAGATCAGCCGGTCAAGTTAATACTAAATGCCGAAATCGAGCAGCTTCCCGGATCGGTCTCCCCTTTTCTTTTTTCTTCCGATAAAACCGGCACTCTGAACCCGGCAGCTATCCGGGACCGGTTCAACCGGGAATGGAGTCAGCTGAGACAAGATCATGACCGGGAAATTGCTCGGATCCTGGAAACCATTCTTCTTCCATCCCAGGATTATGATCTGAATCTCATCGAGAAGCTGCAGATTCTGGATTATCCACTTATCCAGGATCTCTGCATCGGGTTTATCTTGCGAATCCTTACCTCCACCCGGCATCCTTTGGTTACTCCGCAGCTCCTTGTCGAGTTATTAAATTTTTATCACCAGCGTATTCCGGAATTACTTATCTTAGCCGACCCCCTCCTGCACATTATCAGCCGGAAAATGGAACCCACCTTGCGCCAGGGCATTAAAACCCAGGCCTGTGCCGTCCTGATCAATCACTTTGAGATCGAGACCCTGATTGTTTATATCTCCTGCGCATCCGCTTTTCCGGAAAACGAGAAACAGAGGCTTTTTCAGAGTCTGACCGCCTTTCAGAAGATTTACCGGAAGTTTTTGGAACTGCAGGAGGAAATCGGGAATAAAGATCTGATCAGCTTGAAATGGTTTGGAGAGGATTTCGAACAGTTAAAAAAACGGGGGCGTTACCGGGACAGCTTTTCCAATTTAGTAGGACATTTTCTTGACCTGCTTCGAAAAAAAAACAAAAAAGAGGCGCTGCAGGTAGGACGATTTCTGGTGTTGCGCTTCAATAACGAAGACACGCTGCGCGTCCTTCATGCCAGGATGGAATCCGGGGAATTAAAAAATAATCCCTTGTTAAAAACTTTTATCTTCAGGCAGATCTATTCCATCATGCAGGAATTCCGGGGGGAATATATCTCCCACAAGGTGGATTCGGCCCTGACCCGATTTATTTCCGAAATGGAGCTCCAAAGCGTCGAATCGATGCGGCTGATCACGGTCGGCAAAGTGCCGGCCCAGATCATTCTTCAAGGGTTGAGCGAAGGGAACCATCCCCAACAGGACTATCCGGCAGAACCTCTGCTGCTGGAAAAGCTGGTCCAATATAATCTCAGCGCCCTCTTCGACCTTTATCCCCTTCCTTCCCGGGGGCAGGAAATATTATTCACCTTGAGTAAAATTGCCGAAAATCTGGAACTGCAGAAAGAAGACCTGGTGAAGTTCATAACCTATCTGGAGCGGGTACTGATCTTCCTTCAACAACTGGAGGAAATGGAAATCCGCATCCTGAGGAGTAACCGTTACGGTCTGATTTTAAACCCCTTCCAGATGAGTTCCCTGGGGATGATTTTTGAAGGGGCCTATTTTGCCTCGACCGGCTATTGGCTGCGCAGTACCGTACCGCCGGGATTGATCCGCTGCATTCATCCCAGCGCCATCCCCAACTGCCTGGGGATTCTGGACCGCCATATCTTTTCCCGCATTTCCCTGATCACCGGTGCCTTTCGCGGGACCCCTTTTGACCTGGACAGCACCAATCGTTATGACTGGGATGAGGAACCGGAGACCTGCCAGATCCGTTCCGGATATTTTCTCCTGGAAATCCCGGCCTCCTTGACCGGGTCCTGGGAAAAAATCCAGGCCCTGCAACAGGAAGCCCTGCAGGAAAAAATCCAAAAAAAAGAATGGAACTGAGATGTATGCGTTTCGAGTTTCGGGTTCCGTGTTTGACAATACGGAGGCGCTGTTAAGCGGCTAACCGCAGCTCCCCGCAAGGGTTCGGCAAAAGGTAGAACCAGGGACCTTCCCCCCCCGGGCGATCCTTCGCCAAATATTTTTTTTCGCCGAACGACGAACGCTGAACGCCGAACGGTTTTAAGAACTTAAATCCCCAGGGCCGCCAGATAACCGTCCCGGACCGCCTCCATGATGCCCCTGGGCTCGGCGGCGTCGCCGACGCAATAGACATCCAGTCCTTTCCCTTCCAGGGCCTTCTCTAACGAGCTGTTCTTTTGATATCCGACGGCCAGGATGACCGAATCCGCCGCAAGAGTCCCTTTCCCCCCATCGCTACTGATGAAACGCAAACCGGTTCCTGAAATTTCCTCCACTTTTATCTCCGTCATCATCGAGACCCGGTTGGTCTTTAACCCGTCCATCAGACGGCGACGGACCATAGGTCCCATGCCCCCGGCCAACCTTTTAGTCAGTTCAATGACGGTCACTTCTTTCCCTTTGGCGGCCAGGTAATAGGCGGTTTCACAACCTACCTGTCCTCCCCCGATGATGACTACACGCTGTCCGGTCGAAACCCGTCCCCAAAGAACCTCCTCGGCCGAAACGACGGTAGGGAGGTCAGCCCCGGGAAGGTGAAGTCTTACCGGGATCCCCCCCTGGGCCAGGATCAAGGCCGCCGGTTTGCCCTTCAGGATCATTTCCGCCGTCGCCTCGGTTTTCAATTGAACGGCTACTCCGTTTTTTTCAATTTGGGCGATCAGGTAATCCAGCCAGGGAAGAAGGTCGCCCTTGTCGGGCGGCAAGGCCGCCACGTTCAACAAACCTCCCAGTTTTTCCCCTTTTTCGAAAAGGGTCACCCGGTGACCCCGCAGAGCGGCCACTCGTGCCGCCTCCAGACCGGCCGGGCCTCCACCCACGACCCAGACATTCTTTTCCTTTTCAGCCGGAAGAATCTTCCTTTCTCCTTCCCGGCCGGTGGCCGGATTGATGGTGCAAATCAGCCCTTCGTTTCTTGACCCTAAACGCTCAATACATTCATAGCAACCGATACAGGGAATTATTTCCTCCGTCTTCTTATCGATGGTTTTCCGTGGCAGGTCCGGGTCGGCGATCAGACGCCGACCGATGGCGATCAGATCGGCCTTACCTTCCACCAGCGCCTGTTCCCCGCTTTCCAGATCCAAACGGCCCACGGTGATCACCGGGACGGCGGCGATCTTTTTGATCTCTTCGGCCAGGGGGACGAGGTAGGAGGCGGTATCCGGAAGCGGCGCCTTGGTGATAAAAGAAAAAGCGGCATAGGCCGAGGCATGGATGGCCGTGGCTCCGGCCTTCACGGCCAGGGGCACCACCTTCCTGGTTTCTTCGATGGTGACACCCTCCTCTACTCCATACTCACAGACATTAATCCGCGGCCAGATAGGATAGTCAGGGCCAACCGCGGCCTTCATGGCTTCGATAATCTCCACCAGAAATCTGGCCCTGTTTTCCGGGCTTCCCCCGTACTGATCCTGACGTTTATTGGAGGCGGGAGAGAGGAAGGAGGCGATCAGGTACTGGTGCGCCCCATGTATTTCCACGGCGTCGATCCCCACTTCCCTGGCCCGACGGGTCGCCTCGGCATGCCAGCGGACGATGGTTTGGATTTCTTCTACGGTCAATTCCAAAGGCATCCCCCCCATCACACCGATCATCCGGGCCGGCACCCGAATGGCCGAAGGGGCTACCTGGATGAAAGCCCCGTTTCTGTGCTCATAGCCGGCATGATGGAGCTGAACAGCTATTTTGGCTCCATGTCGATGAACGACCCTTACCAGCTCTTTCCAGCCGGACAGGTCCTGATCATCTCCCAGGGTGAGCTGGCGAGGACCTTTGGATTGAACACCAGGGGCGATCCCTTCGGAAATAATCAGCCCTGTGCCCCCTTTGGCCCGGGCCTCGTAATAATTGAGGATCCGCGACCCGATCCGTCCCCCTTCGGAATAGCCGGTTCCCATAGGCGGCAGGACCAATCGATTCTTTAAAGCCATTTCTCCAATCTGAATCGGTTCAAAAATCTTCTGCAGGGCTGGGGCATTCATCGTCTCTTCCTTTCTTCCAAACCTAATTTATTTAATAATAGCCTGACAAGCTGGTCTCGTAAAAAGTCGCGTTCTGTCATTTCGATGAGGGAAGCGACGAGAAATCTTTAATGATTTCAAGATTTCTCCCTTCGGTCGAAATGACCAGAAGGGAATTTTTTGACTTTTTGCGAGTCCATCTTATGGGATGGTTCATAATTTGTGTCCATCCAGGGAGGGCACATTTCCAGGTGGAGCAAACAACCATCGGCTGGCAGCCATCAGGAAAATCCTTATATTGGATAGCTGATGGCTACTCGCTGAAGGCTGATAGCTTTCCCCGTGTTACTTGCCTGTAAACTTTGGCGGCCGTTTCTCCAGAAAGGAATCCCGCTGCTCTTTCATGTCATGAGGGGCGCGGCGGGAAAGGTTAAGACCGTAAAATTCGTTTTTCAGTTGAATGTCAAACCCGGATTCCATACTCTGCTGCAACACCCGCCTGGCGGCCTGCATGGCCATCGGCGGCAGGGCGGCGATTTGGTTGGCTACCTTCATGGCCTCCTCCAAGAGATGTTCAGAGGGAACCAGGCGATCCAGCAACCCGATGCGAAAGGCATCTTCAGCCTCCACATAACGGCTGGTGAAGATCAAATCACAGGCCCGGCTGTAGCCCACAATACGGGGCAGATAGTAAGACATCCCGGTATCGGGACTAAGACTTCTTTCCGGGAAAACGACTTTAAACCGGGTCTTTTCCGAACCGATCCGCATATCACAGGCCAGCGAAACCGACATACCGGCCCCGGCGGCTACCCCGTTGACGGCGGCAATGATGGGTTTATCCAGGGTCTTATAAATGGCTGTGGACAGCCTTCCCACCCAACCATACATATCCAAACGCTCCTGCCTTGGAGGAAGCTCATCACCTTTTTCCGGATTCCCTCTTAAATCCACACCGGAAGAGAACCCCCTACCGGCCCCGGTCATGATAACCGCCCAGACCTCGTCGTCATCCCTTAATTTTTGACAAGCCTCGATGATCCGGTCCTGAAGCTCGGTGTTCAAAGCATTCAAGGTCTCCGGCCGGTTAAGAGTCAATAGCGCTACTTTATCCTGCCTTTCCACCAAAAGAACTTTTTCAGACATTATCAACTCCTTGATTACCATATTAACCTTTATTGAAAAAGGTCCACTACCAGATATAAAAGGAAGAGGAAAAGGTGTCAAGCACAAACCCGATAAAGCCTCCGAAAGCAAGAAGGGCCGATCAAAAAAAAAGGCAAGCCCCAGGGGCTTGCCTTTAATCAAGCAACAAAGAATCGGATTATCTAACGGCCTTTTGCCGCAATGTTCAAGCGGACCAGAGACCTCTTCAAAGCCGCCTCGGCCCTTACATAATCGATGGCTTCGACCTTGGCTTGGGCCAGACGTCTCTCGGCCCGTTCTCTGGCCCTCTTGGCCCGGTCCACATCGATTTCCCCGGCTCGCTCCGCCGCCTCGGCCAGAATGGTCACCTTATTATTGGAAACCTCGGCAAACCCTCCGCTAACCGCCAGATATTCCAATTTATTATCCTTCCGATAACGCATTTCTCCCGGTTGAAGAGTGGTCAAAAGAGGAATATGATTAGGCAAGATGCCGAATTCGCCCAAAGCCCCCTGGGCCATAACAATATCCACTTGCTCCTGGACTACCAGACGATCCGGGGTCACTACTTCCAATTCCAGTTTTTCCGCCATGATGTAACTTAGCCTCTTGTCTTAAATTAGGCCGCGGCCATTTGCTTGGCTTTTTCCACCGCTTCTTCAATCCCGCCGACCATATAGAAGGCCTGTTCCGGAAGGTCGTCGTGTTTCCCTTCGATAATCTCTTTAAACCCGCGAATGGTTTCTTCGACCTTGACAAATTTTCCTTCTTTTCCGGTAAACTCGGCGGCCACAAAAAAAGGTTGGGAAAGGAAGCGCTGAATCCGGCGCGCCCGGCCGACTACCAATTTATCTTCATCGGAGAGTTCGTCCATGCCCAGGATGGCGATGATGTCCTGCAGATCTTTGTATTTTTGCAGGATCTGCTGAACGTTCCTGGCCACAAAATAATGGTCCTGCCCAACCACATTCGGATCCAGAATTCTGGAGGTGGAATCCAGAGGGTCCACAGCCGGATAGATCCCCAATTCGGAAATCTGCCGCGAAAGCACCACGGTCCCGTCCAAGTGGGCAAAGGTGGTGGCCGGGGCCGGGTCGGTCAAGTCGTCAGCCGGCACGTAAACGCATTGCACCGAGGTGATCGACCCTTTATTGGTGGACGTGATCCGTTCTTGAAGTTCCCCAAGGTCCGTACCCAGGGTCGGTTGATAACCCACGGCCGAAGGAATGCGTCCCAAAAGGGCGGAAACCTCGGAACCGGCCTGGGTAAAGCGGAAGATGTTATCGACAAAAAGGAGCACGTCCTGGCCTTCCTCATCCCGGTAATACTCGGCCGCCGTCAGAGCGGTCAAAGCGATCCGGGCCCGGGCCCCGGGAGGTTCGGTCATCTGCCCGTAAATCAGAGCGGCCTTGGGCAAAACCCCGGACTGTTTCATTTCCAGGTAGAGGTCGTTCCCTTCCCGGGTACGCTCCCCCACACCGGCGAAAACCGAAATCCCGCCGTGATGCATGGCGATGTTGTGAACCATCTCCATCATAACCACGGTCTTGCCCACGCCGGCGCCGCCGAACATGCCCATTTTCCCGCCGCGGGGAAAGGGGACCAGCAGATCGATAACCTTGACGCCGGTCTCTAAGACCTTGACCGAGGTTTCCTGATCGACAAAGGCCGGGGCCGGCCGGTGAATGGGATAATATTTGTCGGCCTTGATCGGTCCCAGACCGTCCACCGGATCACCGATAACATTTAACACCCGACCTAATCCCGGGGCGCCTACGGGCACCAGGATCGGCTGGCCGGTGTCCCGGCCCGACATGCCCCGAACCAAACCGTCGGTAGTATCCATGGCGATGCAGCGGACGGCATTGTTTCCTAAGTGCTGGGCCACCTCCACCACCAGATTTTCTTGACGGTCATCAATGGCCGGGTTGGTAATACGAATGGCATTGAGGATGTTGGGTAAATTCCCTTCCGGGAACTCCAAATCCACAACCGGTCCGATTACCTGAACAATCTTACCAATACTTCCTTCGGTTTTTCCGGTTTCCATCTTATTTATGAACCTCCTCTTAAGGGTAAAGTCATATGCAAATTAAGGGTTCAAAGATTTTAGGGTTAAGTTCTTATTTCCTTATTTTTACTTGAACCCTCGACCCCTTGAATCCTGCTTTTCTATTTCTTTAACGCTTCGGCCCCGCCGACAATATCCATCAGTTCTTTGGTGATAGCACCCTGCCGGGCCTTGTTGTATATTAAAGACAAGCTGGTGATCAGATCTTTACAATTGCGGGTGGCATTGTCCATGGCCGTCATCCGGGCCGCCTGTTCGCTGGCGGCATTTTCCAGCAGGCCGCGATAGATTTGGACATTGATGTAACGGGGCAGTAAATCGCTGAAAATACCTTCCACAGACGGTTCATAAAGATATTCCAGCCCTTGTTTCTGCTCCCCTTGGGTCATGGGGGCTATGGGCAACAAGCGGAGGGTCTTGGGTCTCTGGACGCCCATATTGATAAATTCGCCGTAAAGGATATAAACCTCATCCGAACCGCCGGCCAGAAAATTCTCAATCACATCCCGTCCGATACCGGCAGCAATGACCATGTCAAAGGAATTGAAAATATCCGTGTATTGAGAACGGATGGCCGTCCCGCGGCGTCTGAAGTAATCCGCTCCTTTTTTCCCCACCGGAATCAGGGAGAGGTCCATCCCTTCCTGCTTTTTGGTTTTGATAAACTTTTCCGCGGTGTTGATCAAATTGACATTGAAACTGCCGCACAGCCCCCGATCGGCGGTCAAAGAAATCAGCTCTATTCTTTTAACCGGCCGCTGCGTCATCAAGGGAAAGGCTTCGGGATCGATCCGCGACGAAAGATTATTAATGACCTCTAAAAATTTTCCGGCATAGGGACGGAAATTTTCCATCCGCATCTGGGCCCCACGCAGTTTGGCCGCTGCCACCATATTCATGGCCTTGGTGATCTGCTGGGTCTTTTTAACGCCCCCGATTTTTCTTCTGATATCCTGGAGTGTTGCCATGTCTTCAACTCTCTTTATTAGCGAATAGCCATCAGCCTTCCGTCTTCAGCAAAAACACCTTTTTACCTAATTGCTGCCCGCTGATCGCTATCTGCTGATCGCTATTTATTCTGTGCCAAAAACTGGGTCTTGAATTCCCCGATGGCCTTTTTCATTTTTTCTTCCAATTCGGCGCTGATTTCCTTCTTTTCTTTGATCTCGGAAAGCAGGGCCGGATATTTGGATTCTATGAAGGCCAGCATTTGCGGCTCAAAATCTTTAAGGACCTCCACCGCCAGATCATCCAGAATCCCACGAGCCCCGGCGAACAAACTGGTGATCATCTTTTCCATGGGCATGGGTTGGTATTGGGGTTGTTTCAGGATCTCCACCAGTCGAATCCCGCGATTCAACTGGGCCTGGGTGGATTTATCCAACTCGCTGCCGAACTGGGCAAAAGCGGCCAGTTCCCGGTATTGAGCCAAATCCATCCGCAGACTGCCGGCCACCTGCTTCATGGCCTTGACCTGGGCGTTACCGCCGACGCGGGATACGGAAAGACCGACGTTGATGGCCGGACGCACACCGGAGAAAAAGAGGTTGGGTTCCAGATAGACCTGCCCGTCGGTGATGGAAATCACGTTGGTGGGGATGTAGGCCGAGACGTCCCCGGCCTGGGTTTCAATAATCGGTAATGCGGTCAGACTGCCGCCCCCCAGGCTTTCATGAACCTTAGCCGCCCGTTCCAGTAAGCGGGAATGGTTGTAAAAAATATCACCGGGGAAGGCTTCACGTCCCGGAGGACGGCGGAGGAGCAGAGAAAGCTGCCGATAGGCCACGGCCTGTTTGGAAAGGTCATCGTAGATCACCAGGGCGTGACGGCCCGAATCCCGGAAATATTCACCCATGGTGCATCCGGCAAAAGCGGCGATATACTGCATCGGGGCCGGGTCACTGGCGCAGGCGGCCACAACTACGGTTTTTTCCATAACGCCATGACGCCGCAAGGCCTCGACCACCTGGGCCACGGTGGATTTCTTTTGGCCGATGGCCACATAAATACAAAAAATATCGGAATCCTTCTGGTTGATAATAGCGTCCACGCAGAGGGCGGTTTTTCCGATCTGACGGTCGCCGATGATCAGCTCCCGCTGCCCGCGGCCGATGGGGGTCATGGCATCAATGGCCTTATACCCGGTATACATGGGCTCCTTGACCGGCTGGCGTTCGATAACCCCGGGGGCTTTCAATTCGATCTTGCGGAACTCCTTGGCATTGAGCGGGCCTTGACCATCGATGGGTTGTCCCACGGCGTCGATCACCCGGCCCAGAACAGCCTCACCCACCGGCACTTCGGCGATGCGCCCGGTCCGTTTGACCATATCGCCTTCCTTGATATGAATATCCTCACCCAGGATGGCACAACCGACGTTGTCTTCTTCCAAGTTCAGGGCGATACCGTACATCCCTCCGGGGAACTCCAACAACTCCATGGCCATGGTCTTTTCCACGCCATAGACCCGGGCGATTCCGTCGCCGACGGAGAGGACAGTCCCCGTCTCGCTTAGTTCCACTTTTTTATCAAAATCCTGAATCTGTTGTCTTATGACCTGACTGATCTCTTCGGCTCTGATTTCCATCTTAAATACCCTCACCCCTTCTTAAGGATTCTTGTAAACTCTTAAGCTGCGTCCGCAGACTCCCGTCCAGGGTCAGATCTCCGACCTGGGCCACAATCCCACCTATGATGGATGGGTCTTGCCGGACGGTAACCACCACTTCCTGTTGAACGACCTCTTTCAAGGCCGCCTGTATCCTTTGCACGACATCTTCGCTCAGCTTCACGGCGGCGGTGACCGTGGCCCTCTTGATATTGGACAGCTCATCGGTCAACTGGGCGTAATAGACGGCGATATCATCCAGGTATTGGATGCGACCCTTGGCCAAGAGAAGCTGGATAAAATGGTTTATCGTCGGAGAGAAACCCGTCTTCCCCAGAATCACCGACAACAGTTTGCTGCGGCTGGAAGAATCATAAATCGGACTTTCCAGGATGTAACGGGCCTGGGTTTCTTTCTTCAGCAGATCACTGAAGGCCTTCAGCTCTTCCCCGTATTTCAGATAATTCCCATCCTCTTTTCCGAGGGAGAGAAGCGCCCTGGCATATCTTCGGGAAATAGTAAAATTTCTCAATTAATGGGTCACCACCTTTGCTAAGTATTCACCGATCAGCACCTTTTGATCGTTATCGGTGATATTTTTTTTCAAAATCTCCTCGGCCATACGGACCGCGGTGTCGGACATTTCCTGCCGCAGGGCCAGGCTGGCCTTTTGCATTTCCTGCTGAATGGTCACCTGGGCTTGGTCCACAATCCTGGCAGCCATCTTCTGAGCATTGTCGATGATCTTTTGCTTTTCCTTTTCGGCCTCGGCTTTATATTCGACCAGGATGGCCTCCCGCTCTTCCTTAATATTGGAAATACGCTTTTCCAGGGCCTGATATTCCTGCTGGGCTTCTTCTTTCCTGGCCTCCAGGTCGGCCAGTTCTTTTTGAATAGACTCCCGACGATCGGCCAGGGCCTGTTTCAAGGGTTTTCGGAGCAGAAAAAACAAGACCCCGAAAAAAATGATAAAATTGATCGAGCGGTAGAGAAGATCCAAAAGCCGTTCCGTGGTTTCACCGCCGCCGTGTGCAGCCTCGGCCCCATGACCGGCCGCCCCTCCCCCCTCTCCGCCGGAAGAGGCGTAGACCAAACCGGCCAAAAGGAATAAAAAGGCCACCAGAGGCAGAAAGGACCATAAACGTTTCCAGGGGAAATGGGACACAGACTTGTTACGGCAAAAAGAAAAAACAAGACGGGACATTTAAATCGTCCTCCCTAAGATCTTTTGGGCAATTTCCTGAGAAAAGGCACTGACTTCAGCGGAGAGTTTTTTTCGGGCTTCTTCCACCTGTTGGGAGATCTTCTGGCGATTCTGGGCCAACTCGGTCTCGATGCGTTTGCCGGCCTCCTGAATCAGGCGTTTCTCTTCTTCCTGGCCCTGCAGCTTATAGGTGTTTTTCTGCTCTCCCCCTTCTTTCCGGGCTTGTTGCAGCTTTTCCTGGTAGTCCTTTTCTTTTTGGACCATCGCTTCTTGGGCCTTAAGGGCTTCAGCCGTCAACCCGGAAACCTTTTCCGCCCGTTGTTTCAGGATGGTCCGTATGGGTTTGTAGAGAATGGCGTTTAAGATCAACAGTAATATTATAAAGTTGATGATCTGATAGAAGAGGGACTGGTCAATATTAATCATCTTTAACTACCCTTCCTGCAAAGAAAAAATAACTGTTTTGGAAGCAATAATTGAAGTGTTTATGCGGCTAATGATTTTTTTCACACACCATAAACAGGGCATACTTATCGCATTTTTTTCCCTATGTCAAAGGTTTTTTGAAAAAAAATGATTGGCAGAAGGCACGCATCCATACCCCTGGAAAGGACGGCTTATCCTTTACGGAAATATGGCTCGAGTAATTATATAACCTTTTAGATTTATTTACTATTCCTCTGGGGCCGCCCTTGATTATTTCCAGGCTTTAGAATTCGGCGGATTCCTTTAAGCTTTTTTGAAAGTCAAGAGATTTCTCAATGGCCGGAAGGGGATAACCGGCCCAATTACCACCGGCATCGGTGGTTTGTTTTGTTCATCAATCCGGGGAGCCAAGGACCCGGATTTCAGCAACCACCCATTCTTTTGGTCCGGACCGGGTAGTGGTTATCCGTAGGTATCGGGTAACCACTGGAGAAAAAAAGAAGGAACAGGAAACCGCCCTGGGATCGAGAAAGACCTGAAGGGGTGGCCTATAATCCGCCTCTCTTCCCATTGCAAACCAGATCCGCCCGTCTAAGGAGCCTTCCAATAAAACCCCCCGCGGATACTCAAAATACCAGGTCCCCATATCGAGGGAGATCCCCTTCACTTTGGTAGGGGCTTCAAGATCAAGAAGAATCGCATCACCCTCTGCTTGCGGCCGCCCTGTTCTCCAACAAGTATCCTTATCTCCGTCGATCATTTTTTTGGCATCTTCATGGCCAATACTGGTTTTCACCTCCCAGCCCTTGACCGATAGAAATCTGGCCGGCGAGGGTGATTCTAACCCCTTGCCGGACTGTTCCGGTTTGATCAGAAATACCTGGACATTTTCCAGGGCGGCTTTCCATTCCAAGACAGGGGAGGCTTTTAATTCAGCCAGCAGGCACCGTGCCTGACCCGGTTCAAACTGATCCGAATGAAAAACAAGCCATCCTATCCCCAGGGCCTGCATATCCCTTATAGTTTCTCTGCTTACCCCCTCAGACATCCGGTAAAGCATCTCAAAATAGACGGGGGGGAAAAAACCGCTGTACCCGTTAAACAAACGCTTCCAATGATAACAGGAAAAGTAGGCCCGGGGAGCTTCCACCGCGGCCATATTTACCCACGGTTGCGGAAGAGGCAATTCTATCACGGCCGACGAGCCCCCATACTTCTTCAGCCAGTCGTAGACCGGAGGGACCTGATCCTTAACCGGCACCGGGTAAACCGGCAGAGGAACAGCCAGGTATTCTAAAAGGAGCAGAAGAGGAACTATCGCCAAAACGACCCGGAAGCCCTTCCCTTTCATCCTTTCTTTTAAAGTCTTAAATCCTAAAGAGGCAAAAAGGGCCAGGGGCAATAAAACAAAAATAAAAAAACGGGAGGAGACCCTCAGGCCGTCAAAACCGGGAACGAACCGCTTTAGTAATTCATAAGGGGCGAGGGGGAATACTTCAATATTAAAAAAATGGATTTCCGAGCCCAAGGTGAATAAAAAGGCCAGCAAGCCCATCCAATAGTAAAATCGAAAGATGGTATCTCCAGGGCCGCGGAATTTTTGTTTGAGTCGTCGGCCAAGGTCCCGGTCGTAAGTCAAACGAATCAGGAACAGCATGAAAATTAAGAAAATAAAACCCCGCGGGGTCTTGGCACTGTAGGGTATGCCCCAAATAGTCCCGGAGGTCCCTCCGGTCAGCACCACCATCAGGGAAACCCCCAGCAAAAAAAGGATCAGTACATTAATGATCCTGTTAAGCCGACGGAAGGTCCATAATCTATCTACCCTCCCCCTCTTTTCGCCAGAGATACCACGCAGGGATCTTACCCCTAAAAAGCCTAAAAACAGGGCGATCAGTCCCGGGAACAATTCCCCCTCCTGCCTTAAAAAGGGGGCGGTAATGGTTCCATAGAGCCAATTTAGAGGCCCGGAGGCCAGATAACTGGAGATATCCGCCCAAAAAACTTCATCCCGGACAAAGTTCATTTCTTTGCGAACCACGAAATAGGGATAGAAAAAAGGGGCGGCAACAACCCCGGAGATGACCACAAAAATTAGTAATCGCCGTATCAACCTTCGGTCTCGGTATCGTTTGTTCAGAATAAGAAAATATAAGAAGGCCAGTCCCAGAAAAAAAGTCAGAAACAAGGCGTAATAGCCGTTTCCTAAAACTTGAACAAGATAAAAAATGATCAATCCGGATAAATAGCGCAGTCGATTCTCCGACATCAGCCGGTGAAAGGCTAAAAAAGTAAGGGGAATCGCCCAGGCAAAAAGTACCTGAATATGGCATAAATGAGCGAATTTGAAAGGAACAAAGGCGAAAATCAGGCCCCCGACCAATGAGGCCCAATGGTCGGAGGTAAAATAAAAAGCCAAGAGATACATGGCGAATCCGCACATAAAAAAGGAGAATAAAAGAACGGCATTATAGGCCAGGATGGGATTGTCGAATAATACGTTGACCGGCAGGGCGATCAAAGCTAATGAAAAAAGATGTTCCGAGTAGGCCAGGACTTTTTTGTGAGGGAAAAAAATATTGGCGTCGAAAAAGTGTCGCCAATTCCCATTTTTGATCTGCTCTATGTCCCAGGACAAGATCCAGGTGTTCAGCAGACCATCCTCGGTATCATTGATAACCGACCCCATTTGGATCCATAAAGGAAAGGTCATCAGCAGGGTAGCCAGAAAAAAAAGAAGACCTATCCCTAAGTGCTTGGGCCAGTTTCTTTTCATGGGCCAAAACGGTCTCAGTTTTTCTCCGAAGGGAGAGGCTTGGCCTCCTCGATGAGCATGATAGGGATATCATCTTTGATTTCATAGACAAGTTGGCATTTCTCGCAGATCAATCCGTCTTCGGTCTCATTCAGATAGATATCCCCTTTGCATTTGGGACAGGCCAGGATTTCCAATAATTCTTTAGCGATGGTCATAGCCTTACTCCTTTAAGTCAATGGTTGTTTTTTCTCCAATTTCCTTCTCAAGCCTGCCGGCGCGGCCAAGGCTGATAGGGCCGGGTCTTCCAGCGTTGATGGACCCAGAAATAGTGGTCCGGGTACTTGCGGGCCATAGCTTCGATCACCAGATTGTACTGGGCCGTATTCTCCTCAATCTCCGTTGTCCGATCTCCGAAAACGAGCCAAGGCAGGGCCGGCTGAAATTCGATCCGATAGCGCCCTTTTCCCAGATAAACAATAAAAATCGGCACTACCGGGGCCCGGGTCTTGTGCACCAGCAGGGCCAGACCTTTATTGGTGCAGGCCCTTTTTCCGAAAAAGGGCACAAAAACTCCGTCATACCAGTCAATGTTTTGATCGAGTAAAATACCGATAGTCGCTTTTTCTCTCAGCAGTCGTAACAGGTGCCGCATGGATTTTTCTTTGGAGACACAGCGGTTCCCACTGATCCCCCTTATTTTTTGAATGAGTTTTTCGGCGGGGATAAAATCCAAAGGCTTGGTAACCACCCAAATGGGAGTTTGGAAATAACCGACACTAACGGCCATCAATTCCCAGCAGCCAAAATGGCCGGTCAACAAAAAAACCCCCTGCCCTTGTTCCCGCGCCCGTTTAAGGTTCTCAAGCCCTTCGAAATGGATATAGGAGCCCAGCTTCTTCTTTTTTTTGCGAATCAAGTAGCTGACTTCAAAAAAATGGCGGCCCATGGACTGGAAACTCTTTTTGGCAAAAGCCGTTCTTTCCTTTTCGCCTATAGCCTCCCCCAGGGCTACCCTCAAGTTCTCCAGGGCGATGGTCCTCCTTCTCTTAATAAGCCAAAACCCCGCCGTACCCAAAAACTCCCCCAGACGGATTCCCAGAGGTCGGGGGATAAGAGACAAAAGATAAAGGAGACTATATAAAATTCGATAGACCATAATGAAAGAGCCCATAGAATTCAGGTTTCGGTATTACTCTTCCCTAAGCCTAAACCCCCTGCCCCCTCGAATCCTGATTTTATTTCATCCAATGAAACCTTTTTTACTCCAAACCCTGAACGACCGCCTCCGGAAGGGAACGGTTTTGCAAGGTCGGTGAAGCCGACCGGCTGAACCCCGTACTTTTCAGCACCGCCTGTAGAACCTCATCGACTTCAATAGCTTCCATGCAGTCGAACCGGCCCTGGCAGACCGGAGTCTTAAAACAGGGACTGCAAGACAGCCTTTTATAAAGGATCCGGTGAGCGGTTCCATAGGGACCGGTTTTTCCGGGGTCATCGGCCCCATAGAGACCGATAACGGGGAGACCCAACCCGACCGCCAGATGAAGGGGGCCGGTATCAGCCCCGAGAAAAAGCCGACATTTTTGGATCAAGGCCATCAGTTGTCTCAGGTTAAGGTCCCCAATGGTGTTGATTACCTCTGGGGGCAAACGATCCATGAAGGGCCGGAGTTTTTGCCGATCCTCTTCATCCCCGAAAAGAAGCACCCTTAGCCCGGGGAGTTGTGAAACCTGCGCCAAAAAATCCGTCAGCTTTTTCACAGGCCAGCACTTTTGCGGTAAAGAGGCACCGGCCTGAATTCCGATTAATACCGCTTCTTCCGAGACCCTGTTCTTTCTTAAAAAGGCTTCAGCCCATTCCCTGGCTTCTTCCTGGATGGGGATATGAAAAACCGGGGTGGTCCGCTCAGCCCCAAGAAAGGTACTCACCATCAGGTTTCGATCCACGGCATGGAGATCCCGGCCTTCCGGAATACTTTTAGACACCAAGAAACTGAACTCCTTCAGGCCAAAACAACCCAGACGATGACGGGCCCCGGCTATGAGGGCCATTAATCCCGACTTGGCCAACCCTTGCAGATCAAGGGAGAGGTCGGCCTTGAGTTCCCTTAAAGAGCGTCTTAACCGAATAAAGCGGTTCAAGGCCTGACCCCATTTCCTCTGCCGGAGCAGGGACTGGATTTCCTTTCGGGGATAGATGACGACCGAATCCAGAAGCGGATGCCCTTGCAGTAGGGGGGCGCAGCGGTCCTCCACCACCCAATGGAGGGACAAGAAAGGGAAAGAAGATTTCAAGGCCGCCGCCGCCGGGAGGGCGTGGACCACATCCCCCAGTGAGGTCAGTTTAATAATCAATACCTTTCGGATGCTGTGGCGGCTGATAAAATTCCCCATCGGGCGGGGCAAGGGACCGGACACGGAAGTCGCCTCAAACCTTTCCCTGTTGTTGTTCATCTTGATAAAAACGCTCAAAAACCCTTAGGACCTGGTCAGGTTTAATAGCATATTTCCAGAAGAGATGCCTAACTAATTCCGGCCATTTCTCGGAGAGACGGGGCAGGACCACGGCAGAAGCAGACCAGCAGGGCCGCCAGCGTTGTGCCTTCCGTGAAACCGGAAAGAGGGTCAGCGTCGGGGTTCCCACATTGGAGGCCAACTGGCCCAAACCGGAATCATTGCCGATGAACCAGGAGGCCGTGCTTAATCTGGCCGCCACCAGAGATAAATCCGCCTGGACATAGGATTCCCTTCCTGCCAGACGAATCGTCTGAACCGCCCGGGCCTCTTCCGGGCTGACGATGAACTCGACTTCAAAGCCCTGATCTATTAATTTTTGGGCCAGCCGCAGGAAGCGCCTCAAAGGCCAGTTCTTGAAGCGGCTGCTGCTGGTGGGATGGATGGCGATCCGGTTCGACTTTTTCTTGTTCCGGATCCATTCGGGGACAACCAGCCCGTTTTCAGCGACCGGCCGCTCGATCCCCAGGAGGTCGCGGCAAACCCGTTGATGGACCCGGTGCATGGGTTCATTCGACGCATAAGGAGGCGACTTTTTTAATATCACCATCCCCCCGCTTCCCGGACTGGGGAGTTCCTTCACCCGGCGATTCGGTCGTTCAAACCAGATATGGTCATAGGCGGGGGCCTTGTTTTCCAGGGCTTCAAAGGGGAGGACCTTTAATCCTGGAAACCATTCCTTCAGGGAAAAAAGGACCTGACTGAAGACCTCCACCTCGTATCCTTCCCGGCGCAAATTGTGAACCACGATCATGCTCAGCAGGGCGTCCCCCAACCGATGGGAGGTGATCAGGGCGATCCGCTGGCCGGGACGTAAAACAGGCATCAAGGGAAAGGGAGAGGCCTTTTTCCCCGGCATCTTAAAACCACCCTCCAGTCCCCAGATCGGAGACCGTTTCCAGAACCTCTTCCACGCTGATGGCCGCCATGCAGGTCTCAGGTTCCGGGCAGGTTTTTCTCAGGCAGGGGCTGCAGGGAAAGGTTTTCTGGATTACCCGGTTTATCCCGCTCCAGGGGCCGGTCCGGGCGCGATTGGTAGGACCGAAAAGGGCCACCAGCGGTACCTTCAGAGAAGCAGCGCCATGCATCAATCCCGAATCGTTGCAAATCACCAGGCGGCACTTTTGGATCAAGGCCAGGGCCTCCCCTAATCCGGTCCGGCCCAGCAGGTTATAGAAACCGGAGCCGGGGAAAATCTCCCGGCCCCTGTCGGACAGGGTATCTACCCCGGTCCCCAGGAGGAGGACCTTGGCCCCCCGGTCTTTGATCAGAACCTCTGCCAGAGACACGAACCGCTCCAAAGGCCAACACTTGGCCGAACCATAAACGGCCCCGGGGGCCAATCCCACCAGGTGATCCTCCGGGGAAATACCCTGACCCTGCAGCCGCGCCTCGGCCTTGAGCCGATCCTCCTCGGCAACGGTCATCCGCAGGGGATGCTGCTCCGGATGGGGTCGTTCCTTAATTCCCAGGGGTTCCAGGAGGTGAAAAAAAAAGGGGACCTGATGTTCCTCTTTTACAACCCTGGACATGGGCAGCCGGTGGGTGAGGAGGATTCCCCGTCCTTCCGTAGCATAACCGATACGTTGGGGAATACGGCTTAAAAAGGAAATCCAGGCCGACTCAAAGGAGTGAGGGAAATGTATGACCGTGTCAAACCCCCTAACTTTTAACCCTTGGGCCAGGGTTCTCATGCCCCTCATACCCTGATGGAGACCCGGATGGTGATAGAGGATAACTTCATCCACATCAGGTGAAGACTCGAAAACCGCCGAGACCCAGGGCTTGGCCAGGACCGTTATTCTCGCTTGGGGGAGCTTCTCCCTTAAACAGCTAAGGATCGGCGTAGTCATCAGGGCATCACCCAACCAATTGGGCGAACGGACCAGGATATTTTTCGGCCTTTCCCCCCTCATGCCTTAGATCCCCGGCCGTACTTTTCGGTCCAGCCATTCATAGAATTCCCTTTCCAGGATCTCAATGGTAATCCCCAGGACCAACAGCGGTAAATCGGGAGGGGTCCACTTCCCCAGCTTGACGGCGTCCTTTTCCGTGGTCACCAGATAATCGATCCTGGCCTGCCTCCCCATTTCTTCCAGGGCTATTTTATCCTTTTCCTCATAGAAATGATGATCCGCAAAGGGTATCATCCGGACCGGGTCGGCCCCGAGCTGGCGCAGACTGAATTCAAAAGATCCCGGATCGGCCAGGCCGCAAAAGCCGATGACTTTTTTCCCTTCCAGAAGGGAAAGAGGGAGTTTCTTTTCACCTAAAATTGGTTTGAGCCAAATCGGCTGGTGTCTGGAAAAAAAAACAGGCCTAGAAGGAACCCGTTCGTTTAGGGCTTTGCTGATTTGTTCCCTTTCAGCCTTTTCCACCCTTTCGCTGTGGGTGACCAGTATAGCGTCAGCCCTGTCCATGCCTTTTATCGGTTCCCGCAGGGATCCCCGGGGCAGTAAGCGGTCCGAAGATAGAGGTCTGTGTCCGGAAACCAGCAGGAGGTTAATGTCCCGGTGTAGCTGAAGATGTTGAAACCCGTCATCCAGGACCACCCATTCGCTTTGCCAGGTTTTATGACAAAATAAGCCGGATCGATATCGATCCCTTCCCACCAGCACCGGGATGCCCGCTAAATTCCGGGCCAGCCAGACCGGTTCTTCTCCGCCCTCCTCGATAGTGCCGGTTACGGACCTCCCGTCGGAAATTACGGCCCCTTTTTTCATCTTCGTGCCCCTGTATCCGCGGCTTAAGACCGCGGTTTTGAGCCCCAGCCCTTTCAAGTAAAGGGCCAGGAGGGCCGTATGAGGGGTCTTACCGGTCCCGCCGCTGCTCAGATTTCCGATGCTCAGGACCTTCAAGGGCAGGCGCCGGGAGGAAAGAAGCCCCTTCTTATATAAAAACAATCGGAGCCGGACCCCTAACCCGTATAAAAAAGAAGCCGCCCGGAGCAGGAAAAGCAAAACAGGATTTCTTTCTGAAAAAGGCCCGGGTGGGGCGGACAAACCTTCGGTTCTGACCATTTCTCTTCAACGGCCTTTCCTGAGAAATCGGTTCAAACCTTTGATGATCCAGTCCCCCAAATCCTTTACGGTCATGAGCCATTTGATTTCTCTTTCTTTCCAGGTAACCCAGAACAGATAGCCTCCTATTATCCCCACGATGATATTCGGGAGCCAAAGACCGATCCGGGGCGGCAGGTCACCGTTCTCACCCAGACTGAAGGCCAGGGACAAAACCAGGTAATAAATAAAAAAAACAGCCCCGCCCAGCACGATGGCCCAGGCCCTTCCGGCCAAACGGGATTGCAGGCCCAAAGGAAAGGCAATCATACCAAAAACCAGACAGGCAAAGGGCAGGCTGAATTTTTTATAATATTCGAGCTGGTAGATGTAATATTTCTTTTCTCCCGGCGGGGTCTGGCGGATCTTTTCTTTGAGCTCCGGGAGGAACAATTCGGTCTCGGACCTTTCCCGTTTTTCCTGGGCCGAGACCATCTGTTGTAAAGGTAATACCAGATTATAGGTCTTAAAATCGATATTTTGGACGCTTTTGGATCCCAGGGAGACGTTATAAATGGTCCCCTTTTCCAAACGCAGCAATAAAGACCGTCGGTCCGGATCGGGAACCAGCCAACCTTTTTTGGCCAGGATGGTTTGGGGAACATCTTTCTGGCGTTGATCATAAATAAAAACGTCGTTCATTTCACCGTCGGAATTTACCTTTTGGATATAAAAAACCAGGTCCTTAAAATCATCATTGAACACCCGTTCCTTCAAGGTAACCTTGGCCTGGACCACAGCCAGGTTGAAAATTAAATTTTTCAAAGAATATTCGCTCCAGGGTTGGGCGAAAACGGCTGAAAAACCGGTGGTTAAATAAGCGGCCAGGCTCAGGATCAATACGGGGGGCAGGAGTTGAAAAAAACCCAACCCCGAGGCCTTGAGGGCGGTAATTTCATTGTCGGCCGACATGCGCAGAAAACCCAAAAGCACGGAGATAAAAAAGGCCATGGGGATGATATAAACAAACAGAAAGGGAAGGGTGTATCCCAGCAGGCGGACGACGTCCCCAAGCCCCACCCCCTTTTGGACAATCATATCGACCAACTGCATCAAATTGCCCAGCAGAAAAATAGTAGTGAAGGCCAAAAGAGTGACACCGAAGGGCGTCAGGATCTCTTTCAGGATATAGCGGGAAATGATACGCATGATATTATTAATAGTCTCAAAATAATATTGACATTAGAGGATCATGGGAGTCTTTTCTGGAGATTGTCCAAAGGGTGACTTGTCCCTCAATCCCGGCCAGTCCAGCAAAGTTTGATTCGAGGCAGGGCATACACCCCCGGCTTCCGAAAGGAAGCCTCTTTTTGGATCGGCGTAGCCGATCGGCCTGTTTCCAGCACTGGTGAAGGCCTTCTTCTGATTTAGTTAAAAAATTTGCCCGGCAAAGAAGCTTCCAGGTTTGGGGTGGACAATCCCCAGAAAAGACCCCCATGATCCTCCGGCGGACAAGCTTAGCAGTTTCATGTCCATCCTATTATGAGTCGGTTATTAATTGGTACAGTAGAAAAGGTTAAACTTTTTGGCCTCCTGTCCCTGCCTATAAAAGGGGGCCTCGCCCAGCGGGATGATGTGTTCGAAAAAATCCCTGGTCTTTTCCAGGTCCCGGGCACAGGTCTGTGGTGGACAGACCATCAGGGCGCCGCTCTCCCTGATTTCCTCCTTAGTGACCCAGAGGTTCCGCTTCCATTTCCCGAAGGAATAGGGAAGGGGCTGCTGGGGGGCATAAAAAGAGACCACTGCGGCCAGTTGATAATCATCGGCCAGGATATAGACCTCTTTTCTACCCGGGAAACAGCGGTCATAGGCCTTCCCGGCCGTCTCCCCCAATTCCCGCCACCCTCTCATCTCCAGGGTGCGGTCCCCCAGATTCCCGAAAGGCAAAAAGGGATAAAAGGACTGAAGTATCAGCAGGCCGATAATAAACCAGCCGGTCAGAAAAATCAGGCCTCCGGTTAAAATCCGTTTGCTCCAGGCGACCTGGAATACTTTCTCGGCCAGGAACCGCCCGGCCAGGATCGCCCCAAACGGCCAGCCGATATCGGTCCAGACCGGGTCAGAATACTTCCCCCGGAAGGCCGCTAACCCGAAAACCAGCAAGGGAACCACAGTCAAGATCACCAGAAAGGCCGCGCCTCGGTCCCGGGTGAATTGTTTGACTCCGAAACCAAGACCGATGAGAAAAAGGACAAAGAGCACCGGCCCCAGAATCAGGGGCTGACCACCCCAGAAGGCCAAAGCCGCATTCCAATTGTTTTCACTGAGAAGCAACCCTTTTTCCAGTTGGGCGGTAAAGGATATCCACTCATGGTTCAGGTTCCAATAAAGAAAGGGGGAAAAAATCAAAAAAGCCAAAAACAGGGCCAAATACAAATGAATCGATCCCAGGACCCTGAGGCGTTCCCGGGAAATAAGCAAAAAGAAAAAAACGGACGGGAAAAAAAGGACGGCGGTCACCTTGGAGAGCAAAGCCAATCCCAGGGCCAGCCCGGCCAGGTAATAGTATTTGGATTCCTCTTTCTCCAATCCCTTATAAAAGGCCAGGGCCCCCCAAAAATAAAATAAGTTACAGACATTGTTGATATGCAAAATGATGCTGCCGGCGGAAAATAATGGGGTCGCTTCCAGGATCAGTATACTGAAGAAGGCCGTCCGGGTATTATAAGCCTCCCTGGCCAGCAGGAATATCCCCAGAAAGGAAAACAGGGCCACCGCCTGAGCAGCCGTTTGCACGGCCCATTGGTTGTTTCCCAGCAGCAGGGTAAAAAAACGGATGACCCAGGCCACCATGGGCGGATGTTCATAATACCCCCAGGAAAGATAGCGGGACCAGACCCAATGGTCGGCCGTATCCGGGTGAAGGTCTAAAATCAGGCCCAAAGAAAACCAGAGCAGGCAATGAAAGGCCATCAAGCCGTAAAAAGCACGAAAATAGAAACGATCATCGGCCGAAGGCATTCTAATGTCCCCCTATCCTGACCGCCACGGCCGTCTCCCGGAGGTGTTCCAGGCCGGAAGCGACGCTTCCCAGAGGATAGGTTTTTAAAAGTTTGTTAAATTTAATGAGGGTGTCCCCCCAGTGAAGATTGATCCAGCGGGCCTTTAGTTGACGGGTTTGCTCCCCTGTCCGCTTCCAAAGGTCCCAGGGATGGAAATAAAAAAGACAGGGCCGGCCCTTTTGGGTGTATTGCCTTACCAATCTCCGGACGATGCCAAAGGGCCAGACATTGAAAAAAATCCCGCCGGAAAAAGCCAGGCGTAAAGGGCCCAACCTGACCACCGGCACCGGGATCTCCAAAAGCCGCAGGGGAGTGGCGGCGATTTGGGGGAAGAAAGGTACCGAAGGGGCCTCCCGAAAACCGTAAAGAAAATTCTTAACCGGGAAAAGGGAACTGTCATAAGCGAAACCGAAGGCCTCCAGGACCTCCAGGACCCAGAGATTCGTGCCGT
Source organism: Thermodesulfobacteriota bacterium (assembly GCA_040755035.1). Classification (GTDB taxonomy): domain Bacteria; phylum Desulfobacterota; class RBG-13-43-22; order RBG-13-43-22; family RBG-13-43-22; genus RBG-13-43-22. Next base: position 26,581 of record JBFMBU010000164.1, read on the forward strand.
TGACCGACCAGGAAGGGGCGCGAAAGCCCAAAGGCACCGCCCCGGTTATTTGCCGGAAAATCTTTAAGGATCTTTCCAGTTCCCATTGGAACTGATCGGGGGTTTTTTGGGTCAGCAAATCATGTTCGTAACCATGCAAGGCCAATTCATGTCCCTGGTCGACAATCCATTCCCCCAGCTCGGGCCTTTTTTCCAGAAGGCGGCCCAGAACGAAAAACGTTCCCTGAAGGCCCTCTTCCCGGCAGAGAGCCGTCAGTTGTCTAATTTTTTCAAATAAGGCCTCATGGTCCTCCCTTTGATCAAAAACCGTGAAATCCACGGCCGGGAAATTGGTATGATACCAGTCTTCAATATCAAAGGTCAGCAGATTCATGACCGCTCATCTTTCGGGAAAGCTCTTCCACCTTATCCCGCAACAGGACGATTTCCTGAGCCAGGATCCTTTTCTTGGCTTTATAATCCGACAGTTGTATGGAAACGTGGATCAGGATAAAGAGGGTCACCATATTAAAAAACAGAAAAAGGGCCGCCGGACCGTATTCGATGCCCAGGAGGTGGGCCACCTTGTCCATGAGGGGATGAAAAAAGGAAAGGACCAGAAAAACCCCGGCGATGCAAATCCAGAGGAAGGAATACTCTTCCATTAAGAGCCGGCGCCGGACCAGGGAGAAAATCCAGACTAATAAAAAAATGGACAAAAAGAAGGTGCTGATCTTCAAAGCCAAAAAATTCATAAATCACCTCCGGGAATGGCGGTTGAAGGAAATGATCGAGGCCAGGACGCGGACCATATAATAGATCCCTTTCCAGGGGGTGATGGAAGATTTACCCCCGGGCCGGCTACGCATCTTAACCGGCACCTCCACGATTTTACACCCCCTGCTTTTCAGATATCCGATGGACTCCGGTTCCGGATATTCTCCCAGATAGGTTTGGGCCAATAGGGTGATGGCCCGTTGGGAATAGGCGCGGAAGCCGGAGGTATTATCGATAATCCTCTGCCCGACCACCAGGGCATTCACCCATTGAAACAAACGGTTACCGGTTCTCCTCCAGGAGGATCCCCGGTAATCGGTGTCTTCGACAAAGCGCGACCCGATCACCAAGTCGGCCTTTTCCTCTTCCAGGACTTTCAACAACCGGGGGCCTTCTTGGGCCGGATGCTGAAAATCACCGTCGATCTGCAGGGCCTCGGTGTAGTGATGCCCTTCGGCGTATTTAAAACCGGTCTGAACAGCGGCGCCGATTCCCATGTTATAGGGATGATTGATGACTTTCACCCCAGCCTGGCGGGCCAGCTCGGCGGTCCGGTCCTTAGAGCCGTCATTGACCACTACAACCGCGGCCTGGGGCAGATGGGTACGGATGTCCTCCAGGACCCTGAGGATATTGGGCTCTTCCTGAAAAGCCGGGACGATGATCAAGGTAGCTTTCCTTGGTCTTTCCACCTTAATCCTCCGTTCCATTTTCCTGGAATTGGATATCGAACAGGCGTTTATATTCGCCGCCCAGGGTCATCAACTGCTCATGTCCGCCCTCTTCCACAATCCGGCCTTCGGCCAAAACCAGGATACGGTCCACGTTGCGGATGGTGGAAAAACGGTGGGCGATAATGAAGGCCGTCCGGCCCCGCAACAGGTTGTCCAGGGCACGCTGGACCTCGGCCTCCGATTCCGAATCCAGGGCCGAGGTGGCCTCATCCAAGATCAGGATGGGGGCGTTTTTCAGCAAGGCCCGGGCGATGGATATCCGCTGCCGCTCTCCACCGGAAAGACGGACCCCCTGCTCCCCGATCAAGGTCTCCATTTTTTCCGGGAGTTGTTGAATGAAATCATAGGCGTAGGCCGCCTGGGCGGCCCGGATGATCTCCTCTTCCGCTTTTCCCTCCGAGCCGTAGGCGATATTATTGCGGACCGTATCGTTGAAAAGGATGGTCTGCTGGGTTACAATACCGACCTGTTTTCTCAAGGAGGCCACGGTGATGCTTTTTATGGACCGGTCGTCAAAAAAAATATCTCCTTCACTGGCCTCATAGAAGCGGGGGATCAGGTTGACCAGGGTGGTCTTTCCCCCGCCGCTGGCCCCGACAACGGCAACGACCTCCCCGACCCGCACGGTAAGGTTGATGTCCTGCAATACCTTTTTGTCTTTATAGGCAAAGGATACTTTTTCGAAGCGGATTTCCCGCTCGACCCTGCTCAGGGTTTTGGCCTCCGGCAGGTCCTGAATTTCGGCCGGAAGGTCCATGATTTCGAAAACGCGGACGGCCGCGGCCATCCCCTGTTGAATGGTGTTGTTGATTCCGCTTAAATGCTTGATCGGCTCATAAAGCATCAACAGGGCGGTGAGAAAGGAAAAAAAGGTCCCTGGCGTGGAATAACCCTTGATGACCTGATAGCCGCCGTACCAGATGATGGCCGCGATGCCGATGCCCCCCAGAAATTCCATGATGGGGGAAGACATGGATTTGATGGAAACATCTTTCATGGTCAATTGAAAAAATTTCCGCACCCGCTCATTGAAGCGCTGGATTTCAAAGGCTTCGGTATTGAAGGCCTTGACGATCCGGTTTCCGGTCAGGGTTTCATGGAGGTGAATGGAGATCTCGGCCATGGTCTTCTGACTCTGGGTGCTGATTTTCCGCAGTTTCCGGCCGAACTTGACGATGGGGTAGACGGCGACGGGCAAGACCAGGATGGCCAGACAGGCCAGTGACCAGTCGCGGTAGAAGATGACCCCGATCAGACCGACGATGGTAAAGGCGTCCTTGAGCACCCCGGTAACGGCGCTGGAAACCGCCCCCTGAATCAAGCTGACATCGTTGACGATGCGGGACATCAGCAGACCGGTCGGGGTGCGATCGAAATAAGAAAGAGAGAGTTTTTGCAGGTGGGCGTAAAGGCCCTCCCTCATGCCGGCTACAATTTTTTCCCCCACGTAACTCATCAGATAGGATTGACCGTAGGCAAAAAGCCCTTTGACGATATACAAAAGGATGATCAAAAGCGGCAGCAGAAGCAGGGTCTCGGTTTTTTTCTGGATGAAGATATCATCCAGCACCGGTTTGACCATGAAGGCCATGAGCGAGGTGGTCCCGGCCACCACCAGCATGCAGGCCATGGCCGCACTCAAACGGCCCCAATAGGGCCTGATGAGCTTTAGCAGTCTCCGGGTCATCCCCCCATCATCTCCCAGGCCATTTGGGCCACCCTCCGGGAAGCGCCCGGCCGGCCTAATTTTTTTCCCACTTCCATCAGTCCTTGACGGACCTCCTCATAATAAGCCGGGTCCTCGAGATACCGTCTGACTCCTTGGCCGATCGCTTCCGGCCGGGCTTGCTTCTGTAAAAATTCGGGAATGATTTTTTTCCCGGCCACCCAGTTCACCAGCCCCACATAGGGAACATCGATCAGCAGGCGGGCTATCCAATAGTTGGCCGTTGAGACCTTATAAACAATTTGCAGCGGAACCCCCAGGAGGGCGGCTTCCAGGGTAACCGTTCCGGAGGCTACGATCGCCTGTTGACAGCGGCTGAGTGTGGTTTGGGAATCCTCCGTAGCCAGTTCCACCCGAACCCCCCGCTCCTGGAAGGGACGGATGGCCTCCCGGATAGGTTTTGCCTCCAAGGTCCCGGCTACCGGCAGGACAAAGCGGACCCTGGACCCGTACTCACGGCTTAAACCTTCTGCCGTCTCCAGCAGCGTGGGCAGAATGGCCTTCACTTCCGCCGGACGGCTGCCGGGAAAAAGGCCGATCAAGACCTCAGCGCTTGCTGAGGCCCCTTCCCGTCCTTCATTTCCCGGACCGGCGAAGGGCAGGCCGTCCAACAATGGGTGGCCTACGAAATCAACCCGGATACCGTGTCGGTTATAAAACTCCACCTCAAAGGGAAGGATAACCGCCAATCGATCCACATAACGGGCGATGGTTTTCACCCGTTTCTTTCGCCAGGCCCAGACCTGGGGACTGATATAATACAGAACCGGGATCTTGGCCTCATGGGCGGCCCTGGCCAGCCGCAGATTCATATCCGGATAATCAATAAGGATAATCAGATCCGGTTTATCACGATAAAGGGTCTGCTTGACCTTCTGATAGGCCCTGACCAGGTGGGATATCCTAAGAACCACCTCTATGAACCCCACCACATTTAGAGGCGGAGGACAGACCATTTCCACCCCCAGGGATTCCAGCAACGGACCGCCCAATCCAAAAAAGGAGACCGGTTGCCCGGACTCCCTCAGGGCGTTGACCAGGGCGGCCCCATGGAGGTCTCCGGAGGCCTCTCCGGCGATGAGGCATATTCTCTTAATGAACTGACTCCTTAGTGAAAGTTTACCGGGGATGAGGACCCTGCAAGGACTTAAAAAAATCCGCTGCTCCGTGGGATTCCTTGGCCAACTGCAGGTTCTTTTCGATCTCCCTATTGATCCGCAGGGCCAGGGCCAGGGCCTTACGACCGTCCTCCCCGCAGACTTCCGGTCGGCATCGGGTCCGGACCGCCTCGATAAAGGACTGCAACTCCTTTTCCAGGGCGTCTCCGGAAGCCGGCTTTTCGCTTGCGGAAACAAAGCGGGGTCCGGAGGCCAAACCCTCTTCCGGTTTTTCCAGCCTGACCTGCGAAAAGGCTTTCTCCACAAAGTCCAGGGCCAGATAACCTGCGGGTTGAAAAATACGCATCTGACGCCTTTCCTTCTGCGAGATCCTGCTGGCGGTGATGTTGGCCACACAGCCGTTTTGAAATTGAACCCGGACATTGGCGATATCTGCCCGGGGGGAAACTACCGGGACCCCCACCCCGTGAACCTCCCGTACCGGAAAAGGCACCAGGTCAAGGATTAAATCCAAATCATGGATCATCAGGTCCAGGACCACGTCTACATCGAGGCTCCTGGCTTTGAAAGGACTCAGCCGCTGGCTTTCAAAAAAAAGGGGGTGCCGGATTAACGGTTTGGCCTTGAGATATACAGGGTTGAACCTTTCCAGATGGCCGACCTGGAGGACTCTTTGATGAAGGTCGGCCAGGGTGATCAGTTCCTCCGCCTCGGTCAGGGAAACGCTGATGGGTTTTTCAACCAGCACGTCCGTACCGTGTTCTAAAAAATCCCTGGTCACGCAGGTGTGTTCCGAGGTGGGGACGGCGATGCTCACGGCCTCGATCCGGGACAGGAGTGGTCGGTGGTCTTCATACCCCGGGATACGGTATTTTCGGGCGATACTTTCCCGCCGTTCGCGGTTGGTATCGGCGATCCCCACCAGTTCCACCCCGGCCATGCGGGCATACTTCTCCACGTGGAATTTTCCCAGATGTCCCACTCCTACTACGCCGACTCTGATTTTCTTCATGAATGTATACTAACCCTTCATGGCCCGGGGAGGCTCCACGAGGCAGAAAAAAAACCTTGGGTTTCGAAGAGCCAAGAAGCCGATATTTCAAATGAAAGGCTTGGAAAAAAAATCGTCGAACCCTTGAAACCTTGAATCCTCGAAACCTGTTTTTTTTGGACTACCGGGAAACGATGGTCATCCGGTATCTATTGGCCAGGCGGAGGGTCGCTTCCCGATCGAAAATAATCGTCTTCCCCGCTTCAATGGCCAAAACCCTGGCCTTTACTTCGTGCATGGTTTCGATGGTCCTTTCACCGATGGCCGGAAGGTCAAAACGGAGGTCCTGATCCGGTTTGCAGACCTTGATCACCACGGCCTGCCTTCGGGCCAGATTCCCTCCCCGGCGGATGGTTTCATCGGTTCCCTCAATCGCCTCGACGGCCAGAACGGCCCGGTTTCTGACTATTAGACACTGGCCGATATCCAACCGTCCCAGTTCCTTGGCCAGGGACCAGCCGAAAGCAATGTCCTGTGCCTCTTCCTCGGTCGGCTGTCTGCGGGTCAATACCCCCTTCGGGGCTGTGATAGAAGGCAAGAACTCCGCGGAAGACCGGACCAGGAACCCTTCTTTTTCCAAGGCTTCGGCGAACCGTCTGAGAATGAAATCATCACGCCGCTGTTCCAGCCCTTGCCAGAGCGCTCTCCCTGGCATATCCGTCCGCATCCGGGAGAACATCTTCTTCTTGTCAACCCCCCCGGCCATCAAGATTTCCTGTACCCCCTCAGCTTTGAAAAAACGGACTAACTTCCCGAATTCTCCGAGATGGATCCAGAAAATATTTTCCACCAGCGACTGCAGTTCCCGGCGTGTTTCCCCCCGATGGGCCGCCGCTACCAGTGGTCTTCCTTCCCGTCGCGCGGCCCCGGCGATCAGAAGAGGGAAATCACCGTTACCGGCGATTAAACCCAGAGGAGAGGGACGCTTCATCGCCGAGGCACACCCCTTTGTGAGGTATTGATAAATTCCAGAAAATGGGTCACTTCCGGAGACCCGGGGACATCTTTTTCCACCCGGGCCATGGCCTCTTTAATGGTCAAATGGGATCGGATGACGATCTGATAGGTCTTCTTCAAGGCCGCGATGAGTTCTTCGGGGAAATGATGCCGTTTCAGCCCCACAATATTCAGGCCGAACAACTTGGCCCTATCCCCGGAGGCGATCACATAAGGGGGGATATCCTGTACCACGGCGCTTTTCCCGCCGATAAAGGCAAAGGCGCCTACCCGGCCGAATTGTTGCACCGCAGCCAGACCCCCGATATTTACATAATCTTCGACGATCACATGACCGCCCAAGGTGGCCACATTGGCCATCACCACCCCGTTTCCGATCTGGCAATCATGGGCCACATGGCAATAGGCCATCAGCAGGTTCTGATTGCCGATCCTGGTCTTCCCCGGACCTTCGGGTGTCCCCCGATGGATGGTGACATATTCCCGGATGACATTATCATCGCCGATGATCACCTCGGTTTTTTCTCCCTTGTATCTTTTGTCCTGGGGGGGGGTGCCGATGGCGGCAAAAGGAGAAATCAGACAGTTTTTCCCGATCCGGGTATAGCGATCGATATAAGCATGGGCCCCGACGTGTGTCCCGGAATCAATAAAAACATCATCTTCGATTATGGCATAGGGACCGACGGAAACGTTTTCCCCCAGGGAGGCCTGAGCCCCGATAATGGCCGTGGGATGAATCATGATCTGGGCCATCAGCTTTCCTCCGTAGGGGTGTCTTTTTCATCGGAAATGGAGGCGGTCAATTCCGCTTCGGCTACCAGGGCTTCCCGGACAAAGGCTTTCCCTTGCATCTTCCAGACCCTTTGTCCCCGCCGCAGGGCGATCAATTCCAAAATCAACTGATCTCCCGGGAGCACCGGTTTTCTGAACTTGACCTTATCGATGGCCAGAAAATAAATCAGGTTTTTCCCAATATGCTGGGGATTGGATTTAAAGGCCAGCACCCCTCCGGCCTGGGCCAGGGCTTCGACGATCAAGACGCCGGGCATGATCGGTTTTCCCGGAAAATGGCCTTGAAAAAAAGGTTCGTTTACGGTCACGTTTTTCAGACCCACTACCTTCTCATTCAGGGTCAGCTCCAAGATACGGTCCAACAGAAGAAACGGATAGCGATGGGGCAGGATCTGCTGGATTTCTTCAAGATTCATTTCCATGGTCTTCCTTCTCCTTTTTCAGTTGGGCTTCCAAGCCCAGAATGCGATTCTCCAGGGTCTGTATTCTTTTGGCCAGTTCCGGCAATCGCTGAAACAAGGCGCTGGATCGGAGGAAGGTTTTATGGGGCATGGCCGGATAGCCGGAGACCACCGCTTTAGCCGGGATCGATTGGATCACCCCGCTTTTACCGGTGACCCTGGCCTCATCGCCGATGGACAAATGATCAATGACCCCGACCTGGCCGGCCAGTATAACCCCTTTCCCGATGGTAACGCTCCCGGAGATACCGACCTGGGCGATCAGCAGGGTATGCTCGCCCACTTCCACATTATGCCCTACGTGGACCTGATTGTCGGTTTTAACCCCTTTTTTCAACCAGGTCCGGCCCAATGAGGCCCGGTCAATGGTATTGTTGGCCCCAATTTCACAATCATCATCGATCTGAACCAAACCGGTCTGGGGGATCTTGACCTGGTTCATTCCCTCCTGGGCAAATCCGAACCCGTCGCTGCCGATCACGCTTCCGCTGTGGATGATTACCCGTTTTCCGATAACGGTCCCGAAGAGAAGGGAGACATTGGGATAAACGATGGAGTCTTCACCGATCCGCACCGAATCCCCCACATAGACCCCCGGTAATAAGACCACTCCCTTTTCCACCTCCACCCCATCCCCTAAGTAGACAAAGGGATAGATGGAAACCCCTTCCCCGATCCGGCAATCCGCCCCTACCCTGGCCAGAGGACTGATCCCCGAAGGATGAACCGAAGGGGGGGAAAAAAACTGGGCAATTCTGGCGTAGGCCAGATAGGGATTGGCCGTTATCAATAAGGGTTTGGCCGAGGGAGGGACCGGTCTTCCGACAATCACCGCCGAGGCCCGGGTCGTTTCCAGGTCCGGGAGGTATTTCGGACTGGTCAAAAAGGTGATCTGCCCCTTCCCGGCCTGGCCAAGACTGGAAACGCCGAAAAGCAGGTCCGGACAATTTCCTTGGACTTCTCCGCCGACCAATCGGGCCAGATCTTCCAAACTCACCCCCGAAGGGGATGGCAGCGGGACCTTCATCGTGATCTTATCTCTTTTTTTCCGTGACTTTTGGGGCATTGGCCAGTCGAATGACTTTATCGGTAATGTCCTCAACGGGCTTGTTGAAGTAGACCACACCGCTTTTGGCTTCCAGTATCAAGGTGAAGTTTTCATCCCTGGCCAGTTTTTTGGTCACTTCAAACAATTCGCTCAAGAGCGGCTGCATGGCGTTATACTCTTCCTTCTGCATCTCCTCTTCTTTTTTCCGAATCATCTCCCGCAGGTCCTCATCTTTCCGGACCAGTTCTTTTTCCTTTTCACGCTTGGCATCGGCGCTCATGACGCTGCTTTTTTTGTTGTACTCATCGCTCAATCTTTTCAGGTCTTCCCGACGGGTCTCCAGGTCTTTTTTTATCCGATCGGCTTTCTCCTGCAGTCCTTTGGAGGCCTTTTCCCCGATTCGGATTGCTGAATGCATTTCTGTAAATCAATGACCCCGACCTTCAGGATTTCAGCGGACCAGGCCGAAGATCCCCCTGCCAGCAAAAACAGCCCCAAGAAAAAAGCGACAACCGTTGTGGAAAACAATTTACTCATATTCGATCTCCTGACTGATATAAATTTTTTAAGGTTTCTTTGTCTGACCTTAGGGCCCAGGGCAAAAGGTCTTGGATTCAGGGGAAATACAAAGGGAATGCATACACCTGAATCCCGGAATCCTTGCACCCTTGACCCCCAACCCGGACCAGCCGGAACCATGATTGGAAATCCGATTATTCTTTATCCGGTCCGGGTAAATTTTCCATTTTAGAATACATTCTATCCAATTGGTGTAGAATTCTATTCTTAAGTCACTATATTCTGTTAAAAAAAGGTTCCGATGGTGAATTCCCAATTGCTCTTATCCTCACCCTCTTTGCGGTCCAGGACATAACCCCATTCCAGACGCAAGGGTCCGATGGGGGAATACCAGCGTATGCCCAGACCGGCGCTTTTACGTAAGCTCCCCAGTTTAAGCCCTTCCTCCTTGGTATACACATTCCCGGCGTCGAAAAACACCAACCCCTTAAGTCCGGACTTTTCCAGCAAAGGAAAAATAAACTCAAAGTTGAACTGGACCATATGCTCCCCGCCGATCTGTTGATTGGTAGCCGGATCGCGGGGGCTGATATCGTTATATTTAAATCCGCGGATGGAATTGATGCCGCCCAGATAAAATTTTTCATAGAGCGGCAGATCACCGCCGGAGTTCTGGGTGATATAACCCCATTTACCGTTGGCGAAAAAGGTGGTGCCCCAAAAGAGCGGGATATACCAGCCCGATCCGGCGCCATAACGGGTAAAATAATTGGTCCCCCCCAGAGGCCCGCCGGCATATTCCACAGAAACGCTGTTCAACGATCCCTTGGTGGTGTTAAAGATCAAATCCCTGGTATCCCGGCGCAGGGTCAGGCGCAGACTGCTGGTCCTGTGGCGCCCCTTCATGTCCTGGATGATCTGGGCCGCATCTTCGGCCACATTGGTCACATTGGCGTCCTCATACGCATAGGTTAAAAAGGCCCGCGTATCCTCCCCCAGGATGGGGTAACCGAATCCCTGGGACCCCCCGATGCTTTCCTTGCTGTACTTCTCATATTCCCGGGTCCAGTTAAAGAGATTGGTCTCGCTGGAAACCAGGGTGTCAAAGAGCCAGGGCTCATAAAAACCCAGGTTATAGCGGGTGGTGACCGCCCCCAGTTGAGCGTCCAGGCTCAGACGCTGACCTCGGCCGAAAAGGTTCCGTTCAGAAATCTGCCCCATGAACATTATTTTTTCCACGGCACTGTATCCGGCGCCGAGGGAGAAGGACCCGGTCATTTTTTCTTTGACTTCCACCTTCAGTTTCATCCGGTCTTCCTCACTGCCCGGGGAGGTGGAGATATTGATCTCCTCAAAAAAATCCAGGCGGTGAAGGTTTTCATTGCTTTTCCGCAGAGCCCTGGCGTCGAAGAGCCCTTTTTCCGTGACTTTGAATTCCCTGCGGATGACCTTGTCCCGGGTTTTGACGTTACCGACGACATCGATGCGTTCAAAATAGACCTTGGAACCCTTTCGGATTTCATAGGTCACATCCACCGTTAACGCCGACGGGTCCTCCTTGATTTGAGGGTTGATCTCGGCAAAGGCGTATCCTTCCAGGGAATAGAGGTCGTTGAGCATCAGGATGTCCTTGCGGATGACCTCCCGATTATAAAACTTTTCCTTGGCTATAGTTAGAGAGGCCTTCATTTTTTCCAGGGGCTGAATCAGGTCCCCCTTGATCCCCACCTGCCCCATTCGGTACGGCTGACCTTCCTCCACGGTTATGGTTATATAGAGCCAGTCTCCTTCATGACGAACCAGGGGCTCTCCCACCCTGGCCTTGAGGTATCCCCGGTTGTAATAAAAAGAAGCGATCTTTTCCAGGTCCTGTTCCAGCAGTTCCTTTTTATAGACCCCGGAGCTGGTGATGATAGAGAAAAATCCCTTTTCATTGGTAGCCATGACGGCCTTAAGCTGCTTTTCGGTAAAACCCTTGTTCCCTTGAAAGGTAATGGTTTTAATATAGATCTTTTTCCCTTCGTTGATGGTATAGACGATGACCGCCGCCTGTCCTTTATCTTCATAGGTCACCGTATAGGTGATCCGGACGTTGTAATAGCCTTTGGACTGATAATGGGCGGTCATTTTTTCCATGGTTTCATTGATGGTGTTCAGGTTCAAAATGGTAAACGGTTTAAGGGTGATCTGCTCTTTCAGTTCTTCCTCTTTGATCTCCTTATTTCCACTCAGATCGATGCGTTTGACAAAAGGCCGTTCCTCAACCACAAAGGTGACTTTCTTTCCTTGCGGGGTTTGCTCCACTTCCAGACGCACATCGGAGAAATATCCCATTTTGAAAACAGCCCGCAGGTCCTGATCCAGGAATTCGGGCAGGTAAGGGTCACCGGCTTTGGACTTGATCTCCTTCTCTACGGCCTGGGCTTCAATCCTCTGATGGCCCCGGACGAAAATCCCGGCGATTCTTTCCCGGCTGACGATCCTGGCGCCTACTTCTCTGGAAAAACGTTCCATGAGCTTGAGAATATTTTCCAAACCGTCTTCCGACAGAGAAAAGGTCAAAGGCGGTTTTTCGGACCCGGTTTCCAGGAGATTTCCGGTCAGATTCAGACGCTGACCGATCCTGGTCAGACTGCCGTAAATAAGAAAATCGGCCTCCAGTTGTTTTCCGATAGCCCGCAGCTCCTTCCAGTCGCCGGGGATCTTTTTGCTCTGCCAGGGTTGGGTCTGGGACAGGGGGACCACAGGGATCTGCTGTTTGCCCAATCCTTCGGCCAGGGCCTCCAGAATATTTTTTTGCAGATAAGCCAGGTTGATCTGACTGTGGATGGTTAAGGGCAAAATGGCCACCCGACCTTCCGAAGCCGCTCCGCCGGAAGCGCTATTAAGAAAAGAAAGAACGGATATGACCAACAGAATACAACATCCTTTTTTTAACATAACAGATCCTCGCCGGCTGTCTGTAGTAGTGTCCCTTCAGGCACACCATAGACGGGGCCGAAGGGTTAACGGTTTACGGCTCTCCGAAAAGCTCCAGGGCCTTTCCATCGACGATTTCCACCCTTCGTTTGAACCGGCGTGACAATTCCTGGTTGTGGGTAACCATTAAAAAGGTCACCCCCTGTTCCTGGTTCAGACGGGTGAATAAATCAATAATCTGTTCCCCGGTTTTCCGGTCCAAATTTCCGGTAGGTTCATCGGCCAGAATCAATCGTGGAGAACGGACCAGGGCCCTGGCAATGGCCACCCTTTGCTGTTCCCCCCCGGAGAGTTCCCCGATGCGATGGCTGAGGCGTTCCTTTAAACCCACCTGGCTCAAAATTTCCTCGGCCTTTTCCTGGGCTTCCGATTTCCTGACCCGGGCGATGAGCAGGGGCATCAAGGTATTTTCCAGGGCCGTGAATTCGGGCAACAAATGGTGAAACTGGAAAACAAATCCGATTTCCCGGTTGCGGAAACGGGCTTGATCATTGGCAGACCGCTGAAACAGATTTTCCCCGTCGTGGAGGACCTCGCCGGAGGAAGGACGGTCCAGGGTTCCCAGGATATGGAGCAGGGTCGACTTCCCCGTTCCTGAGGCTCCCACCACAGCCAAGGTGTCCTTTACCTGGAGTTCCAGATCAAGGTCTTTAAGAACTTCCACCCGATGTTGACGGGTGGTGTAGTACTTTTCCAGTTTATTAACGCATACCAGAGGGTCGGGCATTCTTTCCCTTATTCATAGCGGATGGCCTCGGCCGGGTCCAAACGAGAGGCCTGCCAGGCCGGATAAAGGGTGGCGATCAAGCTGATCCCCAGGGCCGAAGCTACGATCAACAGTATATCCCCTCCCTTCATCAACACCGGAAGAGAGGAAATGTAATAGACGTCACTCGGCAGTTTGATGAATTGATATTTTTCCAGGATCCGGCATAACCCCACCCCGCCTACCAGCCCCAGGAGGGTGCCCACCAGTCCTATGATCAGCCCTTCCAGGACAAAAATCTTCATAATACTGCCGGCCGTGGCCCCCATGGATTTGAGGATGGCGATATCCTTGGTCTTTTCCATGACGACCATGATTAACGAAGCTACGATGTTAAAGGCCGCCACCAGAATAATCAGGGTCAGGATAATGAACATAACCAGTTTTTCCAGTTTCAGGGCCGAAAACAGATTTTTATTCATCCGCATCCAGTCTTTGGTCCAAAAGGGCAGGCCCAGACGGGTTTGAATGTTTCGGGCGATCTCCCCGGCCTGATAGATATCTTTGGTCCTTACTTCCAGCCCGGTTACCTTACGGCCCAGACCTAAAAAAGACTGGGCCTGGGCCAGGGAAACAAAGGCTATGGTGGAATCGTATTCATACATGCCGGATTCAAAGACACCCACCAGCTTAAAAGGTCTCATTTTAGGGACCCGGCCCAAGGGAGTCATTTCTCCCAGGGGAGAGATGACGGAAAGGATATCGTTCAGGGAGAGATTTAAATTCCGAGCCAGCTCCTGACCTAAAATGATCCCCCCCAAGGGTTGCTCCCCTTCCCCCCCCGTCGGGACAGGGGTTTCCAGATTCTCCCATCGGCCTTTTTTTAAAATTCGCCCCAGTGAAATCACCTTGGGGGCGGATTGGGTCTCCATACCGCGCAATACGGCCCCGGTGACCTGTCCCCCCTTGCTGATCATGACCTGGGTCAGGATGAAAGGGGTGGCTGCCAATACCCCGGGGACGGATTCGGTTTTGGCGGCTACCTGCTCATAATCCTCAAACCCCTGGTCCCAGCTTAATACCAGGGCATGGGAATTCAAGCCCAGGATCTTGGTTTTTAAATCGTTTTCAAATCCGCTCATCACCGCCAGGACCACAATCAGGGCCGTGACCCCCAGGGCGACCCCGCCCATGGAGATGAAGGTGATGATGGAAATGAAGGTCTGCTTCCTTTTAGCCTTCAGGTAGCGATAACTGACAAAAAACTCAAAGGACATTCTTACCCTTTAACGCCCGATGCTGGATGCTGGATACTGGATACTTGATACTGGATACTGGTTTCTGGATACTGGATACTGGATGCTGGATACTGGATGCTGGATACTGGATAATTTCATTCCAGCATCCAGTATCCAGTATCGGTTTTTGTTTTTATCCAGTATCCAGTATCGAGTATCCAGCATCAGTTTTTTATTCTATCCAGTATCAGTCGTTTTGTCCCTTTTCCGGCTTCAATTGCGGAAAGAGGATCACCTCCCGGATGGAAGGGGCGTCGGTGAAAAGCATGACCAACCGGTCAATACCGATACCCTCCCCGGCGGTAGGCGGCAGGCCGTATTCCAGGGCCTGAATATAGTCCCAGTCAATGTCCTGGGCCTCTTCATCCCCGGCCTCCTTGGCCCGCTTCTGATGCACAAACCGCTCCTTTTGATCCAGCGGATCATTCAGTTCCGTAAAACCGTTGGCGATTTCCCTTCCGCAGACAAACAGCTCAAAGCGGTCGGTCAATTCCGGGTCCTCTTTGCTGCGCTTGGCCAAGGGGGAGACCTCAATCGGATAACCGGTAACAAAGGTCGGCTGCCGCAGTTTGGGTTCTACTAATTGTTCAAAAATCTTGGTCAAGGCCTTTCCCGGACCATCAACCGGCCGCAGATCCGCTCCCAGAGACCGGGCTGTTTCTATGGCCAACCCGGGGTCTTCCAGTATCCGGGGATCAACCTTTCCCAGCTCAAGCAGAGATTGTTTAAAGGAAATCCGTTTCCAGGGGGGGGTTACCTCCACAGACTCCCCCTGATAGGTCCAGGTTAAACTTCCCTGCAGCTTTTCAGCCAGAAAAACGACCAGGGTTTCCGTAAGGGACATCAAATCCTGGTAGGTGGCATAGGCCTGGTAAAATTCTATCATGGTGAATTCCGGGTTATGCTGGATGGAAATTCCCTCATTTCGGAAATTCCTGTTGATTTCAAAAACCCGGTCCAAACCGCCGATAACCAGACGCTTTAGATAAAGCTCCGGGGCGATTCTCAGAAAGAGCGGAAGGTTCAGGGCGTTATGAAAGGTCTCAAAAGGTTTGGCCGTTGCCCCTCCGGGAATGGCCTGCATCATGGGGGTCTCCACCTCCAGAAAACCCCTTTCGGTCATAAACCCGCGGATCAAATGGATGATACGGGACCTCTTCTGAAAAATCTCCCTTACCTTGGCATTAACTAAAAGGTCCAGGTAACGCTGGCGATACCTTTGTTCTACGTCGGTGAGGCCGTGGAATTTTTCCGGCAAAGGGCGCAGGGCCTTGGATAATAATTCAAATTTATTTATTAAAATAGTGAGTTCCCCGGTCTTGGTTCGGAAGAGGGTGCCTTCCAGACCCAGGAAATCCCCCAAATCCACCTTCTTAAAGAGGGAAAATAGATCTTGTCCGATCTGATCCTTTTTCAGATAGCCCTGGATGCGGCCGCTGCCGTCCTGGATATGAAAAAAGACACTTTTCCCAAAATCCCTTTGGCTCATTAACCGACCTGCGGTACGCAGCCGGGGAAGGGAAGGATCCGGGTGCTGAAGATCCATCTTACCGAACTGGTTATGAATCTCAGCAATCAGATGACTGGACCGGTTGTAACTTGGGTAAGGGTCCTGGCCCAGGCTTCTCAGTTCTTCGGCCCTTTTCAACCGTAATTGTCTCAATTGGTTTTCTTCATCCATTAATTAAACCCTTTAAACACAAAAATAGTATATAATAGACCTACACCAGGAAATTGACAGGAAAAATAACCATTGATTATTAAATTATTTTCCATAATTAGTCAAGGATAAACACTTTCTGCTATCCTTGGATGGTGATCCCCCTCAGCAAGAGGTCGGTCTCATTTCCAGGCGGTAAAAAATCTTTACAAAGTGCCGGATTTCTTTTTACACCTCCCCTTTCCGGGTCTTCGGCCTTGCAAAAAAGAAAGGAAAAAAAAGGGGTCTTGGCAAATAACTACTTAAATTTAATTAGTTTAATATTTTTTTTTAAACAGGAGAGACACAACCTCTATGGCATGGTTATTGCGTTCCTTTTATCACAAGCCAAGGCCGCCCCTTGGTAAAACTGGTTACTAAACATTGGAGGAGGAAAAATGCAGGCCTTTTGGAAAAAAATTTACGTATTGGCTGGATTGGCGCTCGTCTGGGTCCCCAAACTGGCCATAGCCGCCGGAGAAAAGGCGGATATGATCGTTATTGTCGCCGACACCCGCCGCTTGACCGGATGGGAGGCCTGGTGGGCCAATCTGTATAATGAAAGTCACGCTTACTTCACCGCCCTGACCGTTATTACCATCCCGGTAGTCGGGTTGATCCTGGGGCTGCTGGCCGATGTGGTAATGAAACACATCGGGATTGATCTGAGTTCGCGGGAATTGGCCGAACATTAATTAGTAAGGAGTACATTCGACTAACTGATTGTCAAGGAGGATATATCGTCATGGATTGGTTATATGTATTGATGCCTATTTCCGGGGTGACCATTTTCTGGCCCGGTCTGGTCATCCTGGGTTTGGGAGTGGGGATTATCGGAGGCTTTTTCGGCATGGGCGGGGCCTGGATGGTGACCCCGGGGCTTAATATCCTCGGTTTTCCCATGGCCTTTGCCATAGGCACCGACGTGGCCCATATGGCCGGGAAGTCGCTCATTTCCACCCTGCGTCACGGAAAATTCGGCAACGTCGATTACAAGCTGGGTTTTATCATGCTGGTGGGCACCATCGTCGGTTTCGAGGTCGGGGCCCAGATGATCATGTGGCTGGAGCGGCTGGGCAAGGTCGATTTCTACGTCCGCTGGATGTACATTATATTGTTGGCCCTGATTGCCTGGATGGTCTTCGCCGATGTCTTTAAAAAAAGAAAGAAGGAAAAAGAACTGAGGGCCGCCGGCCAGGAAGTGGATAAGCTGGCCACGGGGATTGAGTGGCATAAGACCCTGCACAAGATCAAGATCCCGCCCATGATGCATTTCAAAGCGGCTCAGATCTATTGCACGGCCTGGCTGCCGATCTTCGTCAGCTTTTTAACCGGATGGCTGGCCGGTATCCTGGGCATCGGCGGCGGGCTGATCCGCATGCCGGCCCTGATCTATTTTGTCGGCTGTCCGACCCACGTCGCCGTCGGCACCGACCTTTTCGAGGTCATGATCTCCGGGCTCTACGGGGCAGGGACCTATACCTACAAGGGCCGGACCGAACTGGTGGCCGCCCTGATCATGCTGCTGGGAGCGGCTGTCGGGGCCCAGATCGGCACTGTAGCCACCAAATACATCAAGGGCTATGGAATCCGGATCGCTTTCGGTCTGGCGGTCATCGGCTGCGGCCTCTCCGTAATCATGAAACTCCTGCCCAGGTATATCCCGACCTGGAAAACACTATTGGATAATTCAGCTACTGTGCTGGTTCTGGGATTGGTCAGTGCCTTATCCCTCTATATCCTGGTCAAGATGATTCAAGGGGCCAGACAAGAACTGGCTATGAAGAACAAATAGGAACGAGGTGCCATATATGAAAAAACGATACTGGATGTTTCTGCCGGCTCTGTTGCCGATCATGATAATCCTGGGCTGCGGGGAATTGGGAAAGGTGGACCAGGGGAGGGCAGTCGCCTTTGATAAGACCAAGGGGACCGTAACCATTATCCGGGATAAAAACGCCGATCCCCAACATACGGAATACAGCTTGCTTCCGCCGGTGACCTTCACCCTGCCGGCCGATCCACATGAAACCGGACCGGAGCCGAAAGTGGGCTCGAGACTGAAACTGGACCTCAAGACCAGCCAAATCATGATTTTCGATCCTGCCGGACAGGAAATCAAGACCATCACCTTCACCATAGTGGACCGGAAAGAAAAGGTCGGTGCAGAAGACCCGCTGGTCTTTGACAAGCTCAAAGACAAACCCAAAATCTTCCCGGTGGTGGACCGGATCGGTAAAACCATTACCCTTTATTCCAAAAGGCAGCAGACCCTGATCACCTTCTCCCTCCCGGAGCAGTATTTGAGTCTGCCGGATCAGACCTGGGAAGCCGGGGATGAGGTCCGTATTTACTATAAAGAACAGGGCAAGGCCCTGCGCTTTATGAATGTGACCAAAACGGATATCTTTAAAAAATAATTTTAAAAAAGGGTTCAAGGGTTCAAGGATTCAGGGGGTCGAGGTTTAACCGGCCTTTATTAAAGACAGAGCCTGATTTCAAACCCTTGAACCCTCGACCCCTTGAACCCTCGACCCCTTGAACCCTGGACCCCTTTCTAAATGACCTTAGAACAAATACAATTCCGGCGGGCCTGGGCCGGACGGTTGGGGGCCTTATTGAGCCTCCTGCTCTTTCTGGTGATCCTGGACGCCCTGGTGGCCCGCTTCAGGGAACCCCTGAACCGCTTCAGCGGTCTGCCGGGGACCAGTCTGGCCGTTAACGGCCCCCTGGCGGAAAAAATCGACCGGATTCAGGATCTGTCCTTCCAATCCCCCTCGCCGGATATTCGGCTGGAATTTGAAAACCTGCAAACCGGTTTCTGGCTGGGGGGCAACCTTTGGAACGGGCGGCTGCATATCGGCCCCCAGATCCGGCCCGGTCAGTATCCCCTGGCGGTTTTAAGCGGAAAAGCGGGGGAAGGGCCAAAAGCTTTCTTTTTCCGGATCGAGGTCTTTCCGGATCAGCCCGCTATGCGGAAAAGCTCCAAGTCCTTTTTGATCTCTACCCTGGGCCTCTATCCCTGGCCCACGGCCCTGACCCTGGCCCCTCTGATTCTGCTGACCTTCGGGGCCGTGTTCTGGCTTTCCCATCAAAGCGACGCCCTTCTGGCCCGGCAGGGGAAAGCGGAAATTTATCGCCTAAAAAAAACCGATCAGGGGCTTGAAATTTTTTTTGGCTTGGGGAAGAATCATGGCCTGAAACCCGGGGATCCCCTGACCCTGATCAACTCCAGCGGGGCAAGGCTGGGGTCAGTAACCGTTACAGAGGTTCAGGCTGACTATTCCGCGGCAACGGTGGAGGCAGTGGGGGAGGTCCGGCCCGGACTCTGGGTTTGCCGCTAAAAAAAACACGCCCATGGCTGAAAGATATTATAAAAAACTATGGATTAAAATCATTTCCACGACCCTGGGGTTTTCTTTGATCCCCCTGGTGGCCCTGGGGGTGACCATTTACTATCAGTTCAGCGTTTCCTATTCGGCCAAGATATTCGAGAATCTGAAAACCTTGTCCGAGAACCGGCGCAGCGCCATCGACCTCTTTTTCGATGAACGGGTCTCCCAACTGGCCACCATCGCCCACACCCATTCTCTGAAACAGTTAGGGGATGAATCCTATTTGAACAAAATCTTCTATACCATGCAAACCCGCTCCCGCTCCTATATCGATATCGGCGTTATCGACCAGGACGGGAATCACCTGGCCTATATCGGTCCTTATTCGGAGCTGAAAGAGGTCAATTATAAAAATGAGGATTGGTTTCAGTCGGCCATGTCCACCGGGGTTTATATCAGCGACGTTTTTCTCGGCTACCGGAAATTCCCCCATTTCATCATCGCCGTCATGAGCCGCAACGGGGATAAAAATTGGATCCTGCGGGCAACCATCAATTCGGACATCATCGACAACATCGTCCGCGCCGCCCAGATTGGAAAAAAAGGGGACGCTTTTATCATCAACAAGAAAAACATCCTCCAGACCGCCCCCCGTTTCAGCGGCGAGTTGTTCGGAATCCCTAAGTCGCCGGATTTTTCCAGGACCGTCGAACCCCAGATCGATTCCTTTAAAATCGAAGGACAAACCGGCCTCTTCGCCGCCACCCAACTGGTCAATACCAACTGGGTCCTGGTGGTCAAGGAAGATCCCCAGGAACAGTTGACCCCCCTGCTCCGGGCCCGGACCATCGCCGGTTTTCTCTTTTTGGGGGGCATGCTGCTGATCGTCATCGGGGCTTTTCTATCCACCCGTTCCCTGATGCAGCAACTGATCCAAGTGGACCGGGAAAAAGCCGCCGGTGAGGACCTGATTATTCAATCCAGCAAAATGGCCGCCCTGGGTAAGATGGCCGCCGGCATCGCCCACGAAATCAACAACCCCCTGGCCGTGATCGGGGAAAAGGCCGGCTGGATCAAGGACCTTCTGGCCGAGGAGGATCCCGGCAGGAATGAAAACCTCAAAGAGATCGAAGATTCCATCAATAGGATCGAACGTCATGTGGATCGGGCCAAGAAAGTAACCCATAGACTTCTGGGCTTTGCCAGAAGGATGGAACCCGTTCAGGAACAGGTGGACATCAACCGGACCCTCAATGAAACCGTGGATTTTCTGGAGAATGAATCCCGTTTCCGGAATATCGACATCCAGGTGGATCCTCAACCCGACCTGCCGGCCATCCTCAGCGACGGTTCACAATTGCAGCAGGTTTTTCTGAACATCATCAACAACGCCATCGACGCTATCGGCAAGGGCGGTGAAATCCGTATCCGCACCAGACACCTTCCCGCCAATAACGAAATCATGATCGAAATCACCGACAACGGTCCGGGGATTTCCAAGGAAAACCTGGGCAAGATATTCGATCCTTTTTTCACCACCAAGGAAGTGGGTAAAGGAACCGGCTTGGGATTGTCCATCGTCTACAGCATTGTCGAAAAACTGGGGGGTCGGATCATGGTGGCCAGCGAAGAGGGGCAAGGTACGACTTTTTCCATCTATCTTCCGGTGAAATAAGAGGTCAGCCGTATCAAGGAGGGTCTTATGGCGGAAAATTTCAACCTGTTGATCGTTGACGACGAAGAAGATTTCCGAATCACTCTGGTCAAACGTTTGCAGAAACGGCAGATGAACGTCTTCGGGGCCGAAAGCGGACCGCAGGCCCTGAAGATGATGGAGTCCATGATCTTCGACGTCGTGGTCCTGGATGTTAAAATGCCGGGCATGGATGGTATCGAAGCCATCCGGGAAATGAAAAAAAAATACCCCCTGACCGAAGTGATCCTGCTTACCGGTCATGCCTCCATGGAATCGGGGATCGAAGGGATGAAGTTGGGGGCCTTTGACTATATTATGAAACCCGTCAATCTCGACGAGCTGCTGGATAAAATCCGCCAAGCCTACGAAAGAAAACTGATTCAGGAACAGGACAATCCATAATTGCCCTGCAGGAAATTCCCGGCCAGGGCCTCGACGCTGGTCTCACTGTGCATGAGCATGTCCATTTGCCGGGTAAAGAGGAGTAAACGACCCAACTGATCCAACCGTTCTTCAATCAGGGGGCATTCATATTTTTGAAAACGGGCATCCACCCGGTCTCCCTTGACCTCCACCACAAAATCAAGTTCCTTCAATATCAGGCCGATGGTCCGTACCCGGCGGTTGCGCCG
>JBFMBU010000165.1:0-25443 GCA_040755035.1 Thermodesulfobacteriota bacterium
CACTGAAAGTGACCGGCCGGTCCTCCGTAGGGGGACCTTTGAAGAGGTCACTGAAAGTGACCGGGTAAGAATCTGCCTGATTTGTGAAGCCCTCTAAGGCCCATGAAAGCTTTGCGGTAAATCATTTGCCTCCGGCAAAGTTTTTTTCCGGGGGCAAACCCTTTAATAATGGTCGGACTTTTTTTAAGAAACTGAAAGTTTTGGATCTTCTTTAAAAGATTAGAGAAGGGTCCAAGGATTCAAAGATTAGAAAATTCGAGGAATTAAGGATCAAATATCGATGGTACTTACCCGCTCCCGTTGGAGTAATCCTCTTGACCGGGAAACGGCCTGTCATATTCCAGATATTTCATTCGTAGTAAATAACCCCCGGGCTCAAGGCTTCAGGAGCTCTTAATCATGTGCAGCTATCGAACCTAATCTGATTTTGTTTCTTATTTTATCGTTTTATTAAAGAACCTACTTCCTTTACCCCGTCTTTCCCAGACCGGATTTAGGCACCTATATGGACTTCACTATTGTTGTAATATAACCGTTTTTCAGAAAACTTCAAGTCTAAAAGTGAAAAATTTCTCTATTTCACCTATCTAATTGGAATACTTACATAAACCTCTATCTTCCCCTTTTTTTCTGGTTATCCTCGAATTTTCCTTGCCTCTGCCCAGACCTCAATTGTCAAAAAGCACCAACTTTTCATTGCTGTCCAAAAAGATTAAATTGCTTTGCTTGTTGTATTGATTTCACTAAGGATTTATCCTTATTGGCTCCTTTTTCCCAACCAGGTTCACCACGGAGGCACGGAGGGCACAGAGGCAGAAACTTTATTATGAAGAAACGGGAGATACCGTTTCTTCATACTTTGCCAGCCTGCGGCACCCCGAAAAGTCCTATTTTCGCAAGGCGACAGACTGTTTTGCTTTGTGGGTATCTCCCCACAAAGCAAAAAAAATCTTCTCTGTGATCTCTGTAGCTCTGTGGTGAAATTTATTTTGGACAAGAGTGCCAACTTTTAGCATTTTTTCGTTTATACAACCAAATTGACATAGGGTGCCATCTTGATTATGATAAAAAAAATTCAAACATTTAACGTACCCTTAAAGAAATCATTCAGAACTATTCTTGAAAGGAGTGTTGATTATGTCTGATGAAATTAGTATTAAAGACGGTCAAATAATCGGTCCCTGGCGCAGGACGGTCAACTCAGCCATCCAGGTCAAAGGGTCCATCCATGACGAAGAAATGGCTTCAAAAATCGGGATCCGCGGCGGCGCTGTGGCCGGTACCAACCATCTCGATATCTTTGTCCCCCTGCTGTTAAAGGCCTTCGGTCCCAAGTGGTTTGAAAGGGGCACCATGAGTATTTTCTATACCTATATGACCACTGACCGGGAAGAAGTCCGGGCCGTCATTGGTCTTCCCCCTTTGAACGCAGAAGACGCCCAGGTCGAGGCCCGGCTGGAGATGCCCGGCGGCCAGATCGTGGGTAGAGGAACGGTTTCCGTCGGCACCCCTAAGGAACCGACCTATATCCAATCCATCACCATGACCACTTCCGGCGACGCGCCGCGGGTTTTCGCCAATCTGACTGCCGGGCATGATCTGGGAGTCCATGAATCAATGATCACCCAGGAGAAAGTGAATAAGCGACTGGAGATTACCACCGATCCCATTGACTGGTACAAGGGCAGCTCCCCCTGGGGGAAGTCTGTTCTTCCTCCCCAGAATATGCATGACGCCCTGCAGTTGACCTTTCGTGAAGGGGCTTTTCCGGAAAGGTTAGGAACAGCAGTCGGTTTTTTTGGGGCCACGGAAATACGCAACATCAACGGTCCGATCCTGGCCGATACGCCTTATAAAGTCCATGGCCAGGTAGTTTTTGTCGGAGTGACGGCCAAGACGGAATTCTACTGGTATGACTCCTTTCTCGATGATTTGGAAGGGAAAAGGATTGCCGAGATGCGTAAAATGATTAGGGTTATGAAGAGTTCATCGGATCTTTATCAATAAAAGAACGGAGGGCTTATGAAACTCAAACAAATTTCAATTTTTATCGAAAATTCCCCGGGTCGGGTATTTGAAGTTTGTCAGGCTCTGGGAGCAGCCGGGATCAATTTGCGGGCCTTGAGCCTGGCGGACAGTGGAGATTACGGCGTACTCCGCATCCTTGTCTCCGACGTGGCCACAGCCCGGCGCATTCTCATGAAAAAAAACTTGCCGGCCCGGGTGGATGAAGTGGTCGCCGCCGAGATCGCCGACGAGCCGGGAAGCCTGGCCAAGATTTTAAAGGCTTTGTTGGAGGCAAAGGTCAATATTTCCTACATGTATTCTTCCATCGGTTTTTCATCCGGTAAGGCGATGGTCATCTTTCGTTTCAACGATAACGACCGGGCCATAACCATCATGCAAAAAATAGGCATCCGACTGCTGGATCCCCAGGCCCTGGGCATCCTGGAAAAAACCGACAAAAAAACAAAATAACAAGCGAAAGGCAGAGTTATGGAAACTGATTTTACTCCCCGTTCTTTTGCTGTAGTCGGCGCCGGTCCGGTAGGCTCCATCGTAGCCGCTTTTTTGGCCCGGGCCGGCTATCCGGTGACCCTTTGTGACATTTATTCCGAACTGACCGAACCGGCCAGGGACCCCGGAATTATTATTGAAGGGGCCGAGAACCTGCAACAAAAAATTTCCAACACCTGCGCCCTGGTCGACGATCTGGCCAAAACCGCCCCTGATGTCATCATCCTCACCGTAAAGGCCAACGCCCTATCCCTGATCGCTTCGGCCATTGAAACGTTTTATCACCCCGGACTGTATGTGGTCAGTTGGCAGAACGGGATTGATACGGAAATGGTCCTGGCCGAGACCCTGGGGAAAAAAGCGGTTATGCGGGCCGTGGTCAATTACGGCTGCAATCTGGTCAAGCCGGGACAGGTCCATATGGGTTTTCATCATCCGCCCCATTTTATCCAGGAACTGGATAAGGAATCCGCCCAGGCGGCAACGGCTATCGCCGAGGCCCTGACCAAGAGCGGCTTGCCCACCCAGCACACAGAACAAATCATCACTATGGTTTGGAGGAAAGCCATTCTGAATTCCTGTATGAATCCCGTTTGCGCCGTTACCGGAATGACCATGGCCCAGGTCATGCATGATCCCATTGTCTTCCAGATCGTTGATGCCCTGATTAAGGAATGTGTTTCCGTAGCCCGGGCCAACGAAATCTCTTTGGGCTGGGATTTTTATCCCTATGCCATAGAATACATGAGCAAGGCCGGGGACCATAAACCCTCCATGCTCATCGACATCGAAAGCAAACGGCGGACTGAAATCGATTTTATGAACGGGAAATTTGTGGAATACGGAGGGCGCACCGAACTCAACACACCATACAATCGGACCCTCTGGGCCCTGGTCAAGTCCCTGGAGCCGAAATAGCTTCCATCCGGAAATTCACTATTTCCGGATGGAAACTAACTAAGCGGAAAGGCGACTCTACAAATAAAGGAAGCTCAGGTTTTTTCTCGGCAATCCCCTGAGCTTCCTTTATCCATAATCATCGCTTTTCCAACCATATTTTTTCCCCCATCAAAGTCGTATTGGGATGAAAATAGTTATTGGGATGGACGTAAGGCCAATGGGCGGTATAACTGTCCTGGGTGTATAAGGCGGTATGGGTCCCATCCTGAATCAGTTCCCGCTGGATATCCTGAATCACCTTGGCCCGCTGTTTCACATCCACGATTTTTCGCTGTTTTTCATTCATTTCCCAGACCTTGGGATTGCACCACTTATAGGTGGTGGTGTGATCATGGGGTCCGAAATAGTGATCAATCCAATCATCCGGGTCATAACCGGCGGTCATAACATGCAGGGACAGGGGGTATTTGTAAGTATAAACCGTATTGAAATACTGGGCCTGTTCCAGGAGTTTCAATTCAACCTCGATACCTACCTTGCTAAGCATCTCCTTGACGACCTGGGCCGGTTTGGTCATATATTCAGCACTCCAGGTCAAAAGCTGGGTCTTGAAACCATTGGGATACCCGGCCTCGGCCAGTAATTTCTTGGCCTTGTCAGGGTTATATTCAATCTGGTCTGATTCCGGCAGAGAAAATGGCGGAAAATTGGGGACCACCCCGATCTGGACCGTCCCCGCATCTCCCCAGGCCAGTTTAAGCAGCCTCTTCTTATCGATGGCATGACCAAGGGCCTGCCGCACCCTCCTGTCTCTAAAAGGAGGTTCAAGGGCCTCATAGGTACCGGTACAGGGTTGGGTCCGCAGCACCCACATATGAAAGGCTTTTTCCCGGTTAACAATAACCGTGGGAGCTTCTTTTTTCAACACCGGGACTTGAAAAAAATAAGGACCAAAGGAATCCAGTTGTCCGGCCAGAAAGGCGGACATGATACTGGCCGGATCGCTCATGATCTTGATCTGGATTTTATCCAGATAGGGCAGTCCCGCTTTGAAATAATTTTTATTTTTAACCATGGTAACATGGGAACCTCGAATGTACTCCTCCAGGATAAAAGGGCCGGTCCCAATGGCCGATTTCTTCAAATCCCCGTCTTTGTCCACCAGCTCTTTTGGAACAATGACCGACCAATCGGAGGCCAGATAGTTGATAAAGGGGGCATAGGCTTCCTTGAGTTTAAAAACCACCGTGTACTTGTCCGGGGTCTGAATGGAAGCCAGTTTCCCTTCGAAATAGTATTTGTGTTTGAAACTGCCTTTTTGTCCATACATGCCGGAAACCCGTTCGATGGAGTACCTGACGTCGGCCGAAGTCAGCTCCCGGCCGTTGACCGGAGGGAGATCGTGGAATTTGACCCCTTTGTGCAACTTGAACTCAAAGGTCAGGGTATCGATTTGCCTGAAGCTTTCCGCCAGGTCCAGTTCCACCCCGGACATGTCTTTATTCCAGCGGATCAACCGGTTATAGGTATTGTTGGTAACCGCCGAGGTCTGGGCATAGGTCTCCATATGGGGGTCCAGGGATCTCGGTTCGGCCATGACCGTCCGGTAAACACCGCCGTATTGGGGGGTTGGAGCGGCCAGGGCCGAATAAACGCCTGCGATTAAAATAAACAACGAAATCAATAAACAAAACCTGCTTTTCACCATACTTCTCATCCTTTCCTCCATTTATTGCTGGTTTATTATTTTTTGGGTTTCCAATTCCTCAATTTCCTTTGCCCCGAGTCCTATCAGTCTGGAAAGGGTTTCATGGGTATGCTCCCCCAGTACCGGGGCCCCCTTTTCCGGCCCGGCCGGGGTCCTGGAAAACTTCATTGGCGTATTGACCACCCGGAAAGTCCCTTGCCCTCCACCGGATTTCGGCAGATCGACAAACATATTTCTTGAAATTAATAAGGGGTCATGGGCACTGTCGGCAATGGTGTTAAGGGGACCGCAAGGCATGCCGATGGATTCAAAGGCTTCAATCCATTCCCGGGTGGTTTTCTTTTTAATGGCTTCGGTAAGAATGGGTTCCAATTCGCTATTGTATTGATTCCGGGTCCTGGCATTATGGAACCTTTCATCACTCAATAGATCGAGGCAGTCAATTTTCTCTAAGAACATGGACCATTGTTCGATGTTTCCGGTAGCCGTCAGGACGATATAGCCGTCTTTTGTGGGAAAGGCCTGAAAAGGAGAGAGAAGGGGGTGCTTGGTTCCCAGCCTTTGCGGTTCTTCCCCGGTGGCAAAATAACGGACAAAGGCGTTTTCCTCCAGGGCCACGACCGAATCCACCATACTGATATCGATCATCTGCCCCAGGCCGCTCTCCTTTCTTTCATAGGCCGCGGCCATAATGGACATGGCCAGAAACATCCCGGCGCTTAGATCGGCCAAAGAAACGCCCAAGCGCACCGGCCCCCTCCCCTCTTCTCCGGTGATGCTCATGACGCCCGACCGGCCCTGGGCGATGACATCCAGGGAAGGCTTTTCAGATTCCGCCCCGGATTGCCCATAACCGGAGCAGGAGGCATAAATCAACCGTGGATTATGCGCTTTCAGTGCCTCATAACCTAATCCGAGCTTGGCCATGGTCCCCGGAGTAAAATTTTCGACCACCACATCCATTTCTTTAATCAACCCCAGAAAAAGCCCCCTCCCTTTTTCGTTTTTCAGGTCTATGGCGACGCTTTTTTTCCCCCGATTGACGCTGAAAAAATAAGTGCTCACCGAGTCCACTATGGGCCCGATGCTCCTGGCCACGTCTCCGATTCCCGGCCTTTCGACCTTGATCACCTCGGCCCCCAGATCGGAAAGGAGCATGGTCCCGAAAGGTCCGGCCAGGGCCCAGGTCAGATCAAGTATTTTTAGGTCTTTCAATGGTCCCGGCATGTTTTTTGATTGCCTCCTTTGATTCCCGGTCGTTACGGCCCGGTCTTCTTTTTTTCGAAAGGGAAAAAGAATTTACAAAATAATTTATTATAATATTATTATAATATCAAATGAAATCGGAAATAAAAGTTTCCTTTTTTTTTAAAAAAAAGTTAATCATGGTCCGGTTAAAACGTGTTTGAGGGGAAGGAGCTTAGACATGAAAATAACTACTCGAACCGCTGAAGTAACGGACGCCCCGGCGGTCGCCGAATTATTGCGGGCCTTGGAGCTTTTCCCTCATATCCACGCCCAACAACCGGAGGTCGTAGTCCGACAGGTCACACGGAACCTTGAGCTTTGTAAAGACGACGACAGCCATTCCGTTTATCTGGCCCAAGATCAGCGCGGAAAACTGGTCGGATATTGCGCCGTCCACTGGCTGCCCTACCTGATGTTTTCCGGTCCGGAGGGGTATATATCGGAACTTTTCTTATTGGATTCGGCTCGGGGACTTGGGATAGGCGGGCTCTTGTTGGAAACAATAAAAGAGGAAGCCCGGAATCGCGGTTGTTCCCGCTTAATGCTCCTTAATTTGCGGGATCGTGAATCGTATCAACGGGGATTTTATAAAAAACAGGGTTGGGAAGAACGACCCGAGGCCGCTAATTTTATCTTCCACCTAAAGGATCTTCCATGAGTACTGAAAAAACCATCGCGATTGAAGACCAATCCTCACCGCCCTTCTTCACCAAGATCCCGGTTTCCATCGAACGGGGCCAAGGGGTCTATTGCTGGGATGAGGAAGGCCAAAAATATCTGGACTTCACCGCCGGCTGGGGAGTCACTTGTTTGGGCCACGCCTCGCCGGTCATCACCAATGCCTTGTTGGAGCAAAGCCGGAAGATCATCCAGAACCCCAATTCGGGTCTGACCTACTCCCCCGCCCGGGCCAAACTGCTGGCCCTGATGCGCGAAATTCTGCCTTCCAATTTAACCCGGGTTTTCTTTTCCAACAGCGGGGCCGAGGCCAATGATGCGGCCATCAAACTGGCCCGTAAGGCCACTGGAAGAATGGATGTGATTTCAACTGAGCAGAGTTTTCACGGCCGGACCATCAGCACCGCCTCGGCCACCGGCCAGGCCAAACACCGGGAGAAATTCAATCCCCTGATGCCCAATTACCGCTTTATCCCCTTTAACGATCTGAGGGCCATGGAGAAAAACATGGATGATTCGGTAGCGGCCGTAATCCTGGAACCGGTCCAAGGCGAGGGAGGGGTCAAGGTCCCTGCGGAAAATTATCTGGAACAGGTCAGCCATCTTTGCCGGGCCAACGGCAGCCTCCTGATCATCGATGAAGTCCAAACCGGCTTTGCCCGCTGCGGCCCCATGTTTGCCATCAGCCGGTCTAAGGCGCAGGCCGATTTCCTGACTATGGCCAAAGGGATCGCCGGCGGTTTTCCCTTTGGGGCCTTTGCCCTGACGGAAGCGGTGGCCGCCAGATTGGAACCCGGTGATCATGGCGGGACCTATTGCGGCAACCCCTTAGGCTGCGCCGTGTCCTACGCGGTGATCCGTCACCTGCTGGATGAAAACATCCCGCTTCATGTCCAAAAAATGGGGGAGTTGGCCCTGGAAACGATGTTGAAATGGCAAAAGGATTTTCCGGAGTATATCACCGATATCCGGGGATTGGGTTTGCTCCTGGCCGTTGAGTTCCGGGATGAAGCCACGGCCACTCAAATCACTTCTGCTTGTCTCGACAAAGGTCTTTTTGTCCGACAAACCCAGGGCAACATGATCCGCCTTTTCCCAGCCTTGAATATCAAAAAGGAGGAGTTGGAGGAAGCGCTTGAAATACTTGAGCAATCCATTGAAGTCAGTGAACTTAAAGATATCCAAGCCAATAAATCTTTGACTCGAAATATCCTGAAAGGACATTATGACACTCGCATGAAAAAGGGGAAGTTTGTCGACAAATCACCTGGTTTCTGAAGCAATGGGATTTATCGATAGGCTCAATTTTTTTAAAAAGAAGGTTTTCGGCCCTGCTCTTTTACCTGATTTCAGGGATCGCTCTTAGTCTTAGAAGGATGCACCATGGGAACGAAGCGGACCGGGAGCAGGGTCTCCTTTTTAATTCCCGATTCCGTTTTGATTATCCGGTAAAGTTCCTGATAAAAGCCGCCAATAGGAACGATCATCCTTCCACCGATCTTG
Organism: Thermodesulfobacteriota bacterium; assembly: GCA_040755035.1. GTDB lineage: Bacteria > Desulfobacterota > RBG-13-43-22 > RBG-13-43-22 > RBG-13-43-22 > RBG-13-43-22. The sequence continues at coordinate 8,555 of JBFMBU010000165.1, forward strand.
AGTTGTTTAACCAGTTCTTCCGGGACGGCGTCCGGGGCGGCGGTGACAATGATAGCATCAAAGGGGGCGTGTTCTTTCCAGCCCTGATAACCGTCTCCCCATTTTACTCGAATATTTTTATAACCCAGTTTTTCCAGGAGAAGGCGGGAACTATCGGCCAGAGGTTTTAAAATCTCAATCGAATAAACTTCCTTGGCCAGTTCTCCCAATACTGCTGCCTGATAACCCGAACCGGTCCCGATCTCCAGAACACGGTCCTGGGGTTTGATCCTGCCTTCATCGGTCATAAAGGCAACGATGTAAGGCTGCGAAATAGTCTGCCCATGACCGATAGGAAGCGGCCGATCATCATAAGCGGCCCTTTGCAAAGAGGAGGGTACGAATAAATGACGTTCGACTTTTCTCATAACGTCCAATACCCCACTGTCTTTTATTCCACGGGCTTCGATCTGCTCTTTAACCATCTTCTGCCGGTTTGAAGTGTAGGGATCTGCTAAAGAGGCTGCATAGGACTGATCCAACGCTAAAAAGAAAAACAGGAATAAAAATTTGTTCATAGGTCCTCCTAAGGATGGGCGTGACCTGCCCACTTTGAGGGTTTATAATCTACAAAAGGATTGTCTTAAAAAGTGTCGGTTTCTTTCTCTACCGACATAACGATCTAAATTCATTAATTATACTCCAATTGCAAGGCTTTGACCCCTAAGAAATGTTGGTAATTGAAATAACTAAAATGATCCTCATGTATCTCAAGAACTCCGTAAACCCCAAAAACAATACAGAATACTAAGACTTCCTCAATACGCCGGTACCGGCTCTCCTCACAATATCTGGTCAATCATTAAAGTCTTTCCCCTCTCTCTTTTTTTCTCCTTGCTCCTGTTTTCCGGTTATTCTATACTCCGAACCATGGAATTTGACTTTTTAGAAAATCTGAATAATGGAACCACCCAAAAACCCAGCGGGATAAAGACTGGCCTATGATCAAACCCCTGATTGAAGCCGATATGTTTAATACCCCGGCAGATCCAACCGAGGAGCAAATCAGATTCTGGCTTTCTGAATGAAGGCCCCCGGACTTATTGATCCCTTTGACGGAAAAATATTCAGAAACGGCCGAGTTGCTTTTCCTTCGTAGACCATTTTTATCCCTGGCCATTCCGGTCAGAAGGCGGAAAAAAGTTAATGTGACTCCATTTTAAATAGCCTTGACCCCAGCCTTTTGCAGAGGTGATTTCGTGAATGACAAAACAATGAAACGAAAACTCATCGCCATCCTGAGTGCAGATGTGAAAGGGTACAGCCGGCTCATGAGTCTGGATGAGGAAGGGACCATAGGCCGGCTCGGTGACTATAAGCAATTTATGGCTGATTTGATCCGGCAAAAGGGAGGCAGGGTTGTAGATGATCCAGGGGACAATCTGCTGGCTGAATTTCTAAGCGTAGTCGATGCGGTCCAATGTGCGGTTGAGATACAAAAGAAATTCAAGGTGCGCAATGCCGGGTTGCCGGAAGACCGCCGGATGATCTTTCGAATCGGGGTCAATCTGGGGGATGTGGTCGAGAAGGGAGAGCGGATCTTCGGAGAAGGGGTCAACATCGTCGCCCGGTTGGAAAAGTTGGCGGAACCGGGCGGGGTGTGCCTTTCGGGAACGGCCTATGATCAGGTTAAAGACCGGCTCCCCCTGGAATTTAAATCCCTGGGGCTGCAGAAGATCAAGAATATGACTGAGCCGGTGCGGGTCTATCAAGCCCTGATGGAACCGTCGGATCTGAAGAAGAAAAAGGGGCCGACGATCGAAATCAAAAATAAAAAGGCCTTCGTCCTGGGTATTCTGGCTGTTTTCTTGGCGGCAGGTATTGCCGTGGCCGTTTGGCGGACAACCAATCGTTCGATTCCTCCCCAGATAGAGGCTGCCTCCAAAGAAAAGATGGCCTATCCTTTACCGGACAAACCTTCCATCGCCGTGCTGCCCTTTGTCAACCTGAGCGGGGACCCTCAACAAGAATTCTTTTCTGAAGGAATCACCGAGGACATTATCACCGCCCTGTCAAAAATTCGGGAACTGTTTGTGATTGCCCGCGGCTCCACCTTTACCTATAAGGGAAAGGCAGTGAAGGTCAGACAGGTGAGTGAGGAGCTCGGGGTTCGCTTTGTGCTGGGGGGCAGTGTACAGAGGTCCGGCGACCGGGTTCGGATTTCCGCCCAATTGAGCGACGCCCTTCGAGGGCATCATCTCTGGTCTGAGCGCTACGATCGTGATCTGAAAGACCTGTTTGCCTTGCAGGATGAAGTGACCTTAAAAATACTAAAGTCTTTGCAAGTCAAACTGACCGAAGGGGAACAGGGCTCCATATTTAAAGAAAAATTCTTTAAGGGGAAGCAAGGCCTTGAGTGTTATTTAAAGATGTGGGAAGGGGTCCATTTCCTGCTGTTAATGTCTGTTGAGGGAAATAACAAGTCCCGGCGGATCGCCGAGGAGATGGTGAACAAGTGGCCGGAGAATCCCTGGGGATACGATCTTTTGGCTTGGACCCACTATATGGATTTACTGTATGGCTCCTCCAAGTCACCACGGGAGTCTCTAAGGAAGGCTATGGAACTGGTACAGAAAACACTGGCCTTAGATGATTCCAATTCCAATGCCCATGGGTTGCTGAGCCAAATATATTGTTTTTTAAGAGAATTTAATAAGGGAATTGCCGAAGGGGAACGGGGCGTGGCCCTTGATCCAAACGGAGAGTGGGTTAATTTTTTTTATGCTAATGCCCTGCGCTACGCCGGCCGGCCATGGGACGCGATACCTGTTTATCAAAAAGCCATCCGGCTAAACCCTCTCGGGTCGTGTTTCTCCTCTCAGAGTATGGGTGATGCCTATTGGGCGACGGGTCAGATGGAAGAGGCGGAGTCGGCAAATAAACAGGCCCTCCGGCAATGTCCCGATAACCTCTTTGCCCATGTTGGTCAGGTAGGTATCTACATGGAGACGGGGCGGGAAAAGGAGGCCCGGGCTGAAGCAGCCGAAGTCCTCAGAATAAACCCAAAATTCTCAGTGGATAACTATGCCAGGGGGATCCTTGCTCATCACAAAGAGAAAGGACCCCAATCGGCAGTAGTAAAAAATATGGGTTTTTTGCGCAAGGCAGGGCTGAAGTGAGCAAGTGATCTTGGGGCTTCTAATTATGAAAGCCTTTGGCTTTATTGAAAGAGGTGCATTTTTTTCAGATGGTAGACCAGGGTTTCCCGGGGCATACCCAGTCGGCGGGCCGCTGCTCTCACGTTCCAGCGTCCCGAACCCCGGTATTGGGTAGCCTGGAGGGCCTCCAGATATCGGGTCCTTTCTCCTTTATCTAATAATCGGTTTTCTTTGCTCGGCCCATATTCGGAATCAGGGAAAGGACCGCCGGCTGCGGGAATGGACTTGTCAATTAACCCGGGGCTCGGCGCCTTGAACATCCAGGCCGGGAGATTGGCGGGGATGATGGTGTCTCCCCCACACAAGGCCGCTGCAGCGAATAAGGCTTGCTCCAACTGGCGCACATTTCCCGGCCAGGGATAGGCTCTGAAGAGATCCAAGGCTTCCGGGGAAAGACGAAGGGGAGGTGTGTGCGTTTTATTCAAGAAATGAATCGCCAGAAGCTCCAAGTCTTCAAGCCGTTCACGCAGGGAAGGCATCCTGATTTCAATCCCGCAGAGTCGATAATAGAGATCCTCCCGGAATTTTTTTTCAATCATCATCTTCGTTAAATTTTTATTGGTGGCGGCAATAATCCGCGTATCGGAGGATAGGGGTTTATCCGAACCGAGGGGGGTCACCTTTTTTTCTTCCAGGGCCCTTAGTATTTTAGCCTGACAGGCCGGGCTCATGTCTCCGATTTCATCCAGAAAGAGCGTTCCCTTCGAAGAGGCAGCAAATTTCCCCAGTCGCTTCTCGGTTGCCCCGGTGAAGGCCCCTTTGACATGGCCAAAGAGCTCACTCTCCAAAAGCGTTTCCGGCAGGGCGGCACAATTCACCTCCAGAAAGGGACCGTTGGCCCGTGGTCCGGCCTCATGAATCCGGCGGGCGGCCAACTCCTTGCCCGTCCCCGTCTCCCCATAGATCAAGGCCGGAATATCGGTTTCCCCTGCTTTGAGACAAAGGTGCAGGACTTCCTGCATAGCCTGGCTGATTCCGATAATGACCGTCTTTCCACCGGAAAAGGATGGTGAAGGCTTCCTTTCCACTTTCATTTTTTTGTTTGAAAGGGATCGATAAGGGACTAAGTTTCCCGCTTTAGCCAGAGCAGCCCCGTACAAGGCGGCCAGAGCGCAGAGCCATTCTTTCCACTCTGGTAAAAAATGCCTGTCCGAATGATGGGTCAAGATATTCACCACCCCGAAGAGATGGCCTTCAAAAAGAATGGGTGCGGAAACCATGGCATAGGTTCTAAGACTGAATCGGGTGTCAATCCGTGAATCATGAAAATTTTGTCTCTGGGCATTGACTGCTAAAATTGGTTGACGAGACATGGCCGCGGCCCCGCTGATCCCCTCCCCCAATCTTAAAGCAATATCCCTGACCTGGTCTGGAGGGATATCCGTGCTATAAATCAGGTGCAATAGATTTTCCTTGTCGACCTGCCAGATGGAGGCTGCATCCGCAAAAGCCGATTCGGTCAAGCATTGACAGAAAGCCGCATTATACTCCGGGCTGCCGGGAAGGCCGAGGGGTCCCTTATGAAAAAAATCAAGCACCTCCAAAAAGGAATTCGCTGGCTTCATGGGCTTCTCCTTAAAGTTTTTACATTTATCAAGACTGATTCTGTAAATGAAAATAGCTAAACTATTTTAAGGCTAAAAAGGCCCGACCGACAAGTAAAATTTCACCAATTAACAAAAAAGGTGAAATTGGTATGGCCAGAATTACCATTTCTCGAAAAGGATCTTAAGGGGAAATCAGGAATGACAAATGATATCTAAGAATTATGAAAAAGGGCTCCATTGGCATGGGTTTTGATTTATCGATTAATGGCAAGACCGATAAAAGAGAATTAGAAAAGGAGGTAAGGATCATGGTCACCAAGAAATCGTTGCTTTTTACATTGAGTTTTTTTGTAATAGCAGTTTTGATTTGGGGCTCCGCTACCCCGGCGTTATCAGAAACTGCTAAATGTAAATGCGAAGGGAAAGCGACTCCTTTAAAGAGGGTTAACGATTCCCCGGGTAATAGTATCGGCAGTAGCGAAGCCGAAGGATCGTGTACCTGTGATAACGGGGAGACCTACACTTTCAATGAACTCTATGTTTTTGATTTAAGTATGGGTATGGGTAAGGTTTTTGCACATGCCTATGGTGTGCAATCCTATAAAGATAATTCAAAAATAGTCTATACCTATAAATCTCTACCTTTGAGTTTTGATCCAACACGTGAGGCCCTATTAATTTTTGAAGGGACCTCGGAGATTGTCCGGGGGACCATGCGTTTTAATGGAATTAAAGGAGGGGAATCCTTTAAAGGTAAACAGTTTGTTGATGGGAGACAAGTTATTGAAACCATTGCCACCTACACCTTACCTTTATCGAAAACAAAAGCAGCGGATACCGAACTGTTTATTCATAAATCGCCGGATTTCAATTTAACCATTCCCAAAGATTGGATCAAATCCGACAAATCAAAAAATCCAGACTCGGTGCTGCGAAAGGACTTAGATTTCAGGGGGACGACCAATTTCGAGGTAGCTGTTTCGAACCTCCCCGAAGGTCAGGCCAATAAAGATTTAGCGAAAGAAACCATTGCCTTTCTTCAGGACAAGTTTAAGGCCTCCAACTGCCAGACACTTTATGAAAGAGAGATAAAACTGAAAGATGGCACCCCAGCCTACGAGTATGAGATAAAGTGGAATCCGGGGATATTGCTTTATACCTATCGAGTGGTTGTTTTTAAGGAGAAAAAGTTGATCGGCATCGTGGTAACCGACACCAATCAGGTAAGCGATCAACTCAAACAGATTCCTCTCTCCCTTACCTTTAAATGAGAATCCCTAAATTCTTCCAGATTCAACCAAGAAGAAGGGACTTTGCCCTTATTTACAAAGGCGATTATTACCGTGTTGAATTCGGAATCTCTACCGACCGGGGATTGACCACCTTTCGATCAAAAAATAGGACCATCAACTGTAGGCAAGGTTTGGCAAATTCAGCCAGACTGTCAAAGGCGTGAGGAGCGCCGTCAAACATATGCAGTTCAACATCAACACCAGCCCTTTTCAGGGCCTGATACATATTAAAACTCTCACTGGGGGAGACAACCTGATCCGCATTTCCGTGAATTAAAATGGTCGGCGGGAAATCCCGGACAGCGTAATTTATCGGGCTGGCCTTGGCAGCCACCTCTTCACTTCCGGCTTCCCCAAACAGCTTGTTTTCCACTTCATTTTTATTGAAGTGCAATTGGGTTGGCGGATAGACGGCACAAATGGCGCTGCATTTCGAACTGATCCCGGCATTGCCTCCTGCTCCTTCAAAGGCATCGGTCTGGCAGCCCAGCATCAAAGAAAGATGGGCCCCGGCCGAATTACCGGTTACACAAATTTTTCTTTCATCCATATTCAGCCGATCGGCATTAGCCCGCATCCAGCGTAAGGCGGCTTTTACATCGTTGATCTGAGCCGGCCACGGAGCCTCCCCAGACAAGCGATATTCACAGGCCAATCCCACAAACCCATATCGGGCCAATTGAATGCCGTAATATCTCAACTGATTTCGGTCCCCTTGATACCAACCCCCGCCATGAATAATCAGTACCCCAGGATGAATTTCCCCTTCATTGGGAGGATGAAAGATATCACATTTCAACTCCCGACTTCCGGTAGTTCCAAAAACCACGTCATTTTCAATGGTCACTTTCCCTGGTAATAATTGAAGCATTATGGTTCCTCCCTTGTCTAAATTTCGTCGATCGTCGCTCGTATCTCGTATCTCGCGCTAAACGCTTCACGAGATACGTTTCACGGTCTATTCCCCCATTCCGAAATCCGCATTCCGCATTCCGAAATGAATTCTTATTCCCACCCCGAGTGTGCTCCCAAAGTGGTATTGAACATCAGGGCTTCGATTTCCCGGATCTGTCCGTTAATAATTTTAAAAAGTTCGGCCAGATAAATGGTATGGGGCGTTATCATGTGCACCGGCAGCTTATCCATGGGTATGGGAAACAGATCGAAATGTTCTTTCCTGGCCGGAACATCCATCATAAAAACCCCGAAAACCAACCCCTTTTCCTCATCCACAATGAGATAGCGCCGGTTTCGAACTTTAGTAATATAGGCGAAGATCTTTTTTTCAAATTGACCCAGGCAGCTTAAGGGCACGGGTCCGGAATTAGTGGTTTGCCTGCCGTTAGCCGTCCGGTTACACTCGGGATGAAAGGGCACATTGGCCGTATTATCCTCAATACAGTTAAAGTAGCTCTCAACAGCAGCGATCATCTGATCCCGAGGGGTCCGCTCCGAAGGGTTAAGGACCTGGCCGTAAATCGGTTTTGGTATTTTTAGGGCCAGAGGATCGGCGGTGGAAGCCGTTCCCTCCCGGGCAATAATGGTTTCGATTTCGGTGATTTTTTCATTTTCGATTTTCAGACGAACCAAAAAATTAGCCGGCCTCATAGTTTCCTGCACCACCCCGAAAAGGGCCACCTGACCGGTCGAAGGGTCCGGGATATAATGACGGTAGGTGATATCCGAGGCGGTTTCAAAAAGGCCCTGGCCAAGTAGAACCGGGTAGCCGTTTTCAGTGACCTTAAGATTTTCCGCTGCCGACAATTGGGACGGATCATTGGAAACAAGCTGTTCTAAATAATGGTCCATCAAACCGATCAAAATCTTCTCCATAGTCCGTCTCCCTCAGAGTCTCAACCAAGTCAAATAGGACGGCCTTAATCTTCAAGGTTGATCACCGATTGGGTTTATGCCAAAAGAACCAGCGCTCCCCACCCAAACCCAAATTCCTCGAACTTCAGATAGACACTCGGACTCCCAGCTTCCTTTCTATGAGGTGGTCATTGACCGGGATTACTCCTTCGTTTAAAGAAAACTCGTAAAACAAAGGGGGTAGTTCGTCCAAATCTTGGCATTCTGCCTCTTCTTTTCCCTCAATATTAAAATTTCGAGGGGATTCGCTTAAAAATTTACCTTCCTACCCGGGCAACTTCCCGTTTTCCAATACCTTCCGCAATTAAAGCAAGCACAAGGGTATTGAGACTGACGCCCTCTTGCTTCGCCCTCTTCACTAATTTGGCGTGCAGTGATTTTGGAAGCCGTTGAACAAATTTACCAGATGTCCCCGTTGCCGTTGGTTTGGGATATTCTCTTCCCCATTTCTTCTGCGCCTCCATCCAACATTTAAAGGCGTCTTTGGCCTCGACAATCGCTTCATCTATTGTTTCGCCATCGGCCATACAGCCGGGAAGATCCGGAAATGTTACCAGAAATCCCCCCCCTTCGTCTTTCTTCAGCGGTTTTATTTCAATGGCGTACTCTTCAAATTTGGGTTTCATGGGCTACTCCTTGATCTGATCGACAAGTTCGACAAACCGTTTTATATAGACAGGTTTGATTGATTTATGCGCCGGCACGCTAACAGAACACTTTATGCCCGGAAAACCGAATATATAGTGGCTGCCTCCCCTGGACCGTATCAGAAGATTAAAATATTTTGCCACAGAAACGACGTCCTCAATCCGCCAATCCTTTGGATTCCTACGCATATTTTCCAATAACTTTTCTGCCATGCTCATAACAATATAGTATTAAATATAGTACTATTTGTCAAGTACCTTTAAAGAGACGGCCAAGTCATCTTAGTTGGATAAAGCTGACCCCCATTTCCTTTCAATTCCCTTGGGGATATTTCCAACCGCTATCATAAGTAAAAATCCCCTGTGTCCTGGAACCAGACGAGAACCCCCGACCTAATGGCGCATTGGTCCGGCGCCAACGATACAAAACATAGGAGCCTGTCCCGGACCGATACGGAACCTTAAATAATAATGACTCTACACAATATGGCACCCTTTCATATGATATTTTTTCCCAGGGAATTCAGTCGATTAGAACCCCTTTGGTTGTGGACCCTCTCGCCGGACTCCCGATAGAACGCGTTATCGCCACCGGGGCCTCTCAGTCGGACATCTACCTCGGCTATTATCATAATTTGGTACATCCTTCACACGCCGTTGTAGACGGGTTTCTGCTGGTTGTGGGCGGTTGGCCTTTACGGACGGATCTTGACGTCAAGGTGATCAGGGTCCAGAGTGAAAGGGAAACAGCCACCCAGAGTGCAGAGCAGGACTCCGCTGTTTACCGCCGATGGGAGGTGGCCGGTTCATCCCATGTCCCAGCTGGGCCCAGGAGGATGTACCTCCCGCCAGCACAACCAGGAGAATATACCACAGATCTGCCGCCTTATTCCAGAATTCCGCTTCATTTTGTAATCAATGCCGCACTGGATCATCTGGTGAGTTGGGTTAAGGGTATCTCCGTACCTCCTGTTGCACCTCGGATACAGTATGAAGGCGGGGTTATTGCCCGTGATCAATACGGAAATGCCATAGGAGGAATACGCCTTCCTCAGCACGCCGTTCCAACGGCCACAAATACCGGCTTCAATTCGGGTCCCGGTCAGTTCGATATGCTCTACGGTTCATATGTTCCTTTCAGTAACGAAGTTTTACTCAGCCTATATAGAAATCATGGGGCATATGTCTCTGCAGTAAACCACGCCACCAACCAGAGTCTTAGCGACGGGTTCCTCCTAACCGTCGACGCCCATGAAACACGCACCAAGGCCGCCCAATCCGATTACGGCAAACGTTCAAAGACCAATTAGCCCGCAACAAGGAAGGGTTCCCTCGAAAAATTCAAGAAGGGGACCCTTCGCTTATTCAATTCTTAATTCAGGAATAAGGTAGACATATTTAATCATTTTTAAAGTGCGGCGCTGAACATTAAGATTCAAATCTCAATAACCACATATTGGGGATACCCATGAAAAAGCCGTTTGCGGCAATATTTTAATTTGACTTTTTCAAATATTTGAAATAAGAATTTTGCTGAAATTACGGAATTCCTTTATTATTGGCAGCCTCATAGGAGTGTCGATGGATGAATGAGTACCAAGCCCCACCTCTCAGCAGAAAGGCGGGGTTTTTTATTTAAGCAGGAAACTATCAAAATAAAAGTCGATGCAAGACCTTTAACAGAAAATTCACTCTCCAATTTCCCTGCTCAATCAAAATGTTAATCCTGGATTAATCGACCCCTGAACCTCTTCCTTCTCCTTCTCGGCCAGTTCAACCGGCCATCAATCAATAATGGGATAAAGATTCTTAAAGAAATCGGATGCCCCCTTCAGTAGACGTATTCAGTAGATGTTGGTAAGACTCAAGATATGAAATCTGAATCAAAACAAGGAGGAAAGAAAATCTGACTTCAAGGCTTCGAGTCAAATTTAATTCCTTTTCTGGAAGATCTTTATCAAAATTAAAGGAGGTCAATCATCATGGGAAAAGCCTATCGTATCGATGTCCATGACCACATTGTACCAAAGGAGTACGTTTCTGCGCAGGCGGGAAAGGGGGTTACCTCCTCGGGAGGAGTCCCTTTTCCAGAATGGTCTCCGGAGGTGACCCTCACCCGCATGGATGAGCAGGGCATTGCCGTAGCCATGACTTCCATATCCGCGCCTGGTGTATATTTTGGTCAGATAGGATTTGCCCGTGACCTTGCCCGGCAGTGCAATGAAATCTCTGCTCGTTTGGTTAGTGATCACCCCCAACAATTCGGAGCCTTTGCGATATTGCCTTTACCTGACGTAGAGGCTGCACTTAAGGAATTGGAGTATGCCATCGATATCCTGAATCTTGATGGAGTAGTTCTGCTGACCAGTATAGGGGATCAATACCTTGGGGACCCTGCCTTTGATCCTCTATTTGAAGAAATCAACCGCCGGAAACTGGTGGTCTATACGCACCCGAATATTCCTCCGGGCAGCGATGTGCCAAAGCTGGGCTGGCCGGCGCCTCTTATGGAATTTATCTTTGACACGACCAGGGCAGTGACCAACCTGATTTTAAACGGGACCCTCGAACGATTCCCCGACATCCCTGTCATTCTCTCTCATGCCGGTGGGGCTATTCCCTATATTGCCGGTCGGGTTGCCATGGCGGATACCCATCCGCTTATGAAGGAAATTTTAAAAGTAATCGCCCCAAAAGGTGTCCTTGCCTATCTTAAAACCTTATATTATGACACCGCCCTCTCGGCCACGCCTTATGCCTTTCCCTGCCTGCGGACCTTGGTGGACCCATCACATATCGTTTTGGGAACCGACTTTCCCTTTGCCCCCGAACCGGAGTCATTGTTGGGCAAGACGGCGGAAAACGTAAAACGCTTTGGAGGGTTTAGCGAAGAAGAACTTATGGCCGTTGAGAGAAATAATGCCTTGAGACTTTTCTCCCGGTTTCAGAATGAATCTTGATAAAGGCGATTTTTATGAAAAGGAAACCAATAAAATTGCCGATACAACGCCTCCCTTGGGAACTTCGGTTCCCTCGTGGAGGCACTTCATTTATTTTGTTGAAATAAGGTGATCCAGACTGCCAAAAGAAAAATTAAAAACAAAACAAGATGACTGCGTTTCAAATCCTTAAAACGGGCGAAAGAAAAGGAGAAGGAACAATGGGAAGATATTTAATCATGTGGGAAGCCGATGAAAGCAAAATCCCGGTTAATCCTGAGGAGCGAAAAGTAGGATGGTTGGGGGCCATTGAAATGACCAAGCAGGATATCAAATCGGGAATGACCAAGGATTGGGGAAATTTTTTTGGACAACCCAAGGGATTCAGTATCGGCGAAGGAACCGAGGAAGAGCTAAATAGGGCGCTTATTAGGTATATTCCCTATTTTAGATTCAAAGTCTATCCGTTTCTCTCGATAGAGAAAACCGAGGAAAACATTAAAACCTTGTAAAGGATACGAATCATAAATGGGGACGTTCAGAACAGCTCTAATGGCTATCGAGATTGAAAAATAATGAAAATCAAAGGCACATTCCACATGAACGTCCCCTTTCATCGCATAATTCACCCTCTAAAAATCATTGCCCTTCCATCCCAGGAACCACCACCGGCCTGGGATTGACCACTTTTCGATCAAAAAATAACACCATCATCTGAACGCAAAGCTTGGCAAAGTCCGCCAGGCTGTCAAAGGCGTGAGGGGCCCCGTCGAAGACATGGAGTTCAACTTCAGCCCCCGCTTTGTTCAAGGCCTGATACATATGGAAACTTTCATTCGGGGAAACGATCTGATCGGCGTTTCCGTGAATTAATATCGTCGGGGGAAAACCTTTGGCTGCATGATGAATCGGACTGGCTTTTCGGGCTACCTCCTCACTTCCCTCGAGCCCGAATAATTTATCCTCCACCTCATTTTTTTAAAATGCAGGGTCGTTGGTGGATAAATAGCCGAAATAGCCGCGCATCGGGAATGGACCTGGTGGTTACCGCCGCTTCCTTCAAAGGCATCGGTATTATCGCCCAACATCAAGGCCAGATGGGCACCGGCTGAATTGCCGTTCACACAAATTTTACTTTCATCCATCTTTAGACGGTCGGCATTGGCCCGCATCCAGCGCAAGGCCGCTTTGACGTCATGGATCTGGGCCGGCCAGGAGGCCTCGCCGGACAAACGATATTCACAGGCCAATCCCACAAACCCATATCGGGCCATTTGAATGCCATAATACCTCAATTGGCTTCGGTCCCCCTGGTACCAGCCCCCCCCATGAAGGGAGATATCTTTAATTAATACCTGATTGTTTAAGATTTCTCACTTCGTTCGAAATGACAACAAGGTAAAGCCTTTTTTGAAACAATACCCTATCTCCCAAGAATTCCTGAAAAAATATAAAATAAATCGACCAGGCATGTCAAAGTAATTATTCCAAGCCTTTTGGTCAAATTGGGTTCTATCTAAAACCGAAAAAGGGCCTACGGGGTAAGGCTTGGATTGAAAAACATAAATTGACTTCAATCCATCGAATCGATATAAAACTCTGTATTAGCATTTCTATTTTGTTTAAGGAGGCACTACCATGAGCGAACAATCAGGGAAAGAATCTATTGAAGCCAGATTAGACCGTTTAGAGCAACAAAACCGATATTTAATGGACTATATTGCCATCTGGAAGGTGCAGTCCTTATATTGCCATTATATCAATATCGGCGCCCACCGGGCCATTGTCAATCTCTTCGCCGACAGCCCAGAGGTGGAAATTGAACTGAGCAACAAAGGTATTCTGAAGGGAAAAGACGCCCCGCACCGCTATTTCCTGCGCCTGGGTACTCCTTTCGAAGTTAAAGGCGATACCGCCCCCCAGCTTCCCGGGAATATGGTCATTCACATGGCCGTCAATCCCGCCCTGGAAATCAACAAAGACGGCACCCGGGCCCGGGCCGTCTGGCTCAGCCCCGGTATCACCAACTTTCCGGAAAACAAGGAGATGAAAATCGCTGCGGCCTGGTGCTGGGGGAAATATGACATCGAATATATCAAACAGAACGACGAATGGAAAATCCTGGCCTTCCGCTGGCGGCAGATCTTCCTCAGTCGCCATGAAAAAGGATGGGTGCAGGAAAATCTTGAGCCGGGCTTCGTGGTCGCTCAGCCGGATCTGCCTTCGGATCCTTCATATCACGCCCCCTATAAACCGGATAAAGTAAACCGCTTTGATCCCCCTCCCCCGCCGCCTTATACGGATTGAAATGAAAAATTAATTGACTTTTTGCAGAAAAGATGACACTTCTACTCTATTACAATTTCTATCATCTTTAATTATTGACAGCCTTTGGCAAAGGAGTGTCGATGAATAAGGGAGTCAAAAAACCCCGCTTCTTCTTAGAGGAGCGGGGTTTTTCTGTTTAAGGAGAGAATCATGCTTGAACTGAAATCAGAATTGCTGTGCGAGTTGGTTGGGGATCTGGATGATCCCCAGTTAATCGGTCAGACCCCCCGAGGTGGTCGGATGATATTTCCGGTCCACAGCCACCCGGCCCGGGAAAAACCTTAACATGATGAATGTGGATATCTGGCGCATCAAGGACAATAAAGTCATCGAGTTCTGGTTTTTGTCGGAGGATCAGTACACGGAAGATGACTTTTGGTCTTAGAAAGGAATGGCCTTAACTCCAAAATAGATCTTAAACATTTATAATTCCTTGAGGGGAAAGAACTTATCGATTTGGAAGAATTATTCCCGACCCTTCGTAAAATTTTAAAAATAAAAGGGGGTTCAAAAAATGGTGGTAAGCCCTAGGGTCTTAAAATCGGAATCGAAAGAAATGGCTGGGATGTTTTCAAGGTCTGCGGAGATTATTATTCGGGAGAGGGCGTCGACAAAAGAGATTTTTCGGTCTTGTCCATAGAGGTTGAACAGGGCGATGGCCTGATGATGCTGGCTTTCCCGGGTTGGGACTATTCTGTATAGATCGATGGATTGGTTAAAGGTTAGGGCTTCCAAATAGCCGTATTTGTAGCGGAGGATGGTCATAGCCTCCGAGATCACAAACCAGGAAGTGTAAATGGTTATTCGGTAATCCTTGATTTCCTTAAAAAGTTCCAAGGCCCGTATATGCTTTGTATCATTCTTTGAAAAAAGGGCAATGAAAAAACTGGCATCGCAAAATATTGAATGGAAGCCTTCCAGGCATTTCATTGATTGCTATTGCCTTTTTCATAAAGAAAAGATTTGTAGACCTGGGAGATGGACCGCTTTTTCCCCTTTGGTTCAGGCAAGGCTTCGATAGATCTAAGAACCTCTTCATAGCGATCCGGTTCGGTAATCAATTCTAACCGGGCAAAGGCTTTGCCTCTTCGGGTGATGTGCATCACTTCACCCGGTTTTAATATTTTATCCAAACGGGTCATTTTTGACCGCGCTTCACTGAGTTTTACAGGTTGAGACATGATTTCTCTTTCTTATTGTGCTTAATTACCCGGGTAAAAGCCAGAAGACCGAAAACAGAAGGCAGAATGCTGCTGGCAGCTTCAGTTTTTCCTTCAGCCTTCTCCCTATAATCTGAGGAGCTATATTTGTACATCTATTTTCTAAATATTACCTATTTTGTACAAATCGTCAAGAAAAGAATTTAACACTTACCAAAAAATTTTTAAACCAAACGAAAAGGAGGAGACATGCCTACAACACAAGTTGGTTCACATACTGTTTTTTATGATGATCTGGGTGCAGGTCATCCGCTTTTATTTCTTACTGGACTTGGCGCCACACGCTTTAGCTGGTGGAAACAGATCGAACCCTTCACCGCCAGATACCGGGTCATCAATATGGACAACCGGGATGCAGGAGACAGTGCCCTGGCAACCGGGCCTTATACCGTTGGTGATATGGCGGAAGATGTAGCCGGTGTCATTCAAAATCTAAAATTAAGTTCTACCTATGTGGTAGGTATCTCCTTAGGGGGCGCAATCACCACAGAACTGGCTATCCGGCACCCGGAATTGGTCAGCAAGATAGTTTTAGTTTCGACCGGAGCGGGCGGACAGTCCTCTGTTCAGCCACAGCCGGAATATATGGCTTTGTTTGTGAGGGATGAAGCAGAAGACCTTGAAGCCCGTACGAGACGTGTTTACACAGCCATCGCCGGCAAAGGATATATGGATAACCATCCGGAAGACTTGAATCAAGTTGTAAAACATCAAAAAGCCAAGCCGATGTCGACCGAATCATACCAGCGGCAATTTGGAGCGGTTTTGACCTATGACACATCGAGTCGCCTTGACAAGATTTCTGCTCCGACTCTCGTCATCCATGGTGATTATGACCCACTCATTCCTTATGGGAATGGTCAATACCTGGCCGATCACATCAAGGGCGCTCGGCTCTCAACCTTTCCGGGAGTTGGCCACCTGCCGCATATTGAAGCCACAGAGCAATTCAACCGCGTAGTAATCGAGTTTTTGGGATAGGGGAAGGGAAATAAAAGTGAAAGATTCCATTTCAAAGCGGAATATCCACGAGCAATGATACCGCTGATTAATACGTTGGTATCAAGAACGACTCTTAGCATGTCGAGCCCTGCGTACCTGTCGAGTTGCCTTGATGGCCTCTTTCATTACTTCTTCTTCGCTAATATGGGCGTAAGCTTTTCGAAGAGTGTTTACCGCGGAGGTAAATCTTAGAGCAATAGCGGAACGGTCCAGATCAACATCTAATAGACGCCAGAGTTCCATTTTTTCCTGGGAGGGCAATTGGCGAAGGGCTTTTTTAATTTGGGCAAAAGGCAAATCCAGTTGGACGGTGCTCATGGACGGTCTCCTTTAAGGAACTCCCTTTATGTTCAATTTTATCAGATAAAACGCCTGATGAGTCTTGATTAATAAATTATCTATGATTTGAAATAGTATAAAATAGGCTTGGTAATGGGTCAAGAGAAAAGGGAGCAAGCTATTCCTCCCCTGCCCTCAATTTGTCTCTGAAGGCCTTTTCCTTTTCGTTCAAAACAGCCCGGGTGAATTCATTGATTTCTTCCAGCCATCGCAATTTATCTTCTGTGGATAATTTCAAGTACTGGATAATCTTTTCATCCTCGAGATGATACTGAAACCCTTTTTTCACTTCTTATCTCCCATAATCCTTTTTACTTTTTTCAGCATCTCGATATCACTTTGATCCTGCCCTCTGCCGGCGAACCTTTTCGTCTTGATCAGATCACTGAGAGAGGCAACATAGATATCAATCTGATTCACCTTTTTGATAATTTTATTTTTAAAGGAGTTTTCAAAATGAAGGGGATGAACCAGTAAAATATCGACCACTTTAAAGTTGTCTCTTT
>JBFMBU010000166.1:0-4534 GCA_040755035.1 Thermodesulfobacteriota bacterium
TACTTCACCTGGGGTGGCCTCCTGCTTTGGTTTTCGTTTGATCTGTAAATCTCACAATAACCAATAAGGACGCCACCTTCAATCATTTTTACATCATTTTTGCGCTTTTTTTATGCAATTATGAGGATAAATGTAAAGAATCAGTATGAGTTTTTAAAGTATTCCGGCTTTTAGGATCGGTGATTCCGGATTACGGGGTTAATTCACCATCGTATAGAGGAGTTGACATCGATAGACTATTTTTTAATATTTGAACGGGGGGGGAACCATGTACCGGGCCATCAAATGTTTTTTCATCATTCTGCTGCTTTTTGTCTTTTCGGCCTGCGCCTCAAAGACGGTCGATCTGTTGAACAGCCGGATCGGACAGATGAATTTCGAGGAAGCAATCCAGCGTTTCGGTCCGCCGACCCGCTGCGCAGAGGAAGGGGCAACCAAGGCCTGCATCTGGGTTTACGGTACGGTCAGCTACCTATATGCCCCTGTAGGGCGTCACTTCGTCCCCATACCCACGGAACCCCCTTCGGTCCGCCTGACTTTCGTCAACGGGGTCCTGGCCTCCTGGGAGCTCAGGGGCGGCTGGGAATAATCCAGGGGGGATTATAATATTCTTAATCTGTGTTTTCAGCGCCGTGGCGTTGGTTTGAGTGATTTTTGAGGTGGCTGCTGAGCGGGTTGTGGTTGCTGAATTTGTTTTTCCTGTTCTTGTTGATGTTGTTTTTGCCGGCAGGTGAATTGGGCGACCTTCAGGCCGTTTTGGGCGGCCACGTAATCAGGATTAAGTCTCAAGGCCTGCTCATAAGCGGTGATTGCCTTTTCACAGGCATCGTTTCTTTGTTCAATTTCCCCCAAGGTATAATAGACCTCGGCCGTTTTGCTCCCCAGCTTTTCGGCTTCCCGGAGATTTATTTCGGCTTCTTTGAATTTCTTTTGTTTATAATTAACCAGGCCCAGGGCCTCCTGGGCCGGTAGATAATGAGGGCGGACCTCCAGGGCTTTTTTATAATCGTTAACGGCTTTCTCTGGATCTCTTAATTGTTCATGGGTCTGGCCGAGAAAAAAATAAGAACGATAATCTTTGGGATCTTCAACTACGGCGCGAGAAAAAGCCTCATAGGCGTCTTGAAAATCTCCTTTGTTATATTCCCTCATCCCGGTCAGAAAAAAATCCTCGGATCTTTCCCGGGCGATTTCCCTGGCCAGCTTATTAATAGCCCTCAGGTCTTTTCTCTCCAGACGGTCCTCCGGCTGTTTTTCGGGTGGAGGGGTGGTAACACACCCCAATAACATTGACAAGAAAAAAAATATCAGGATAGCCTTGATTTCCGCGCTTTTCATCATGTACCCCCTTTCCAATCAAAAGAAAAGGCAGTTTGTTTCGTATAATTAGGAATATTAAATAGGAAAAAAACAGTAGTCAAGGGAAAAAGGGCGGATCTTAATACGTATTGCAACGGTCTAAGAGACCTCAGTAAAGGCATCAGCAATCTGCCGGGCCACGAGTGGGGCGTTGCCACCGGAGCGGTTATTGACGATGATCTGCATCTGGATTTCCTGTTCCAGACCGGTTTTGATTAATTGGACGGTGTCGGCGATCATACGAGGCTGCATCATCCCCTCTACCAGTTGGTTGAAGGGAAAGGCCTTGGCATAGGCGTCTTCATAACGCATACCCAAAGGGGTCATGAGCCGGATCACCGCCTTTTTCCCAGAGTTTAAGAACCTTTCCCCGGACTTCTGAAATTGTTTTTCCAAAGGCGGCAGCCAGGTCCAATGGGAAAGGACTTGACCTACCCCATGTTCGGCCAGGACTTCAAACACCGGGGCCTGCAAATAAGTTTCGGTCCGCAATTCCAGATGGTAGCGATCGTCTTTGGGGATGGAGGAGAAAAACCGGTTCAACTCGGAAGCCATCTCCATTGCCGGCAGGCGTTCGTCTTTACGATGATATTCCTGTTCGAAAACCAGCCCTCCTAGCTTGGGACCTAATAAATCCACGGCCGGTCGATAGAAACCCTCGCTGAAAATTTCCGGATTAAGAAAAGATTCGTTGGATACGAATTGCGGACCACGGTGGATCTTCCTGGCGCTGATGCTTTGGGGGACTTTTAAAAAAAGGGAATCCCGGTCGGATAAAAAGCCGGCGTATTTTTTTAGGGTAAAAAAATTCGGCGTGGGCTTTCCTTTTTCATCCAGCAGCAGCCGGTAAAAAGTGTAATCCACTTCCAAAACAGAGAAGTGCTGAAAGTACTCCTCCAGGCTGTCCACCGGCAGGACCTCTTCCTGAAAGGTGGTTCCCTTCAGGGCCTTGGGACGCTTAGTGATCCGGCCGGTGTATTTTTCCGGAGAATAGATTTGCCCCAGCCACCCGGCATAGCGGTCGCTGGCCGTGCCCAAAGAGATATTAGGATGCAGGGAACGAAAAAAGAATAGGTTTACGTCTTCCATCGATGGTTTTCCCCCCTTTGGCCTTATCCGGGACCGCACAAGAAAGACCGCTGCCAGCAAATCCTTCGTTTAAAAGGTTCTGACCTCACATAAAATCAAAAATCCAAGGGGCTTTTGGCCTCTTTAATGGTGACGCTTTTAACGGTATGGGTGTAAATCATCGTCGTTCTTACATCGCTATGGCCGAGCAGTTCCTGAATGGTTCGAATATCATAATTGGCCTGGAGAAGATGACTGGCAAAGCTGTGGCGAAAGGTGTGGGCCGTGGCCCGCTTGGTAATCCGGGCCTTGCCCACCGCTTGTTTTATTGCCTTTTGAACCAGTGTTTCGTGCAGATGATACCGTCTAAGCTCCCCGGTCCTATTCTCAACGGTCAATAGCTTGGCCGGAAAAAACCATTGCCAGACAAACTCCCTGGCCGCATTTTTATATTTCTTCTCCAGGGCATTCACTAAAAACACCCCGGCATATTTACGATCCAGGTCCTGTTTATGCAATTCCTTCAAGGAATCAAGCTGCCTCTCAAGTTCCGGGATAATCTTTACCGGAAGTGGTACGGTTCGGTCTTTCTGACCTTTCCCGTCGTGGACGGTTAAAATACCGGCATCAAAATTCAGACTTTGCACCCGAAGGCCCAAACACTCAAAAAGTCGGAGACCACAGCCGTAAAGCAGTTTTACCACCAGATCAAAAGGGGGTTCCAAATACCTAAGGATATTATCGATCTCTTTTCGTGATAAGACCACCGGGATATAGGGCTTGCGCTTGGCTCGGACAACTCCGTCGATCTTTCCAAATTCTTTCTTTAGGACATGGCGATAAAAAAACAACAGGGAATTAAAGGCCTGATTTTGAGTGGTAGCCGAGACCTTTTGCTTAACGGCTAAAAAGGTCAAAAAGCCTTTCACCTCCTCGGAAGTGAGGTCGGCCGTCGGCTTACTTCGGACGAAAGCTTGAAATTTCCGTACCCAACCTCGATAGGTCTGGAGTGTTTTAGGCGAATAATGAAGTACTCGGATTTCATTGGCCAGGCGGGTGTATTCATCCTGCCAGGAGGTACCGGTTCCCCGAATGGGCTCAATAGGTTTCTTAGGGAGGTTGGCAGGCTGGGAATGGAAAAAACCTGGAGATGTTGAAGGGACAGGGTTTCTTGAAACCGGGGGGATTTGTGCCTTCGGAGGTACTGGTATGCTTTTTTGATATGTCCCCGATCCGGAAGGAGTTTCACGGAACGAGCGGTTTTTCTTGTTTGATTCAAGGTATCGCGAAGGGGGAGCGGAAGCTGGGCCAGGTTTTTCTGAAAGACGGGAATCTTGTTTAACTAATTCATAATACAAAGTGATTGCCCGAACAGCCTCTCTACGTTTTTCTTCGGTTTGCCTCTTTTCTTGCAGTTTATGGATAAATGGAGGAAGGCTCCCATTCCGGGTAGGAGGAAATTTATACTTCTGGCAAAAATCCAAATAATAACGCAGCCATTTTTTATATTCCCCATGGAGTTGAATTGGAACCGCCTTCTCTCGCAAATAGGCTTCAAATCGGGTCTGTAACCCCGAAGGGATGGCCAGCATGAAGAATCCTCCTATTTCTGTATATCATTTCATTTTGAATGATATAGGTCGTTTTACATTTAGGGAATAAAATTAATTTGTCAAGAAAATAATTATCATTTATAATGAGTTAGAGTGGTTTGCAATTTGGGGAAATCCATAAGTTGTCAAAAACGAAATATGGATCATACCTTCCTTCACAAGTAAAGGACTTATGGTTGTAGAGTTATACGGAAAAACTTTAGAACGACTTGTTATTTTTGTGGTGGTCGGCATTGTCTCTCCATTTCCAACACAACACGTCTTTGTGTTAGCCCCGACCGTTTGTCACACCACTTTCGTTCTCCGATTTGTCTGGATGGTCGTCACAATCCATATCGGATAACTGCCAATCCTACACCGGGTTGAGGCAGGTGTCGCCTAATTTTAAATAACCAAATGTTCCACCGGGCGAGCCGGTGAACTTAATGTTCTCGGCGACTGCGTCGCCGAGAATCGCGGCGCTGACTTCGTCCAGCGTCTTGTCCTGGCGCCTT
>JBFMBU010000167.1:0-17991 GCA_040755035.1 Thermodesulfobacteriota bacterium
AAAAAGGAGGCTTCCTGCCGGAAGCCGGGGGTGTATGCCCTGCCTCGAATCAAACTTTGCTGGACTGGCCGGGAGGTCGATAGACCGACCTCAAAGAAAACCCCCTGCGGGGGCCGGGATTGGGCGACAAGTCACCCTTTGGACAATCCCCAGAAAAGACCCCCATGATCCTCCGAAGGACAAGCTTATCAGTTTCATGTCCATACTATTATGAGTCGGTTAATACCTTCTTTTTCAAGAAGCCCCCTCCTCTCTTATAGAATGCGCTTTAATTTTAACAATTTCTGGACAAAAAGGGTAAAATTTACTATAAGAACGGTATGTCTATTCAAGCTATAAAAGGGTTTAAGGATATCCTGCCCGGGGAAGCGGAAAAATGGGCTTTTATGGAAAAAACAGCCCGGAGGGTCTTCCGCACCTTTTCCTTTTCCGAAATCAGGACCCCTATCATAGAAAAAACCGAGCTTTTTGTCCGCTCTATCGGGTCCAACACCGATATCGTGGAAAAGGAGATGTACACCATAACCGACCGCAGCGGGGATTCCATCACCCTGCGGCCGGAGGCCACCACCTCGGTCCTGCGAGCCTTTATTGAACATAGCCTGGCGGGACTGCAACCCGTACACAAGCTTTTTTCCATCGGTCCCATGTTCCGCCATGAGCGTCCGCAAAAGGGCCGTCTGCGCCAGTTCCATCAAATCAATGCCGAATATATCGGCAGCGCCAGCCCTTATGCCGACGCTGAGATGATCCGCTTGCTGCTCCAGATCCTGGACAACCTGGGTCTGCAACAGACCCGGTTGCGGATCAATTCCCTGGGATGCCCGGCCTGCCGGCCTTCTTTTTCTGCGGCCCTGCAGGATTTTCTGGAAGAGCGGGAATCTTTTTTGTGCCCCGACTGTCAACGGCGACTGAAGGCCAATCCTCTGCGGGTTTTTGACTGTAAGGTAGAACGCTGTCAGGAGATTTTAGTCCAGGCCCCGACGATCCTGGCCTATAACTGCCCGCCCTGCCAGACCCATTTTGACCGGGTCCTGGAACTGGCTTCGGGCCTCTCCATCAAGGTCCATCCGGATCCCAGACTGGTGCGGGGCCTGGATTACTATACCCGGACCACCTTTGAGGTTGCGGCCGGGGAACTGGGGGCCCAGGACGCCCTGGCCGGAGGTGGTCGGTATGACAACCTGGTCAGGGAATTGGGAGGTCCGGACCTTCCGGCCGTCGGATTTGCCATCGGCCTGGAACGGGCGGCCCTGTTATTGCCAGTTTTGGAGGAATGGAGGCAGCACCCCTTGGTTTTTCTGATTCCCTTGGGCGAGCAGGCCCGAGAAAAGGCCTTTGAGCTATTGACCACCCTTTTAAAAAAAGAAATCCCGGCCCATATGGAATATGAGGAGAAGAGCCTGAAAAGTCAGCTTAAAAGGGCCGATAAACTCAAAAGTGCCTTCGCGGCCATCCTGGGCAGCGAAGAATTGAAAAATGACCGGATAGTGATCCGCAATCTGAACAGCCAAAACCAGGACCTCATCCCCATTCCACAGTTTCTGGATTATTTTTTAGACCGATTGGATAAAAGAACAAGTTAATACAAAAATTAAAGGATAAGTTGAGGTGTTTTACTTTTTCAAATTATTTATACCTATTAACTTAAGATGGACTCGCAAAAAGGCTGAAAACTCCCTTTCTGTCATTTCGACCGAAGGGAGAAATCTTGAAATCATTAAAGATTTATCGTCGCTTCACTCCCCGAAATGACAGAATTCGACTTTTTGCCAGTCCATCACATAATGAACTAATCTTATCTCAAAACCCTGTTTTACGAAATCTATGGAGCCAAACTTGATATCAAGCAAACCCATCGGTCAGCGGACCCATGATTGTGGTTCCCTGACCGCAAAAGACATCGGACTAAAAGTAAACCTGGCCGGGTGGGTCGATACCCGCCGCGACCATGGCGGATTGATATTTATCGACCTTCGGGACCGGACCGGCATCACCCAGGTGGTCTTCAACCCGGAAATCAATTCCGAAGCCCATAGGCAAGCCCATCAATTACGAAGCGAATACTGCCTCTCCATTCAAGGGACGGTCCGCTCCAGACCTGAGGGGATGGCCAATACCAACCTCAAGACCGGAGAAATCGAGGTCCTGGTGGATGCCTATGAACTCTTGAACACTTCCAAGACCCCCCCCTTTACCCTTGATGAAACCGGTGAGGTCTCCGAGGCCGTTCGGCTACGATACCGCTATCTGGACCTGCGGCGACCGGCCTTACAGAAAAACTTTATTATTCGCCATCAGGTTGTTAGTTTAATTAGGAATTTTCTAAACGAAAAGGGTTTTATCGATATCGAAACCCCTTTTCTGACCAAGAGTACGCCTGAAGGGGCCCGGGATTATCTGGTGCCCAGTCGGGTCCAGCAAGGAAAATTCTTCGCCCTGCCCCAATCCCCCCAGCTTTTTAAACAACTGCTGATGATTTCCGGATTTGACCGCTATTATCAGATCGTTCGCTGCTTCCGCGATGAAGATCTGCGTGCCGACCGCCAACCGGAATTTACTCAATTGGACATGGAATTGTCTTTTATAACCGAAGAGGATATTTGCGCCTTGATTGAAGACCTTATTTCCGATTTATTCAAGGGAATTATAGGAATTGAAATCCCAAGACCCATCAGGCGAATGACTTATGAAGAAGCCCTGAACCGCTATGGGACCGACCGACCGGACCTGCGATTCGGTCTGGAAATCGTTGATCTGACAGAATTGGTTAAAAATTCGGATATCAAGGTTTTTTCCGAGGCAGCCCAAAAGGGGGGCTGCGTCAAGGCCATCCGCGTCCCTCGGGGGGCCTCTTTTTCCCGCAAGGAACTGGATGACCTGGTGGCCCTGGCCCAGGGGTGGGGGGCCAAAGGTCTGGCCTGGGCCAAAATAAACCCCGAAGGCTGGCAATCACCGCTGGCCAAATTTTTAAAAGAGGAAGAACGCAAGGCCGTGGATAAAACCCTGGAGGCCTTACCCGGAGACCTGATCCTCTTCCAGGCCGACGTCCCTTCCCTTGTTCATGACGTCCTGGGTAAGGTCCGGATTCACCTGGGATCGCAAATGAACCTGGCCAGGGATTGTTTTGAATTTACCTGGGTCACCAAATTTCCCCTTTTAGAATACCGGCCGGAAGAGGGTCGTTATGGGGCGGTCCACCACCCCTTTACCGCTCCCTTGCCGGAGGATCTGCCCCTTCTGGAGTCCCAACCGGAAAAGGTCCGTTCCCGTGCCTATGACCTGGTTTTAAACGGCAACGAAATCGGGGGCGGCAGCATCCGCATCCATCAGAGGGAAATGCAGGAGAGAATTTTCAAGGTCCTGCAGATCTCGACCCAGGAAGCCGAGGAAAAATTCGGCTTTCTCCTGGAGGCCCTGGAAATGGGGGCCCCGCCCCACGGCGGCATCGCCTTCGGTCTGGACCGGCTGGTGATGCTCATGACCGGTGCCCAGTCTTTGAGGGAGGTTATCGCCTTTCCCAAGACGCAAAAAGCCGTCTGCCCCCTGACCAACGCCCCCTCCGGGGTCAACCGCATCCAATTGAACGAACTGGGGCTGAGGTTGGATGTGAAAAAGTAACCCAAAACCGTTCGGCGAACGGTACTACCATACGGAGGAACACCATGGCCCGCTGGAACCCTAACAAAAAAGTCCTCGACCACGAGCACAGCCGTTTTTGGAGTTATGAACTGAAGGACATTTCCGAACCCAATTTGCAACGGGAAATTTTCCCTTACGACGCCGTCTCCCGCATCGACTTTGATCATAAGATCCTTCCCATCGATCCACCCGATGAATTCTGGATTACCGACACCACCTTCCGTGACGGCCAGCAGGCTCGACCGCCCTATACCCTGGACCAGATAGTAAAAATTTTCGATCTGCTCCACCGCATGGGGGGGCCTTACGGGATTATCCGCCAGACGGAATTCTTTCTCTACAGCGACCGGGACAAGGAGGCCGTGCGCAAGTGCCGGGAAAAAGGATACCCCTATCCGGAGATCACCGGCTGGATCCGCGCCCATCCGGATGATCTCAATCTGGTCAAGGAAATGGAATTGCCGGAAACCGGGATTTTGACCTCGGTTTCCGATTACCACATCTTCTACAAATTGAATCTGACCCGGCGCCAGGCCTTTGACCAGTACCTTTCTATCGTAAACGCCGCTTTGGATATGGGCATTATCCCCCGCTGCCATTTTGAGGATATCACCAAGGCCGATATCTACGGTTTTTGCGTGCCTCTGGCCTTAGAGCTGATGAAGCTCAGGGAATCCTCGGGCATCGATATCAAAATACGCCTTTGCGACACTTTGGGCCTGGGGGTCACCTACCCCGGCGCGGCCCTGCCCCGCAGCGTCCCGAAACTGGTCCGGGCCATGATCGACGACGCCGGTGTGCCGGGCCGCCTTTTGGAATGGCACGGGCACAATGATTTCCACAAAGGATTCATTAACGCCACCACTTCCTGGTTATATGGCTGCGCTTCGGTAAACGGCGCCCTATTGGGATTCGGGGAACGGACCGGGAATACACCCATCGAGGGGCTGTTAATCGAATATATCAGTCTGGTGGGACAGGACAGCGGGATCGACACCCGCGCCGTCACTGAAATGGCCGAATTCATCGAGAAAGAACTCCATTATTCCATCCCCGCCAATTTTCCTTTTGTCGGGGCCGACTTCAACGCCACCAGCGCCGGGATCCATGTGGACGGCTTGATTAAAAACGAGGAAATTTATAATATCTTCGACACGGAAAAGATACTGGGCCGCCCCATCAGCATCATCATCACCGATAAATCCGGTCTGGCCGGCGTGGTCCACTGGTTGAATAAACGGCTGGGCCTTTCCGGGACCCAGGCCTTGGACAAACAGCACCCCGGGGTGGTCAAGGTCTATAAATGGGTCATGCGCCAATACGAGGAAGGCCGGACCACCTCAATCTCGGCCCAGGAAATGGAACGGGCCAGCCGCAAACACCTGCCCGAATTTTTCGTTTCCGAATTCGACGAGCTCAAACAAAAGGCCTACCATCTGGCCTTTCACATCGTGGAGGAGATCCTGCAGAGGGAGGAAATCTGCAGCATGAATCCTGTCCTGCAGGAACCGGTTATGGAAAACTTCCTTGAACTGAATCCCTTCATTCAGTTCATCTATGTCACTAATATGGAAGGAAAGAAGATCACCAAAAATATCACCCGAATTGTGGATCGGACCAAATACCAGGTTTTTAAGGCCGATGAAGATTTTTCCGACCGCTCCTGGTTCGCCCAGCCCATCAAAGATGGAAAAATTCATGTGACCGATTTCTACACCTCCAAGATAACCGGGGCCTTGTGCATCACCGTCTCCGGGCCGATCCGGAACGCTGATAATGAGATCGTCGGGATCCTGGGCATTGACATCAAATTCGAAGACCTGGCCAAAATGGATAAAGACGGGGAGCTGTAGACTTTTTCGAACCATAGCTTTAGGCTTGACAAAACTTTTGAATCATTATTATATGGTTTCCATGGAGAGAAGATAGATTGTAACCCTTCATCTATTATAAAAATGTATTTGCCACCGACCCACACCGACAAAACTGGACGAAAAATGGTTTCCCCGGCCCAACAAACACGGCCCGGGGAAACCAGCTATCGCCGGCCTGCCCTGGACTCGATCCGGGGGCGAACAGATTTCAAGTGCCCGAAGGGCCCGGCAGTGAGGGGGCGGCGACTCGCCGCCCCCTTGTCCCGCCTTTGTCTGTGGCAAAAAAATGATTTTCAATGTTTAAAAAGGCTAAACGGATACGATTTATTTACTTTCGCACCTTAAGGTTTTACCAACCTGCTCTTACTAAAACAAACAAGGAGGATGTAACGTGGCGGAAATTTTGGCACCAATGGCCGGAAAAATCATCGAGATCAAAGTGAACGTGGGCGATGCCGTCCATGAAGACGACGAAGTGGCTGTCATCGAGGCCATGAAAATGGAAATGCCGATCATGGCCGACAGCGACGGTACGGTCAAAGAGATTAAAGTAAAAAAAGGGGATTCCATCGAGGCCGACCAGGTCTTGATGATTATCGAATAACGAAAATCATACCGACAGGCTATGGGCAATGGATAAAGGAGTGTTGGTGGTCCGTTTTTTCATACCTCCCCGCTTCCTACCCAAGGCCGATAGCCTGTTTTGTTCCCTCTTTTTCTTTTCAAGCAAAAAATCTTCAACCCCTCTTCTTCAACCAAGCATCCATCCTGAATACCCATTCAGCTTAAAAGATAAAGGATATTTATGACTACGGAAGAACGCATCCTCGAATTGATCGAACGCAATGCCCAGGCCGAACAGGGAGGAGGCCCGGACAAAATTGACAGCCAGCATCAGAAAGGAAAGCTGACCGCCCGCGAGCGGATCGAATACCTGCTGGACAAAGGGACCTTCCAGGAAATGGATAAATTTGTGGTCCATCGCTGTTACGACTTCGGCATGGAAAAACAAAAAATATTCGGTGACGGGGTGGTTACCGGATACGGAAAGATCCATGGCAGGTTGGTCTACATTTTCTCCCAGGATTTCACCGTCTTCGGCGGGAGCCTCAGCGGTCCTTTCGGGGAGAAGATCTGCAAGATCATGGACCTGGCCCTCCGTAACGGGGCCCCGGTCATCGGCCTCAATGATTCCGGCGGGGCCCGGATTCAGGAGGGCGTTAACAGTCTGGGGGCTTACGGGGAAATCTTCAAACGCAATGTCAAATGCTCGGGCATCATCCCCCAAATATCGGCCATCATGGGACCCTGCGCCGGCGGGGCGGTTTACTCCCCGGCCATCACTGATTTTATCATCATGGTCGAAAAAACCAGCCATATGTTCATCACCGGTCCCCAGGTGATTAAAACCACCACCCACGAAAATGTCGATCCGGAAACGCTGGGTGGAGCTGTCCGGCACAATACCACCAGCGGGGTGGCCCATTTCGCCGCCAAGGACGATCAAGCGGCCCTGGAGGTCATTCGGGAGTTGCTCTCCTTTCTGCCCCAGAATTGCAATGAATCGCCGCCCGCAGGGCCGCCCAGGGATGATCCGGAACGGATCGATATGGAACTCAGGACCATCATCCCTGACAATCCCCGCAAGCCCTATGACATGAAAAAGATCATCCTCTCCGTAGTCGATGACCGGCATTTTTTTGAAATTCAAAAATCCTATGCCCGGAACATGATCATCGGTCTGGCCCGTTTCAACGGTAAACCGGTGGGCATTGTCGCCAACCAGCCCCGGGAACTGGCCGGATGCCTGGATATCAACGCCTCGGATAAGTGCGCCCGCTTTGTCCGCTTTTGTGATTGCTTCAATCTGCCGGTGGTCACCTTCGTCGATGTCCCCGGTTTTCTTCCCGGCGTGGCCCAGGAATACGGCGGAATCATCCGCCACGGGGCCAAGGTGATCTATGCCTATTGCGACGCCTCGGTGCCCAAGGTAACGGTCATTACCCGCAAAGCCTACGGCGGGGCCTATGATGTCATGGGCAGCAAACACCACGGCGGGGATATCAATTTCGCCTTTCCCACGGCCGAGATCGCCGTAATGGGTCCGGATGGGGCCGTGCCTATTGTCTTTCGCAACCAGCTCAACCAGGCCGCCGATCCGGAGCAAACCCGTCTGGATTTGATCGAGGACTACCGCCGGACCTTCGCCAGTCCCTATAAGGCCGCCGAACTGGGCTATATTGATGAAATCATCTTCCCGGAGCAGACCCGGCCCAAATTGATCCGGGCCTTGGAATCTCTGGCCACCAAAACGGATGTCCACCGGCTTCCCCGCCGGCATGGGAATATTCCGTTATAGGCGGGTTCGGGGTTGCGGGTTGCGGGAAAAACCAAAGAACCGTTCGGCGTTCAGCGTTCGTCGTTCGTCGTTCGTCGTTCTGAGAAAAAAACCGGGACTCGTGTCTCGGGGTTCGTATATCGGGAAATGCAGAGAGCATAGGGCAGAGGGCTTGGGAAAAACGAGTCATGAGCAACGAGCTACAAGGTACGAGTCACGAGATATGAACTACGAAATACGAGATTCGAACAACGAGATACGAGTAACGAGATACGAGTAACGTTTTTTACGATAGGAGTTAGACATGTTTGATCCGGAAAAAACAGCCGACCTCAGTAAGCGGCAAAAATCATGGCAGGAAAAAACCGAATCCAAACTCCCCAAAGCCCCTGAAAGGCAATCTCAATTTCAGACCATTTCCGAGATTCCCATAGCCCGAACCTATACCCCGGCCGACCTGGCCGATTTGGATTACGCTGAGGACTTGGGATTTCCCGGAGAGTATCCTTTCACCCGAGGGGTCCAGCCCACCATGTACCGGGGGCGGTTCTGGACCATGCGCCAGTATGCCGGTTTCGCCGACGCCGAGGAATCCAACCGTCGCTACAAATACCTCCTGGAACAGGGTCAAACCGGCCTTTCCGTGGCCTTTGACCTGCCCACCCAGATCGGTTACGACTCCGATCATCCCCTGGCCCGGGGAGAGGTGGGCAAGGTAGGGGTGGCCATCGATTCCTTGCGGGATATGGAGATTCTTTTCGACGGCATTCCTCTGGACCGGGTCAGCACCTCCATGACCATCAACGCCCCGGCCGCCGTTCTTCTGGCCATGTATATTGCCGTGGCTGAAAAACAGGGCCTTTCTTCCCGGGAATTGAACGGAACCATTCAAAACGACATCCTCAAGGAATACACCTCCCGCGGGACCTATATTTTTCCCCCTCAACCTTCCTTGCGCATCATTACCAATATTTTTGAATATTGCGCCCGGGAAGTGCCCAAATGGAATACCATCAGCATCAGCGGCTACCATATCCGCGAAGCCGGGTCCACGGCCGTTCAGGAGGTGGCTTTTACCCTGGCCAATGGCCTGGCCTACGTCGAAGCCGCTAAAGACGCGGGCTTGGATGTCGATACCATCGGTCCCCGGCTCTCCTTTTTCTTCAACGCTCATCTCGATTTTTTTGAAGAAATCGCCAAATACCGGGCCGCCCGCCGCCTGTGGGCTAAATTAACGAAGGAACGTTTCGGGGCCAGGGACCCCCGAACCATGACCTTGCGCTTTCACACCCAGACCGCCGGTTGTTCCCTGACGGCTCAACAACCCCGGAACAACATCGTCCGGGTGGCTTTCCAGGCCCTTTCCGCTGTCCTGGGTGGAACCCAGTCCCTGCACACCAACTCCATGGACGAGGCCCTGGCCCTGCCCTCGGAGGAAGCGGTCCAAACCGCCCTGCGCACCCAGCAGTTGATCGCCTACGAAACCGGGGTGGCCGATACCGTCGATCCTCTGGCCGGGTCTTATTATGTAGAACATCTCACCGGCGTCATCGAAGAAAAGGCCCTGGAATATATCAGGCGCATTGATGAACTGGGCGGAGCGGCGGCGGCTATTGAAAAGGGATACATTCAAAAAGAGATCCAGGAAAGCGCCTTCCGATACCAGAGGGCCGTGGAATCAGGGGGACGCGTGGTGGTGGGGATCAATAAATTCCAGGTCAAGGAACCCCCGCCCAAAGGACTGCTCAAGGTCGATCCGGCCGTGCAGGAACAGCAAAGAAGAAAAGTCCAGGAGGTCAGGGAAAGTCGTGATTCCCGTAAGGTGGAAGCCTGTCTAACCGAATTAAAAAAGACCGCCCAGGGTCCGGGCAATCTCCTGCCTCCCATCCTGGAGGCCGTACGAGCCTACGCCACCCTGGGTGAGATCTGTGACACCCTGCGGTCCGTATTCGGAGAATACACGGCCGTGGCCATGCTGTAAATCTATTCATACTTCAAGGGGTCAAGGGTTATTACTTTCAGGTCCTTTCCTTGAACCCTTGAATCCTCGAACCCTTTCTCCAAATCACTTGGAGAAAAATCAGTTTCGGATAACGTTTTCAATTCCTTTTTCTTGGAGGTATTTTCTAATGGCTTCTGAAAGAAAAATTCGCGTCCTGGCGGCCAAGCCCGGACTGGATGGTCATGATCGGGGGATTAAAGTCATTTGTCATGCCCTGCGTGACGCCGGCATGGAAGTGATTTATACCGGCCTGCGCCAGACCCCGGAACAGATTGTGGCCACGGCCGTTCAGGAAGCTGTGGACGTTATCGCCCTCAGCGTTCTTTCCGGGGCTCACGATTATCTCTTCCCCCGGATCATGGAGCTGGTCCGGGAAAAAGGTCTCTCCGATATCCTGGTCATCGGCGGCGGGATAATCCCGGAAGAGGATATCCCGGCCCTAAAAGCCGCCGGCATAAGCGAAATCTTCGGCCCCGGCACCTACACCACGGATATTATAAATTTCATCCAGGAAAGAATACAATAAAAGCCCGGGCAGGGGTCAACGGGTTTAGGGTGAAATCATCACCTTTACCAACCGACGCCGGATGGTTTCCCGGTTGCCGGCATCATAATAGTCCACCGGGTTGAAATCATCGGTCAAGATCCGTCCCTGCGTCGGATCGGAGGCAAATTGACCGTCGTAAGCGGCAATCACGCTATGGACCTGGGAGGGATGAACCTCGGTCCGTTCAGGCTCGTGCAGATAAGTCAGTTTCGGCCGGTCGGAGGCTACGAAAAAGAGGTTCCCGTCCATGGCTTCGGCATGAATTTTGACGCTTTTAAAAACCGCCCGCAGGGTTTTCTCCAAAGAAGCGGCATAAAAATCATATCCGGGTTTCAGGTTGCCGAAAGCGTTGATCACCAGGGTGCCGCCGGGTCTGAGCACTTTTCGAATGGAAGCAAAGGCCTCCCGGGTCATTAGATGGGAAGGGGAGGAATCCCCCAAAAAAGCGTCCAATAGAACGGTATCGTAGCCTTCCCGGCATTCGTTCAGGAAATGTCTTCCATCGTCAATATACAAGCGAACCCTTTCCGGTTTGAATCCAAAATGCCGTTGGGCCAAAGGAACCACCGCCGGATTAATCTCCACCACGTCCACTTCAACCCCATCCCCGGCCATCTGCATGGGGACAATACCGACACCCATGCCGATAAACAGGGCCTTTTCAATTTTTTCCGTATAGGCCCGGGAAAGGCCGTACAGCATATAGGAAAAAAGATGAATGCTCTGGTTGGTCCTGGGGTCAATGCCGTTCTGACAGAGGAAGTCATTAAAAAAATAGCGATAGGGGGGATTCCGGCCTTCAATGACCTGCATCAGGCCGAAATTGGAGTTGCGCCGCTCCAATTCGTTGACCCCGGGGACCCGGATGCGGGCGTCCACCCCTACGCCCCACCAGCCTGCGCCCAACCCGACCAGGGTGCAAACCGCAACTAAGGCCATTCTACCGCCCTTCCGGCCCCAAAAAATAAAATAGAGGATCACCAGGACCAACAACCCGGCCGCGGTCCCGAGCATGATGATAGAATTGGGAAAAAAAGGAATCAGGACATAACCGATCAGGATAGTACCGGCTACACTGCCTAAAGTACTAATGGCCGTTAAACGTCCCACCTGAGTACCGACGACCTTTACCGAAGCGGTCATGACCCGCACCAGAAAGGGACCGACGGTGGCCAGAAGGGCCAGGGGGATAAAAAAGAGAAAAAGGGATGCGATCAGCGAACCCAGGGCCAACCTTAAATTAAGCCCCCATTCGGCTATCGGACGGGTCAAGGGCACGGTCAGACAAAGATAAAGAGCGGCAATAAAAATGCAGAAAAAAAGCCGTTTCAACCCGGTTTCCTTGTCCACCAGCCAGCCGCCGAACCAGTAGCCTATGGCCAAGGAGACCAGAGTCACGGCGATCTGGGCCGTCCAGACAAAATGGGAGGTCCCGAAATAGGGAGAAAGCATCTTAGCCCCCAATATTTCAACAACGAGGACCGCCGCCCCGCAAACCGCCGCCGTGGCATAGAGGTAGTTCCGCAATCCTGAAGAGAGGGCTTTCTCCCCTTTGAAAGAGGAAATGGGTTTTTTTACCATGAGGATTTCTCCCT
This sequence comes from Thermodesulfobacteriota bacterium, assembly GCA_040755035.1. Lineage (GTDB taxonomy): Bacteria > Desulfobacterota > RBG-13-43-22 > RBG-13-43-22 > RBG-13-43-22 > RBG-13-43-22. Next base: position 11,999 of record JBFMBU010000167.1, read on the forward strand.
ATTTTTTTAGCTTACCTTTTAGCAAAAAAGAGGCCAAAAAAACTTTAAAAGGTCCGTTTTTTATTTTTATTCGAAAAATATATAACCCCTCATTTTATCAAAATATTGACCCTCAGCATCTATGCCGCATCTTGTAGGCTAACGAGTAATTTCTGGCCGACCGCGGCCAGTGCGGCTTCAATACGTGGAAGTTTTGACGGATGCCGTGGATCGAGGAGCCTGCGCACCTCCTTTTCATCACATTGCAAACGCCTGGAAAGTTCTGTTTTACTGATCCCGGATTCCTGGAGGGCTATATAAAGGGCCGCTTTGGCTGCGGTTTGGGCCGGCAGGGTGATTAAATACCGTCCTTTTGTAACAGGAGAAGGTTTGGGAATAGAAAGACCCGATACTATACGATTGGCAATAGCCTCCTCTAAACAATCTTCCGCTTCCTTTAATGCACCCTTAATATCCTCCCCCTGGGTAATGGCCTCCGGGAAATCCACGAAATTAGCTACAAAACCACCTTCAACATCGGGTATGAGTATTACCGGATAAATAAAATTTTGCATCTGTTTACTCCTTGAGATCATTTATTCTTAACCCAAGTTGGTCGAGCATTGCGTGGAGTGTCCCCTTTTTCAACTCATCTGATATTTTGTGAACTATGGTGAATCGTGAGCCGAAATAAAGGGTCCCATGACTGCCTTTTCCTCGTCGGGAAAAGAAAAGGACAGGGACACCCTTTTCCTTGCCTAATTTTTTTATTCTACGAATAAATTCCGCCCCGGTCATAGATACCCAATATCGGTCATTTTTGTCCGAATGTCAACTGAATTAGGAAAGTACTTTTTCTGGCTCATCTCCCACGTCATTGGTCGAAAGGAGGTTTGGGATTCAAGGATTCGAAGGGAATGCAAAGTTTTCCCTACAATGAAATTTTTTCCCGGTTAAGGGAGAAAAGCGACCACCCGGAGGTGAAGCGATAAAGGAAAATTTGGAGTTAATTTTTCCTTATTAAGGAGCAAGACTGATTTAATAGATTAATAATACATTGTTTTCATTTACAATCTCCTTATCCTTTTTTTCCCACCCCCTGTCCTCTCCTCCCCTTCTTCCAATGGCATACTTCTTGATAACCTTTTTGTCGTCCTCTTAAAAAAGGATCGTAGCTCTTTGAAAAAAATTTAAAACCTCCTTCCTCCCGGTTCCGATTAAATCCAAGGGGTTCTAAAGTTTTTTTTGTTGCTGCCGATAAATAATTAACTCGAAACGGCGGCCGGTAAAACCATGTTGAAAACTTTGAACCTTAGCTCCTTCATTTAAATGCAAAATGTAAGGGAAGAACCAGGAGGGGGTGATCGTTTAGGAAGAATTCTGACCATTATTCAACAAGAAAACTTTTTTGGCTTGGGACAATGCAGTTAACCTTTTAATCCAATACTATTGATAAAGAATAGATCAAAATCCTTTATTATAAATTTAGGAGGAACCTAAAAATGAAAAAAAGAATCATTCTTTTAGCAGCGTTAACGGCCATGGCCCTTCTGGTCTTTTCCGGGGTTTCCCTGGCCGCCACCAAAACCAATAACCTGAATGTTACCGCGGCTGTGCAGGCCAATTGTAATTTCTCCAGTGTCACCGACGTCGCCTTCGGGGACTACGATCCGACTTCGGCCACGCCGCTGGATGTCAACGGGGATATGACCTTCCGCTGTACCAAAAATACGGCCTATGAGACCTATATCGTCGGAACCCGGCAGATGGTCGGTGCGGTAGAAAGCGACAATCTGAATTTCGAACTTTATACCGACGCCGGTCGGACCACAGCCTTTCTGGCCGACAACTCGGGACCGACCAGCAACGCCCCGGACAACAGCCCCATAACCCAAATCATTTACGGTCGTATCGCCGCCTTGCAGGATGTTAGTGTGGATACCTACTCCCGGGCATTGACGATTACAATAGAATACTAATGATGGATGTTACAAAATAATATTTTACTTGGAAGGGGTGAATCGGAAGAATCACCCCTTCCTGTACTTTATTCAGCAAAAGGAAACGCCCATGACTGAGATTCGATGTTTCTTTATCCGATTGAGACTCTGGGGGATGGGTTCCCTCGGTTTTCTATTAACCCTGATCCTGGCCTCCTATGCGGCGGCGGCCAATTTCGACATCAAACCCATCAAGATTTATCTCGATCCTCAGATGAAAATAGAAAAATTGACTATTACCAACGGCAATGAGGAGAATCTGACCGTTCAGATCAAGGCCTATCAGTGGACCCAGGACGAAAAAGGACAAGATATCTATCAAGAAACCAAGGACCTGATCGTCTTTCCCAAACTGGCCACTCTCAAAAAAGATGAGGTAAAGATCATCCGTATCGGCACCAACCTCAATCCCGGATCGATGGAAAAAACTTATCGTCTCTTCATAGAAGAGATCCCCAACTCCGAGAAAGTGGAAACGAAAGGCGCCACAGTAAAAATGTATTTAAGAATCGGCGTTCCCCTCTTTTTCAGTCCTTTTAAGAAGGAAGAAAAAGGGACCATTCAAACCGTCCGGCTCCAGAAAGGCAAGGCCGAAATTAAGGTTAAAAATCAGGGGAATTTACACCTCCAGGTCTCCAACGTTCAGGTCAAGGGAGAAAATACCCAGGGTAAAGAGATCTTCTCCCAAGAGCTTGGCGGGTGGTACATTCTTAGCGGTTTTTCCAAGGCTTATGAGGTATCCATTCCCCAAGAGGTCTGTACCCATATGACCAAATTGCATATCGAAGTAAAAACCAATAATAATATTGTCTTTAAGGAACAAATTCCTGTGGAAAAAAAGATGTGCGGACAGGCTATATAAGGAAGAAACATGCCTTCGGCATTCAAAATTATATATGCCAGGCCAAACCACAAGGTATTGGCCTTGGCTTATATGGAAAGGGTCAGGAAACAGATTCTCCGGTTTGTTTTATCTGCTGCCACCCCCAGGGGATCCTGTTCTCTGCCTTTTACCGAAAAAGTGCAGGCCGTTGCCCATTGTCCCCCGGTTTTCATTCCCTTTTTGTGCGTGATCCTTATCCCCTTTTCTATGCTCTTCTTATCACCGCTTCCCGTTTCAGCCCAGGAGACCATCATTCCTGTCGTCTATCTTAATGAGGAACAAAAAGGGGAATTTTTCATCAAAATGTCTGAAGATGGTGATTTTTGGATTAAGGAAGATGACCTGAAAGAAATCGGATTATTGGATCCTAAAGGCAAGATTGTTGAAATGGACCGGAGCCCCTACTTATCGCTTAACTCCATACCCGGCCTTCAGGTCCATTTTGATCATAACCGGCAGACCCTTAAAATCCAGGCCCCACCCGAAATGCTGGCCGGGACCGTTTTAGATCTATCGGCCAGGAAGCAAAAGAATGTTCAAAAGCCCAAAGAAAACAGCCTCTTTTTTAACTACGGTTTGAATTACAATGCCGTCAAGGGATTCAAATTCGACTCCTTCGGCTTGACCGGCCAACTGGGAGTTAGGATTGGAAATTTTTTAATCCTCACCGATTCGGTTGTTCAGGTCGGGGAAAGGGAAACCAGGTTTAACAGACTCCTGAGCAATGTCACCTATGACCGCAGGGAAAGGATGGACCGGTTTGTCATCGGCGATAGCTACGCCGCTTCGGGCCACCTTGGATCCGGGCTTGTTCTGGGGGGCTTGAGTTATTCAAAAAATTATTCAGCCGATCCCAATGTGATCAAAAGACCGGTCCAGGGTTATCAGGGTTATGTCACCACCCCTTCTGAGGTTAGTGTTTATCTTAATGGCATCAGAATCGGATCGGAAAAGGTATCCCCCGGAGGTTTTGATATCCGGAACATCATGGCTTACGGCGGTCGTCAGGATCTGGAGATCGTGATCAAAGACGCCTTTGGACGGGAACAGCGCATCACCAATCCTTTCTATGTTTCCGATTCTCTTCTGGGCAAGGGTTTTCATGATTACAGTTACCATATCGGGTTTCGACGGGAGAATATCGGCAATGAGGGAGACAGATATAAAGATCCGGTCTTCATAGGCTACCATCGATACGGTCTGACCAATAACCTGACCGTAGGGGTGCGCGGAGAAGGAGGAGGAGGTCTTTACAATATCGGTTCGTCGGTTTCTTTTGCCGGCCGTTTCGGGGCCTTGGATCTGGCCCTGGCCGGCAGCCGGGATCAAAAGGAAAAAACAGGAACGGCCTATTCGGCCAATTATACCTTTCAAGGAAATAGATTTAATGGCCGAATCGGGATAACCCGTTATTCGGAAGACTTTTCCACCCTTTCCCAAATAAATAGCGAGACCCTGTCTTCCTCGAGCAGACCCAAGTATGAATTCGGGACCGGTATTGGATTCGGGACTAAAAAGTTCGGTTCCCTTGCCGTCAATTATACAAAAGCTTCCAACTACAGCAACGAAGACAAAGACCAATGGGGTCTTATGTACTCCAAGGGCATCGGCCAACGGTTCAACGTGACCCTTTCCCTTTACCAAACCAAGGAAACCGGCCCCGAAACGGACAAAAATGATCTGGAGCTTTTTATCTGTCTGACCTACTACCCCTGGAAAGAAACCATTATGACCAACACCGGCATCAGCGGAGACAGTTTCAGGGGGACCTTGCAACTCCAGAAGAATGCCCCTCCGGGAGAAGGGTTCGGCTACCGGGCTTCCCTTGGGGTCAGGGATGAAAAAGAAGGGTTTATTACCAATCTCACACCCTATGTACAGTACAACGGCCGATTCGGGGTCTATTCGGCTCTGATATCGACCCAATTCGGAGGAGCGGAAAATCTGCAAACCTACCAGTTTAATGCCTCGGGGGCTATTGTCTACGTAGGAAACACCTTCGGTTTCAGCCGTCCGGTAGATGACAGCTTCGCCCTGGTCAAAGTCGGGAAAGTTCCCGGGGTGCGGGTCTATCACAACAACCAGGAGATTGGTAAAACGGATAGAACGGGGAAAATGGTACTGCCCATTTTTAATTCCTACGACGCCAATCAGGTCCGTATCAACGATAAAGATATCCCCATGCATTTTGCCTTGAAGGATGTATCCCGATTCATTTCCCCGGGCTATCGCAGCGGGACTTTGATTAATTTTGAGGCCAATAAAGTCCAGGCCTACACCGGTATGCTCAAGGCCGTCAAGGACGGGAAAAAAATTCCGATTGAATATATTACCATTACCATGAAGATGAACGGAAAAACACTGTCTTTCCAGACCGGTCGGGATGGGGAATTCTTTGTCGAAGACGCTACTCCGGGAACCTACAAAGCCCAATTTAAATATGCCGGAAAAGCCCTTTTTATCGACCTCACCATACCCAAAAGCGATGAAATCATCATTGATGGAGGGGAAATCGATGTCCCGCTGGATTAGCCTTCTTTGGTTTGCCCTTTTATGCTTCGGCTTTGTGGTCGAATCCCGGGCCGACTGCAATTTTATCACCGTAACCGACGTCAACTTCGGTGTTTATGATACCCTGGTCGGTACCAACAACGATTCCACCGGCAGTCTGAGGGTAAGCTGTACGACCTTTGATATCATCACGACTTCCATTGGTCCCAGTCCCAATTCCGGGGGATTCAATCCCCGGAGCATGCTGAATACAGCCACCGGAGAGCTGCTGAATTATAACCTTTACACCACTTCAGCCCGAACGACTATCTGGGGGGATGGATCCGCCGGGACTTCTCGCCTGGTCAATATCATCTGGAGCGGGGGGAGTTCCTTTACCCGTACCATTTACGGTCGCATCCCTCCCGGCCAGGACGTGGGCATCGGTCTCTATGGGGACCTATTGGTAATTACAATCAGTTTCTGAGGTTTTTATGATTTTCAAAGGTTTTTTCACTCTATCCACCTTCCTTTTGTGTTTTATTATTTCGCGGGGCACGGGTTATTGCGAATGCTGGATAACCAATGTAACCGACGTCAATTTCGGCAATTATGATACCCTTTCCTCAATGAATGACGAT
>JBFMBU010000168.1:0-4986 GCA_040755035.1 Thermodesulfobacteriota bacterium
CGGCACCGGTCAGGACGATGACCTTGACTTCCGGATCAAACCGCCATTTAACCAGCATATCGGCCATGGCATCGACCATTTCCATGTCAAAGGCGTTTTTCCTCTGGGGGCAGTTGAGGGTGATGGTGGCGATGCCGTTGTCTTTGGTAAAAAGGATGTTTTCCGTTGCCATAAAATATTCCTCCTTATATAGGCTGCTGGGCAAGATAAAATGAATTTTTATTTTTTCCCTGTTTTCTGAATTTCTTTGAGCTTTTCCTCTTTCAATCCTCTTTTGTAAAGTTTATCCGTGGCCCCGCGGGGCAGGGGGTCTTTTTGGATCCAGATCAGGTTGGGGATTTTAAATCCGGCCAGGCGGGGGCTTAGAAAATCCCTTATTTCCTGTTCGCTGAGGGTTTCCCCGGGTCTGACCATTACCACCGCCGCCACCTGTTCCCCCAGCCGTTCCTCAGGCAGGCCGAAGACCGCGGCCTCGAAGACCTGGGGATGTTCATAGAGGGCGTCTTCCACCTCCTGGCAGGCGATGTTTTCCCCGCCGCGGATGACCATGTCCTTGGCCCGGTCCTTGATATAAATAAACCCTTGCCCATCCATGATCCCGACATCACCGGTTCTCAACCAGCCGTCTTCCAGGAAAATCTCGCTCGTGGCCCGGGGATCTTTCCAATACGCTTTCATGTTGGCCGGGGATTTAAAACAGATCTCACCGATGGCCCCGGTCTTCAGATTTTGACCTTTTTCATCGACGATTTTGGCTTCCACCAGCGGGGGAGAAGGACGACCCGTACTGTCGGGGTGGCGGGCATAGGGTTCACCGGAGTTGAGCGCCCCTAAGGCGGTGGTCTCGGTCAAGCCATATCCAGCCTGGGCGATATTACGGCCCAGAAGCCGCTCCAGCTCCCGGACATGATGGGGAGGACGGGCCGCTCCACCGCCGCTCAATACGGATAAGCTGCCGATATCGTATCGTTTAAAGTCAGGAGAGTTAGCCATTTCCCAGGTCATGCTCGGAACACCGGAGAAATGACCGACCCGTTCCTTTTCGATCAGCCGCAGGGCTTCCTCCGGGTTCCATTTGTACATCATGACCATTTTGCGTTTCAGGCCGAAGCTGGATAGAAAAGGGGACAAAAGTCCGGTGACATGGAAGAGGGGCACGGGCAGGATGCCGGCCGGTGGATAGAGGGGTTTAGCCTCATCCAGGCAGTCCCGATTCAAATAGGCCAGGCCTATGGTGGGAAACTGCCAGGTCAAAGCCGTCGTGATAATGGCCCTATGGGTGGCTACCACCCCTTTGGGTCGTCCGGTGGAACCGGAGGTATACATGATAAAGGCGTCATCGTCGATATCAACCTCGGCGGCAGGGAATTCGGTTTCTTCCTCTCCGCTCATGAGCTCGGTATAGGATACGATATCTTTGGGGACGGGTTTTTCGGGTCTGACCATGACCAGAGGGATATAGGAGGCCTTTCGGTAGGGGGCCATCCGGTCGGACCGCTGCTGATCAGCGAAAATCAATTTCGGTTCGCTGTTCTTAAGGGCGTAATCCAGTTCCGGTCCTTCCCACCAGGCGTTAAGGGGTACGGCCACGGCGCCGATAGCCGTAGCCGCCATAAAGATCAGACAGAATTCCGGAAAGTTGCGCATGGCAATAATCACCCGGTCCCCTTTACGAATGCCGTAATGCCTATTCATCCGCCAGGCCAGACGGGCAGCCAGGGCATAGGTTTCGCCGTAGGTGTAGCGTTCCTTTTGATAAATGATGAATTCAAAGTCCTGGTCGCCGAACCACTGTTTTAAGACACGGGCAAAAAAAGTGTCCCGGGAGGTGCCGAGAGCGTACATTTGCTTGAGGTTTCGGGGTGGCACCTTAAAGGTCCGGTATTTCACATCGCGGATGACCTCCTCACCCACTTCAAATAGCCCTCCGGGACCGGTGGTTTCCTCTATTAAACGTTGGCGGACTTCATCGGTGACTACGGTAATGGCGCTCATGAAGAATACTCCGATGTTAAAAAAAGGTGGATCATTATTTTATTAACTGAGAGAAAGGGATAAAGGGTCCCGGGAGTTAAGGGATTATGGGTTCAAACGCCTCGGTTCCAGCGGCCGGCCCCTGGGGATTCTCAGGCCGGTTTGTCCGGCTCCAGACCCTTCCCCAGCAGGGACAGGGCTGTTTTTAAGGTCTCTTCAATATGGTTTTTCCCGGTTAAACGCAGTTTGCTTTCTTCCAGCTGGATGACGCCGATAAAAGTGGACCAAAAGGTATCGCTCAATTGAATATAATCCCTTTTGGCAATCAGCTTGTCTTTGATCAGTTTAGCGAAGATACGGCGGGAGAGCTGGAAGTTTTCTTTGGCCATCTGGTTCAGTTCCTCCCGATTTTTTTCCGACATGGCCGAAATCAGGTCCCCCAACTGGAAGGCCTGAATGATGCGGATGCCGTCAGGATCAAAATGATAGATCCTGAGATAATGTTTTAGATAACGATTAATAAAATCTTGAGCCGAGCGAATTTCCCCTTGAGAAAGGCTTTGATAAATAGTGGTCATCGAGGCCTGGATCTCTTTCAGTATGGGAAGCATCAAGGAGAGGTAGAGATCGTCTTTGGTCTGGAAATAGAGATAGATCGATCCTTTGGCTACGCCGGCCAGTTTGGCGATCTCGGCGATAGTGGTGTTGAGATAGCCTTTTTCGAAAAAAACCTTTTTAGCCGCTTTTTGAATAGCCTTACGGGTCAGGTCCTTCTTTTCTTCCGCCAATCGTTTGGGGGGGTCCATATAAATGTATTGACCTTTATTCATTTTATGACTTTTGGTCAAGATTAAACATATTCAGAAAACGTTGTCAAGGGAAAATAGTAATGGACTCGGAAAAGATCCTTCCTATATAATTGAACCTTCATCTAAGCAGAGGAGGAATCAGCGTAATGGCCGCGGAACCCAATAAAGTAATCTACTCCATGATTAAAGTCAGCAAGTTTTATGATAAAAAACCGGTTTTAAAAAATATCTCCCTTTCCTATTTTTACGGGGCCAAGATCGGGGTCCTGGGTTTGAACGGGTCGGGAAAAAGTTCCCTGTTGCGCATCCTGGCCGGGAAGGATCAGGAATTTAACGGTCAGACTATTTTATCACCCGGCCATACCGTCGGCCTCCTGGAACAGGAGCCGGTCCTGGATGATGAAAAAACCGTTAAAGCCGTGGTGGAGGAGGGCGTCCAACCCATCATTGACCTCATGCAGGAATTTAACCGTATCAATGAACAGTTTGCCGAACCCATGTCGGATGGGGAAATGGATACATTGATAGAAAAACAGGCCCAGGTCCAGGAAAAACTGGACCACCTGGAGGCCTGGGATTTGGATTCGAAACTGGAAATGGCCATGGAGGCCTTGCGCTGTCCGGCGGGAGACACGCCGGTAAAGGTTTTGTCCGGTGGTGAAAGACGTCGGGTGGCCTTATGCCGCCTTTTGCTGCAACAACCCGATATTCTGCTCCTGGATGAGCCCACCAATCACCTGGATGCCGAATCCGTGGCCTGGCTGGAAAACCACCTGCAGCGCTATGCCGGAACGGTTATCGCCGTCACCCATGACCGATATTTTTTAGACAATGTGGCCGGGTGGATCCTGGAACTGGACCGGGGTGAGGGAATTCCCTGGAAAGGAAATTATTCCTCCTGGTTGGAGCAGAAACAGAACCGTCTGCGCCTGGAGGAGAAAAGTGAAAGCAAACGCCAGAAGACTTTAGAACGCGAGCTGGAATGGATCCGCATGTCGCCCAAAGGACGTCAGGCCAAGGCCAAGGCCAGGATCCATTCCTACGAGGCACTGGTCGGCCAGGAGAGTGAGAAAAGAGAAAAGGAGCTCGAGATTTATATCCCGCCAGGACCACGTTTGGGGAACCTGGTCATTGAATCCGAAAACCTGACCAAGGCCTACGGAGACAACCTGCTTATGGAAAGCGTTTCCTTTATCCTACCGCCGGGCGGGATGGTCGGCGTGATCGGTCCCAACGGCGCGGGTAAAACCACCCTCTTCCGTTTGATCACCGGACAGGAACAGCCCGATTCCGGGACCCTGCGCCTCGGGGATACCGTCCGGCTGGCTTATGTGGACCAGAGCCGGGATGTGCTGGACCCGGAAAAAACCATCTGGGAAATGATTTCCGAAGGGCGGGAAACCGTCGTTCTCGGGACAAGGGAGGTCAACTCCCGCGGATATGTCTCCCGCTTTAATTTCAGCGGCAGCGACCAGCAAAAGAAAGTGGGGCTTCTTTCCGGCGGGGAACGCAACCGGGTCCATTTGGCCCGGATGCTGAAAGAAGGGGCCAATGTGCTGCTTTTGGACGAACCGACCAACGACCTGGATGTGAATACCATGCGGGCCCTGGAAGAGGCCCTGGAGAATTTTGCCGGCTGCGCCCTGATCATCAGCCACGACCGCTGGTTCCTGGACCGTATCGTTACCCATATTCTGGCCTTTGAAGGGGACAGCCGGGTGGTCTTTTATGAGGGCAGCTATTCGGAATATGAAGCGGATCGAAAGGCCCGTTTGGGCGCGGCGGCCGATCACCCCCACCGGATCAAATATCGGCATTTGACCCGGGGGTAGGTTCGGTTTGATTTTTCATAAAACAAGGTTCACCGCAGAGACTCAGGGGGCGCTGAGAAGAATAGTGATCGATATTGAAGAATAATAATTCTCTCTGCGCTCTTTGCGCCTCGGCGGTTAACAATTTCAAAGAGGTTAGTAATGGTCTCAAAATAATATAGACATAAGAGGATCATGGGAGTCTTTTCTGGAGATTGTCCAAAGGGTGATTTGTCGCCCAATCCCGGCCCCCGTAGGGGGGTTTTCTTTGAGGTCGGTCTATCGACCTCCCGGCCAGTCCAGCAAAGTTTGATTCGAGGCAGGGCATACAGCCCGGCTTCCTTTGGAAGCCTCCTCTTTGGTCGGCAAAGCCGACCGACCTGTTTCCAGCA
>JBFMBU010000169.1:0-55504 GCA_040755035.1 Thermodesulfobacteriota bacterium
TTTCACTTTAGGTGGCCTCCCGTGACGGTATTTAGTGTGGTGTACAAATCTCACTTTAACCAATACTGGAGCCACCTTTCAAGTTTTTTATCCCTGTTTTTGTACTTTTTTTATGCTACTGTAGAGTAAACATGAACAAAATCCACTCCGGCGTCTCTTAGTTTGATGGCCTGGGCTACCAGATCCTCACCCGCTCCGTATTTTTGTTGAACATAAATATAGCCTATCCCCAACTTAGCGCAGAATTCTTTGGCCACTTTATCGGCTTCGTCGCCGCTGGGTCCTTCATATCCCAGCAAACCCAGCTTTTTTCCTTTGTAAGTCTTATACCCATAATCCGCCATCTTCATAACACATTGCCCGGCGGTAATCTGGATTCGGAAGACGCTGGGCATTCCATCCAAAGCGCTATCCCCTGTTGGAATGGTCAAGATAAAAGGAACATTTTCCCTCTTGATCAGAGGCATGGAGGCCGCATAGGCTCCGCTGGATTGGGCGGAAATAATGGCTATGGCCTTTTCGCTGAAAATAAGTTGTTGAATCATTTGCACGGAGGTGGTGGCCTTGAGTTGATCATCTCTGATGACCAATTTTAACTTCTTGCCTAAAATACCTCCCTGGCTGTTGATGTAATCAATAGCCGCTTCCGCTCCCCTGGTGATGGTTAGACCGTAACTGGCCATGGATCCGGTACTGGGTCCGATCAAGCCAATTACCAGTTCATTGTCTGTAGCGGCTCCAATTCCCGGATGGAGAATCATTACCCCACATAAGCAAAGGGAAATTAAAAAAATAGACATTCGATATTTTTTCATTTTCATATTCCTTTCTTTTTAATCATTTGTATGTCTCTTTAAGGGTTCTTTTTAAGATTTTTCCCGAAGGGGTCTTGGGTAAGGTGTCCATAAAATTAATAGTTCTGGGGGTTTTATATTTGGCGATACGCTCTCTGGTAAAATCAAGAATCTCCTGCTCCGTGGCCTCCTTCCCCGGTTTGAGGACCACAGCAGCCTTGATGCTTTCGCCCCACTGTGGGTCCGGAATGCCGAAAACAGCCACTTCAGACACGGCAGGATGTCTGGCCATAGTTTCTTCAATATCCCGGGGATAAATATTCACTCCACCGCTGATAATAAGATCTTTTTTCCGGTCCACTACATAGATGTATCCCTTATCATCGACACTGGCCAAATCTCCGGTCCTGAGCCATCCCTTTTCAATGGATTCAGCCGTGAGTTCAGGCCGTTTCCAATACCCTTTCATAACATTATCGCCCCGGACCAAGATTTCTCCTACAACACCGTCTTTTGCTTTTTCACCCCCCTCCTCAACGACTTTCACCTCGACACCGCACATCCCCCTCCCGATGGAATTTCCTCCTCTGCTATGTTCTTCTTTGTTTAAAACGGAGGCAAATGAGGTGGTTTCGGTTAATCCGTAGGCCTGGACCAGGATATAACCGAACTTGGCCAACGATTCCTCCAAACGCTGATCCGTTATGGCCGCTCCTCCATAAACAATGGTTTTTAAACTGCTCAGATCAAATTTATCCAGATGGGGCATGTCCAGAATCCGGTATAGGATGGTTGGGACAATAAAGGAGTAGGACACCTTTTCTTCCTGAATTAACCGAGCAATTTTCTCTGGATCGACATGTTTGATGATGATATTTTTGCTGTGGAGACAGACATGGCAAAAAGCATGCGCATTGGCGGCGTGGTAAAAGGGAGATATCTGCAGATTTACACTCCCCGGTTGGATATTCAGTTCCAAACATTGATTAAAGGTGTTGGCCACCAAATTTTTATGAGACAAAACCACACCTTTGGCCAAAGAAGTGGTCCCGCTGGTGTAAAGAATGGCAAAATCGTCCTCTTCCTTTAAGGGGATATCCGGTTCTTCGGCCTTGGCCTTTCCCAGCAGGGATTCATACCCCAAGGTCCCATCTTTTTCCCCATCCAGCAGTATGTAATGCGAAACCATACTGAGGGAATCTTTTATTTTCTCTACCGAATCCTCGAAATCTTCAGAAAAAATCAACATCTTGGCCCCAGCATCTTCCAGAAGGGATATCAGTTCCTTCGGGTTAAGCCGATAGTTTAAAGGGACAATCACTCCACCGGCAGCGGTTATGCCGAAATACAGTTCCAAATATTGGCTGCAATTCTCCGAGAGAACGGCAATCCGTTCTCCCTTTTCCATCCCGAGTTTGATCAGGGCATTGGAGCATCGGTCGACCCTCTCGCCAAATTCTCGAAAGGTGAACCGTTTATCCTCAAAAACAACGGCTTCCTCATCAGCATAAATCTTCTTGTTTCGTCGCAAAAAATCTCTGAACAGCATGTCTACGTACCTCTTAGCATTTAAAAAGCTCTATCCTTTCAAAGTTTCCCGGGCTATGATCACTTTCTGAATCTCCGAGGTCCCGGCCCCGATCTCATGATGTTTGGCGTCCCGGAAATACCTGGCCACCTTGTATTCCTCCATATACCCGTATCCCCCCATGATCTGGACGGCGTCTTTGGCCGCCTGCATGGTCACTGAAGAGGAATATAATTTCAGGATAGAGGCTTCCCGGGTTATGGCCTTTCCCTCATCGGCCACGCGGCAAAGCTGATAAAGATAGGTTTTCCCCATCTCGATCCCAACGGCCATTTCGGCTATTTTTTCCTGGATCAATTGAAAATCACCGATAGGCCGGCCGAAAACTACCCTTTCCCGGGCGTACTTGGCAGCGGCCTCCAGGCAGGCCTCGGCAATACCCATGGTCGAAGCCCCTTCCATGAGTCTTTCAATGTCCAGGGCTTCCATTAAATATTTGAATCCTTCTCCCTTTTCCCCCAGGATTTGATCCTTATGGACCTTAACGTCGTTAAGAAAGACCTGTCCGGTTGGGGAAGAGCGCATTCCCAACTTTTCCAGGGGAGGACCGGTTTCCAGTCCATCCAGACCCCGTTCCAGAATAAACCAGGTCCCCCCCCTGATCTTGCTTTTCTCCTGGCTGGTTCTGGCCAGAATAGCGAAATAATCGGCAATGGGGGCATTGGTGATAAAGGTTTTTGAACCGTTCAGCCGGTAGTAATCCCCTTCGGCAATGGCCGATGTTTTTATACCCAGGGCATCGGTCCCGAAATCCGGCTCGGTAATGGCCAGGGCGCCGATCTTCTCCCCCAGGATGACAGGCCGCATGTATTTTTCTTTCTGGGCATGGGTCCCGTGATTCAACACGGCCCTGGCAAAGAGGATGATATCAGCGAAGAGGGTGATATCAAAACCGGCACAGATTCGTGCTGTTTCTTCGCTGATAATGGCCCTTGAGGTCAAGGAAAGGTTGCTTCCCCCATACTCCTCCGGGAAAAAAGAACCCAGAAAACCCAAGTCCCCCATTTTTTTGATGAGTTCCCGCGGAGGCCGGCCCTCCTTTTCCATCTGTTCAACAATAGGCTCCAATTCATTGGCAAAAAATTTTCTGACGCTTTCCCTGAGCAATAATTCTTCTTCGGTTAATTTTTCCATTGGTATTTCTCCGCTTTGTTTTTCTGCCGGTTTTCACTGGTCCTTCTTGTATTTTTCTCTTAATACGGTTTTGAGTATTTTCCCTGAAGGGGTTTTGGGAATTTCTTTGACCAGCTCTATCGATTTCGGTTTCTTAAACGAAGCCAGCTGATCTCTGCAAAAATCGATCAATTCCTGCTCTGTGGCCGTTTGTCCTTCTTTGAGGACCACAATACCCTTGATGGATTCTCCCCAATGGGGGTCGGGCACCCCGATAACCGCCGCTTCCAATACAGCCGGGTGAGCATAGAGCACCTCTTCCACTTCCCGGGAGGCGATGTTTTCCCCTCCGCTGATAATAATGTCCTTGATCCGGTCAACGATATAAAGATAACCCTCTTCATCCTGCCGGGCCAGGTCTCCGGTATGATACCAGCCCCTGCGTATGGCCTTGGCCGTTTCCTCCGCTTTATTCCAATATCCCAGCATGACATTCTCACCCCGGACGCAAAGTTCTCCGACTTCCCCGACAGAAACCTCTTTGTCCTGTTCATTCACCACCCGGGTCTCAACCCCCACCATAGCCCGACCGCAGGAGGCCAGCAACGGTCTCCTGCTTTCATTTTTTAGGCCCATCTCATGATCGGCCACTCTAAGGGCGGTGATACAGGGAGAAGTTTCGGTGGTCCCAAAAACCTGGAGAAATCCGCACTGGAATACCTCTGTGGCCCGTTTCAACTGTTCTACCGGAATAATCGCCGCCCCGTAAGTGATTAAGCGCAGGGCGCTCAAATCAAATTTTTCGACCCCCGGGGTATGACAAAGGGCATTCAACAAGGTCGGGACAATGATCATGTCCGTTATTTTCTCCCGCTCGAGGGTCTTCAGGATATCCACCGGATCCGTGGTGGCCATTACCTGGGTGGCCCCCACATAATAGGTTCTAAAGGTTTGAGATATGGCGGCGGTATGGAAAAAGGGAAATAGAAGGAGCAGCTTATGATGATGTTCCAGGAGCATTTCCATGACAATGTGGCGGGCGTCGATTAGGCAGTTTTTATGGGACAAGGTGACCCCCTTTGGTTGACCCGTGGTCCCGCTGGTATAGACGATCATGGCAGGATCCATTTCCTGCCCTCCGGCAGAAATTTCTTCGGGCTCGGCTTCCCGGAGCAATGACTCGTAATCCTTTATTTCCCCGGCACCCCGTTCCAGACAAATCGTATGTTCGATCCCAAAGCCGGCCAGGGGCAGAGATTGAATAAAAGGAATATCGTCCTCACTGATAATCACCGCCTGAGTCCCGCTGTCCCGGATGATATATTCGAATTCTTTTTCTTTCAGAAAAGGATTAATGGGCACGGCGACGGCCCGGCTCTTGGCCGCCGCAAAAAAAAACTCGACAAATTGGGTACAGTTTTTAGCCCTCATGGCCACCCGGTCTCCGGCCTTAACACCCAGGTTCCCAAAAGCGTTTGACAGCCGATTGGCCCTTTCATTGAGCTCCCGGAAGGTGTATCGCCGATCACCAAAGATCAAGGCCATTTTGTCGGGAAACTTTCTGGCATTCAGGCTCAGAATGTCATCGATCATCATTTCCGTTTCCTCCTAAGTCAATTCACCCAGGTAAGCTTTCTTTACCTCTTCGTTGTCCAGCAGATCTGGGGATTTCCCTTCCATAACGATCCTTCCCTGGCTCAGGATATAACCTCTCGAAGAAATCTTTAAGGCCAGTTTGACGTTTTGTTCCACCAGTAAAATCGTAATCCCCACGCGATGGATTTCCTCCACCACCTGGAAAACGTTTTTAACCAGCAAAGGAGAGAGTCCCAGAGAGGGTTCATCCAGCATCAGCATTTTGGGGATCCCTACCAAACCCCGGCCAATGGCCAGCATCTGCTGCTCTCCGCCGCTTAAGGTGCCGGCCCTCTGATTTTTCCGTTCCTCCAGTACCGGAAAAATATCGAGGACCTTTTTCAGGTTTGCTCTGAAATTTTTCCTGGCCTCCCGATGATACGCCCCTACTTCCAGATTTTCGAAAACAGTCATGTCCGGAAAGAGTTTTCGGCCCTCCGGCACCTGGATGATCCCCTGACGGACCCGTTCATGAAAAGACCTATGTTCTATGGCCTGACCTTCAAAAATAATCCTCCCCTTTTTGACCTTGTTCAGACCTGAGATGGTGTTCATGAGGGTGCTTTTCCCCGCCCCGTTGGCCCCCAGGACACTGACGATTTCCCCCTTTCCAACTTGCAGAGAAACCCCGTGCAAGGTTTGCGCTTCCCCATAACTGACTTCGATCTCTTGAATAGTTAACATTATTGGTCCCGTCCCAAATAGGCTTCGATAACCGCTTCCGATTTGATCACTTCATCCGGACTTCCGTCGGCGATCTTCATCCCGAAGTTCAGGACGATGATTCTTTGGGCAAGAGCCAGGACCGCCGACATGTTGTGCTCGATCAGGATGAAGCTTTGTCCTTCCTTTTTGATGTTTTGGAGGAGCCTGACGACCTCCAAGGTCTCGGCAGAATTCAGACCGGCCATAATTTCATCCAGAAACAAGATTTTGGGTTCCGTGGCCAGGGCGCGCCCCAATTCCAGCATTTTTTTTTGGCCATAGGTCAGTTTGTGGGAAGGCACCAGACCTGATTTGTTTAATCCGATGCGTTCCAATACCTTTTCAGCGGCCAGCGTTGCGGCCCGATCATGTCGATTTCTCATAAAGGCGGCCACCCGGATATTCTCCAGAACCGTCAATTCCGGCAAAGGTTTAGGAATTTGAAAGGTGCGTACCAAGCCCAAACGGCTTATGCGGTGTGGTTTAAATCCGGTTATGTCCAGACCGTCAAAAACGATTCGTCCCCTATCGGGATGGAAAAAACCGGAAAGGACGTTGAATAAAGTTGTTTTTCCAGAGCCGTTGGGCCCTATAAGTCCAACCACTTCACCTTCTTCTAAGTTAAAACTCACATCGGAAAGAGCTACCAGGCCCCCAAAGGACTTTAAAATATTATGAATTTCTAAGAGCATCTTTACTCCGAAGATGTATGCTTATTAAATAAAGAGATCAGGCCCCGGGGGAAAACCAGAATGACGACCATTAACAATATTCCGTAAAGTATCAAGTGAGCGGCACCATACCCCCCTTTAAAAATCGTGTTGGCAATCTCCATGAAGGCCGAAAAAACCACCGAACCCAGCAAGGGACCCCCTATGGACCCCATCCCTCCCATAATGCAAATAAAGACCATGTCAAAGGAGCGGGTCAGACCGAAGATGGAAGGGGGATCGATATAAAGTACATACTGGGCGTAAAAGGTCCCCCCCAATCCGGTCAGGGCCGCACTGAGCACCAACCCCCAAAACTTGATCTTGAAAACATCGATCCCTAAGGCATAGGCTACGTCTTCATCCTCCCGGATCGCTTTGAGATAGGAAAGAAAGCGGGAATTCCGGAAATAATTAATGACCAAAACCAAGGCGGCCAACATCACCAGGCTGATAAAATAATAAGGAACCTTAGTTTCAAATTGAAAAGCACTCCAGGAATGTCCTTTGAGTTCAACCACGATCCCTTCCGATCCGCCAAAGGTTTTAAGATGAACAGCGGCAATCCGGAGGATCTCGACGAAGGCCAGAGTCACCAAGGCAAAGTACGTTCCTTTGACCTGGTAGCGGAAGCAAAGCAGACCGATGAGAGCCCCATAAAGAGCGGCGATCAAGACGCCGAACCACATCCCTGCCCAAGGAGAAATTCCAAATTTTTGAAAAAGAAAGGTTGAAGCATAGGCACTTAATCCAAAAAAGGCAGCATGCCCCAGGGACAACTGTCCACCCATTCCCCCAATGAGATTCCAGCTCGAGGCCAAATAGGCGTTCAGGCATGTTAAGACTAAGAGATAAAGATAGTAATCCCCCAGCAAAAAGGGCAACCAACAAAGTAAAGCGACTACGAATAATCCAAGAAGGGTTTTAATGATCTGATTTTTCATGCCTGATCCCTTCAAGTCCTTCTGACAAATAAACCGGTTGGACGAAACAAGAGCACCACAATAAAAAGGAGAAAGGGAAAAAGATATTTTACTCCGCTGCTCAGAAAGGTAGATCCCATGGCCTCAGCCACCCCAATAATGAGCGAAGCCCAAAAGGCAGCACTGATTTTCCCCATACCCCCCAGGACAATGATAATAAAAGCGCTCAGAATGAAGGTGTCTCCCACGTCCGGATAGGCCCCGGAAAACGGCAGAATGAGCAATCCGGCCAAACCGGCCAACATGATGCCCAGGCCAAAGGTATAAGTGAAAATTTTAGAGACGTTGATTCCACAGAGTTTGGCCCCCTCCCGGTTTTGGGCGGAAGCTCTAATGGCCTTTCCGACCATGGTCTTTCGGAGAAATAAAGTCAGCAGAAGATAAAAAACTACCCCGACCAGAAAAGCCAAAAATCGTCCGTAGGAAATAACGATCCCCCCCACCGAGAAGCCGGCTTCCAGAAAGGGGATCTGAAGAGTCCGCGTGTTGGCCGTAAAGGCGGTCAAGGCTATATTATTGATAACGATCATCAGTCCGCAGGTCAGGAGAAACTGGTTGTTATGCGGTGCCTTGTACATAAAGCGGAACAAGCCGGTTTCCAAGGCCATTCCGAAAAGAAAAAACAGAGGAATGACCAGGACCAGGCTTAGATAAGGATGAAGCCCAAGAAGGGTAAAGGAGTAGTAGGCGGCATACATGCCCAACATGACTATGGAACCGTGGGCAAAATTAACAATACCCATCAGTCCGAAGTATAAAGACAGTCCCACGGCAATCAGGGCATACACTCCCCCGGCAAGGATGCCGTAAATTAATGCCGCTAAAAACTCTGTTAAAAAGGACATAGGATGCCTGCCTCCCCGGCCGGGTCCGGGAAGGCAAGAAAATTCCCGGACCCCTCCATTCCAATTCGATTATTTCTTCCAGGCAGGATCGGGCCAGACGATCTTGCGCTCGGCGAATTTGGCCGGCCAGACAATCGGGGGGGTAAGGACATCAGGGAAAACCTGTTGAAAATAGGCATCGGCCCCTTGATTTTGACCGTCGGGGCCGAAACGAATCGGTTCTTCCGAAGCCATCATATGATTTTTATAGTTCAATTTGGTGAAGGCTTCGCGGATTTTCTCCCGGTCACTGGACTTGGCCAACTCCAAAACCTCCCTGGCCAAATAAATCGATTGATATCCGATTTCTACCGGGTAATCGGCATCTTTTTTATATTTTTTGGCAATCCCCTCCACCAGGGCTTTATAACGAGGGTCCTTGCGGTTCATGGCATGGCCCATATAATCAATAATGTAATGCGAATAATCCCCCAAGGCTTCTTTGAAAGCCTTCATTTCGGTAAAGGCGGCGTCATTGACCCCCACCATCATCATCGGTCGTATTCCCTGTTCCTTCATGGTCCGGAGTAATTGGATACCGTCGGCGATATAAGAGGTATATCCAATAATGTCCGCATTGGCCGCCTTAATCTTCCGAACCTCACTGGAAAAATCCATCTGCTTCCGGTCATAGGGAATGTCCAGCAAGACTTGAATACCCCCCTTTTGGCAGGCTTCTTTCATAAAGGTGGCATTACTCTGACCATAGGCTGAATTTTCATAGATCAGAGAGATCGTCTTCGGAACAGCATTATGGCTTTTAGCCGCTGCCATCATATGGCCGAAGCTCTTGCGGATAATCCAACTGGCCGGCGTACACATACGAAAGGTATATTTGAGCCCCCTCTCGGTGATCTGATCGGCGATACCGATATCCACCAGGAAAGGAATTTTTTGTCTTTCGGCCGTCTGTGTGGCTACCAGGGCGATAGAACTGTACCAGGGTCCGATAATCATAGAAACCCCTTCTCGAATCAGCCGTTCCGTTTCGGCAATACCCACCTGGGGAACGCCTTGGTGATCAGCGGGGATCAGCTTTAGTTTGGCCCCCCCCATGGATTTAATTCCACCGCGGGCGTTTATCTCTTCCACCGCGTATTCCGCACCCATCTTTAAAGATTGCCCTGTAGCTGCCGAGCCCCCGGTCAGGGGTTCCAGGTGACCGATCAGGACCTCTTTCGGAGCTGCCCCTTCCGAACCATCGGGAAAGCATAGGAATCCCCAACCACAAATTACGAAAAATACCACCCACAATCCTAACTGCTTTTTCATGTTGACCTCCTTATTTCCCTTTAACAGGGTCTCTTCAGATTATGGTTTTTCAAACAATACGGCCAAACCGACCCCTCCGCCTCCACAAAGGGAAGCCAGGCCTTTTTTGACTCCCCGTTTTTCCATTTCGTAAAGCAAAGTGGTGGTGATACGGGCCCCGGAGCAACCCACCGGATGGCCCAGGGCGATCCCGCTGCCATTGACATTGGTAATCTCCCGATTAAGATCGAGCAGCTTTTCGCAACCCAGATATTGGGCGGCGAAAGCCTCGTTCAATTCAATCAATTCAATATCTTTCAGTGTCCATCCGGCTTTGCTCAAGGCCTTTTGGATAGCCGGCACCGGACTGATTCCCATGTAAGCCGGATCCAGGGCAGCAATTCCTGAACTGACAATCCGGGCCATCGGTTTCAAACCCAGGGCCTTAGCTTTTCCCCAAGACGTCACCACTACACCGGCCGCACCATCATTGATGCCTGAGGCATTGCCGGCCGTCACCGTCCCCCCTTCTTTAAAGGACGGAGGCAGCTTAGCTAACCCGGCTAAAGAAGTATCAGGGCGGGGATGTTCATCGGTATCCATCATCTTGGGATCTCCCCGTTTTTGAGGCACAGGGACAGGCACAATTTCATCCTTGAATCTTCCTTCCGTGATGGCCCGAATGGCCCGCTGGTGGCTGGACAGGGCCAGTTCGTCCTGCTCTTTCCGGGTAATATGGTATTTTTCGGCAACGTTTTCTGCGGTCAGGCCCATGGCCGGCCCAACTCCCAGCAGGGTTAAACCGTCCCACATGGGATCGCGAATAACCTGCTCCCTGATCCTGAATCCCCAACGAGCCCCTTCGATGGTGTAGGGAACCGTACTCATGGATTCACTGCCCCCGGCCAGAATAATATCGGCTTCTCCAAGGCGGATCGCCCAGGAGGCGTAAACTATGGCCTGAAGCGATGACGTACAGACGCGCTGCAAGGTGATACCGGGGGTTTCCACCGGAATTCCGGCTTTAATCGCAGCCACGCGGGCCAGGTTCGTTTCATTGGTGCTTCGCTGGTAACAGCAGCCCCAAATCACGTCGTCTATAGGTTGATCTTTAAGACCGGCTTGACCAAGCAGTCTTTGCAGAACCGGGATGGATAAATCCGTATCATGAAGGCTTTTAAACATTCCTCCAAAGGTGCCAATAGGCGTTCGAGCTGCGGCCACGACCACCGGATCTCTTTGATTAAACATATTTCCTCCTCAACATCTTTTTTTTGTGAAGTCTGCTTTCCAGGGGGGTTCTCCTAAATGCGTTTAGCGACTTCTGCTCCCTCATGGATGGCCACCAAGGCATTTCCTGGCTGGGCTGCATCTCCGATCAGATAAACTTCCTGATGCTCCTTTTTAATTTCTTCAAAAAGCCTATTTTGAGAAACGACCCCGACAGCCAAAACAACGGTGTCAACACCCTCCATCTTCAGCTCCTGCCCTTGCCAAATCAGATCCACCTTAGACCCCCGGATTTCCCTGACCTCACAAGAGGTCCATAAACGCACTGCGTTTCTTTTTAAGCGACGTCGTAGGTTCATCCAGGCAATGGACCCCATGCCTGTGGCCAACAGGGGAGTAATTTCTACTACTTGGACCTTTTTCCCCTTGGAACTTAAATAATCAGCCACCTCCAGGCCTATAAGCCCTCCTCCGACCACCAAAACGCTTTCCCCGGTCTGTATCTCCCCGCCCAAAACATCGTGAGCCGTAACTACATTTTCGTAATCGACTCCCGGTATGGAAGGCATCAAAGGCCTGCTTCCCGTGGCCATGATGACGATATCAGGTTTCAATTCCAGGAGCAGACCGGTAGTAAAGGATATTCCTGTCCGGATAGTCACCCCGGCTTTGACTGCCTGGTCTGACAGATAGTCCAGTCCCTCCAGGAAATGATCCTTCGTCGGTGGAATACCTGCCAACTTGAATTGACCTCCAAGAGTCTTTTCCTTTTCGATCAGGGTTACCCAATGACCCCGGGAGGCAGCCAGGGCAGAGAAAGTAAGCCCGGCCGGTCCCCCTCCAATGACTAAAATTCTTTTCGGAATGTCGCTTTTCTTCTGGGGATCTGCTTCTTTTCCTACCTCCGCATTCATCAGGCAGGTAATGGGTAAGGTTTGGCCGGAGAAGTTGATTTGTTCGATGCGGTCGGCGCATCCCTGATTGCAGCGAACACAGGGGCGAATATCTTTAAGGGCTCCTTGGGCGGCCTTGTTGGGCCAATCGGGATCGGCGATTAGCGATCGTCCCAGGGCAATCAGATCCGCCTTTCCTTCCGCCAGGATTTGTTCGGCATATGGGGCGTCTTGTATCATCCCGACCCCGATAACGGGTATATTCACCGCTTGTTTGATTTCGTCGGCTGCCGGGACAAAGCAACCCTGGGGTTCTCCCAGGGGAATCAAGGCCGGATAGCTGCCGTAAACCCCGGAGGAAATATCTAAAAAATCCATTCCGGCTTTTTCCAGTAAAGGGGCCAGTAAGCGGGTTTCCTGGAGTAAGAGACCTTCGTCTATATAGTCCTGTCCATTGAAGCGAATTCCAATGGGCCAATGGGGGGAAGTGTTTTTTCTGATTTTTTTAAAAATCTCCAGGGCCAGACGGGATCGATTTTCCAGACTTCCTCCGTATTCATCCTGCCGCTTATTGGCATAAGGGGATAAAAAACTGGAGACCAGATAACCGTGGGCGCCGTGGATTTCAACCAGATCAAACCCGGCCAGTTCTGCTCTTCTGGCCGCATCGGCAAAAAGGTCTTTGATCTTTTCAATTTGCCCGATCGTCAACTCTGAAGGAACTCCCTTGACTCCCGGACCGGTTACGGCGGAAGGACCAACCGACGGCTCTCCCCATTGGGCAGGACTGACCTGCCGTCCGGGATGAAAAATTTGGACCCCGATTTTTGTTCCGTGAGAATGTATTTCCTTGATGAGTTCCTGCCATCCTTCCAGAACGGAATCATCCTGCAAATGGGCATGGCAACCGATGGAAGAAAGTTCGGCCGAAGCGGGCCAATAAACATAAACGCCGCCGATTATTATCAGGCCGACCCCTCCCCGGGCCCGGGCCAGATAGAAAGCCTTCGCCTGAGGAGTCAAGTGTCCTTTAGCGAAAAGACCGGTCGCCATGGGGGCCATGACGATTCGGTTTTTTAACCGCAGGGGTCCGATGGTCGTGGGGGAAAATAAATGGGGGTAGATTTCGGTTGTTTTTTCCATAAGGCTTTAGCGCTGAAGGATAAACCCTTTACCGCCGCCGGATGCCTGGCCGTCGGCGATCACGATAGTGCCGTTTACTAAAAGATATCGTACACCTGTGGCATACTGATGGGGTTCCAGGTAGGTAGCCTTATCGGAAAAATTGTCCAGATCAATCACGGCGATATCGGCCTGAAAACCTTTTTCGATCCGGCCCCTGTTCTTAATTCTGAATTTTTCAGCCGGCAGGGAGGTCATGGAGCGGATAGCCGCGGGC
Organism: Thermodesulfobacteriota bacterium; assembly: GCA_040755035.1. Taxonomy (GTDB): domain Bacteria; phylum Desulfobacterota; class RBG-13-43-22; order RBG-13-43-22; family RBG-13-43-22; genus RBG-13-43-22. The sequence goes on from JBFMBU010000169.1 coordinate 13,186, forward strand.
AGCGAGAGAATCTTATTTTCAATGGCAAATTCCTTCAGCTTTCTCGGAAAGGTGCCGTAACACCTGGGATGGGGCCGCTGGCTCCCTTTCATCACCGTATATCCGTCCGAAGCGGTCAGAAGATAATCCTTTGCGGCGAACTCTTTGATCTGGCCCATGTCCATTCCAAAAAAAATGCCGGTGGGGCAAATCCTCCCGCATACCATTTCCACATAACAGGTCGAGGGGCTCAGGCCTTTGATTTCCGCGATCTCTTTCAGGGTCTTCCCTTCCAGTTCGGCATGGCCCGGGTAAAAAGAGATCAAGGTTTTTTCAGGAGGGAGATACGTGAAGGTGGCCTCGATGGCTTCCTTTATTTCCTTCTTGCCCTTTTCCGTTTTAAATTCCGCCTTGACCCCACCGTAAAATTTTTCTCTGAATTTTATGGGAATCAACTGGGTAATCGTGGTTGAAGCGGCATCATAGGGGTACTGATCGGCATGGAGGTCAATCCCTTCACGCCGGGCTTTTTCCACCACCTCCAGGACCCGGGACGGCGCCAGATGATTGGCCGGCGCAAATATCTTAAAGTGGGAAATCTCCACCGGGGTGCCGGATCTCCGCCCCACCTCAACGGCCTCTTCTAAGGCGGCCATAATCCCCTGCCTTCCTCCCTCCAGGGTTCTTCCGCTTTCATCCCGCATGTGTGTAGTATAGATCCCCCCGAAGCGACCGGCCACCTTGGCGATTTCTATCAATTCCCTGGTGGAGGCCAAAAGACCAGGGGCATACTCCAGCCCGGTCGAAACCCCTACGGCCCCTTTTTCCATCTCAGCGCCAATCCTTTGCTTCAAGGCCTCCAGTTGATTGGCCGTCAGTTCGCCCGGCTGATTGGTCCCGAAAAGCTCAGCGCGTATGGCCCCGTGGGGGGCCAGATGAAAAACATTGGTGGCAAAGGACATGGTCTTGATCATATCCCGCCACTTTTGGGTATCGGTGATCCCCAGACCGCAATTCCCCGTCACCACCGTAGTGACCCCCTGATAAAGGTAATTAAAGTTTCCTTTCATCTCGGCAAAAGTATCAGCCAGGAAACGGGGATTCATGAACTCGAATGCCTGATCGCAATGGGTGTGGACATCAATGAACCCGGGGGTGACGACCAGCCCCTGAGCATCAATGATCTTGGCCGCCCCCGTCAGATTTCCGAGAGCGGTAATTTTTCCGCCTTTGATTCCGATATCGATCTGCCGGGGGGAATTCAAGGTCCCGTCATAAACGGTGCCGCCCTTGATCAGCAGATCGTAATCCTTGTCTGAAGAGGCGGTGGCCCTTAAGGAAGGGGAAAGGGGCAAACTGCCTGCCACGGTCAAAGCAACACCCGCCTTGACCGTCTGCTTTAAAAAAGTCCTGCGTGATAAAGTACGCTTTATTTCCCGTTTGTCAGCGCCCATGGGTTCCCTTCCTGATCCAATCAATCCTTTTTACAAAAACCTTGCTATTTCTTGAATTTAAGCGTTTTCAGCACCTTCAAGAATTCCGCTTCGTCGTACTGCCCCCAGGGGGGCGCTGTGGAAAAGGCGGCCATGGCCCATGTTCCCCCGTCCTGAATACCTAAGACCAGCCCTCGGGAATCATATCCCCTGACTACGTACTCGACTTCCATCATGAAAGCTTTTGTTCCGCCCTGGGTCAGCGTTTCCCTGATCGGCTTTAAGACCAGGCCGCTGGTCCACCCCTTCATATGGGCCTGGACGGCAGCGGTAAAATCCACGGCCTTTGAAACTCCGGCTGTCAGCCAGGGGAATTTAGCCGGGTCTGTGACAAAAAAAATATCCGGGATCTCAGATTTCTCAACTATCCAACCGTCAGGGTAAATGATGGAAAAACCCTGAACCGTATCTTGATATTCTTTTGCGAAAACCCCTGGAGCGAAAAAAATCAACAGGAAGATCATTGCCCCTGCCACCCGCATTAATAGATCCCTCTTTTTCATGGTAACCTCCTTCAATTTATTGCTGCTCTTTACAAAGAGCGTCTAAATTTTCCACAAAGTAAATAGTCCGGTGCACTTCGGCGATTTTTCATTTTCCTTTAAATCGGGGATCCCTTTTTTCCAGAAAGGCCTGGACCCCTTCACGGACATCATCGGTTTCCATGAGTTCCCCGAAGATATAAGCTTCCATTTGCAGGGCATCGACCAAGGGCATTTGTAACCCCCGATTGATGGCCTTTTTGACACCTCGCAGGGCCAACGGTGCGGTTTTCATTATTTCTTTGGCCAGATTTTTTGCTTCCTGCAGTTCCGTTCCGGCTGGTACCACCTGATCGACTAACCCGATCCTCTCCGCATCGAGAGCATTGATGCGCCTGCCGGTAAAAAGCAGCATCTTGGCTTTCCCTACCGGCACCAACCGCGGGAGACGCTGGGTGCCCCCGGCCCCGGGAATAACTCCCAGGGTGATTTCCGGCTGTCCGAAAAATGCCTTGTCCGAAGCGATGCGGATATCGCAGGCCATGGCTAACTCGCATCCGCCGCCCAGGGCATAACCGTTAACGGCCGCAATGACCGGCCAGTTGAATTCCTGGATTTTTTGCTGCAGTTCCGTTACGGTCAGGGCGTACTTTTCTCCCTTATCCCGATCCATTTCCAGGAAAACACGAATATTGGCCCCAGCCACAAAAGTGCGCCCCTGTCCCGTCAAAATAACCGCCCGAACATCCTTTCGTTCGTTCAGTTCCTTAAAGGTATCATCTAAATCCTTGGTCACTTCAGGACTGAGGGCATTGACCGGAGGGTTATCTATGGTGAGGATCGCCAGGTTTTCTTCGATAACGGTTTTCAAAAATCTTTTTCCCATGAGATTTCCCTTCCCTGGGTAGTTGGATTAAGGCCTTTTATTTCATATTGAAAAGGGATCTCACGCGCAGGATATCTTTTTCCTTCAACATTTCATGGGACCCCACACGGCTTATGGGTGGCATTCCCATCTTCTGGTGCAGATCGGCCCTGAGCTCCGCCATTTTTAATCCCATACTCAAACAATCAAAGATGGGGGCATCAGAGTCCGGAACCTTACAGAGATCCGCGGCGGAAGCTATGGTACTTAAACCGGCGCTGCCGATGACAATCGAATTGGCCCCACCTTCGATTAATTTTCTCGATTTGGCGATTAATTCTTCTCTCATCCTTGGCAGGTCATTGAATCCTTTGGTAAAAGCTTCCAAAGAAGGGATCGAAATTCTCTCTACCCCGGAAAGACGGTTGTGTATACCATAGCGCACAGTCATCTCTTCACAAAATTCCGCCCAGCGCCTGTCTTCCACCGTAAGAATCCCGTACTTATTTCCATACATGCAAGACAGAAACAAGGCCGCCTCCATGGGCCCGATAACCGGGATATCGACAATTTCCGATGCCTCGCCAACCCCCGGATCACCCGAACAGGCGACCATAACGGCGTCGTATCCTTCCTGGCCGGCTTCGTACATACATTCTATGATTTCTGTTTTATTCAGTTGAATAAAATAGGACATCACCGTATCCGATGCCCGCTTGAGTCTCTTCACATATTTCCAGCCCAGTTCCGTGTCACCCCGTTTGATTTTGTTGAAGTTCTTCGTCAGCAGCTCCGTGTAGGGGCCTGAAACCGATTCTTCATTGACATTTACAATGCATATTCTCATGATACGCTCCTTTCAAATTCCATGATAAATGGACATTCCCCCGCAGACATAAACGGTTTGACCGGTAATGAAACTGGCTTCTTCAGAACACAGAAAACGAACCAGATAAGCGACCTCCTCCGGTTCCCCGGCCCTCTGCATCGGAACATGCTCAATCCCTTTCTTACGAAAATGTTCCGGGGTGGTTAAGAAAAGCCCGGCGTTGATCAACCCTGGCGCCACACAATTGATGGTGATTCCGTATTTTGCCCACTCCAGAGCCGCTGCCCGAGACAATCCTTCAATGCCCCCTTTGGCCGCACCATAGCTCGATCCGGCCAGTGAACCTTGGACGGCAATAGAACTCAGGTTTACAATCCGGCCATATTTAGCTTCACGCATCATAGGTCCGAAGACCTGCATGGAGTTACGTGTCCCGACCAATTGAACGGAAAGCGTTTTGTCCCAGGCTTCATCGGTCAGCTTGACCAGCAGTTCATTTTTCATCGCTCCCTGGCAATTGACCAGAATGTCGACTCGGCCGAGTTTTTTTTCCACTTCTTGTCTAACCTTTTCCACCTCCGCTCTTTGGGTGATATCACAGAGAAGAACCATCGGTTTATTTCCGGCAATCTCTTTCATTTTTTTAAGTCGGTTTTCCTCTATATCCACACCCACCACCTGGACGTCGGATTCGGAAAATACCCGGCTGATTACACTAGCCAGAGCCCCTCCGGCCCCCATGATGATGGCTACACGTTTTTTGCTTTTCATTACTCCCCCTTTATTCCACTTTGGACTATGAACTTATCTTCCGCGCCTTACTTTTTTCCGTCAGGTGATCTTTGGTGAATTTGATTTCAGAAAAGGTATTCTTTCTTCCCAGACCGATTATTCCTTTTCTGAAATAGGGCATGTTACCTTTAGCCCAAAAATGGTTTTTAATTAACTTAAGTTCGATATTTATCTTTTAATTTAAATTTTGTATCTATGGTCAAATTTATTATAACGGGTTAAATATATTGTCAAGAAATTTTTTATTCCTTCCTGATATTTTTTTGGCAGAATGGATAAAATATAAATTTCTTTTAAATAATGATGAGTTATGAGGTCCCTAATTGACAAGGCCGATAGTTATGGCCTGGAAATATCGATTTCTGAAAGGGCTCTGAAAGATCTCCCCCCCGGGGTATAATCAATAAAAGAGAAAAATTTTATTGGGTTTTTCCCCGGAGGAACTGTTTAATTGAGAAACCGGAATGGCAATGATCTAATAAATCATTCGGGATTAAGATTATTCACTTGACACAAAAAAGACATTTTTTCATGATAAGAATTCTTCAGAGTTAAAAAACCATTTTTTATATTTTATTAGGTAAAAGGGGGAAGTTATGGCTAAAATTACCGAAGTAGTCGATCTGGAAAAAAAAGAGGGTTTTGCTGTTCTGATGATTTCTAATCCTCCGGTCAACGCTCTCAGTATTGGCGTCCGCAAAGGATTAGTGGAGGGAGTCAAAGCGGCCATGGAGGATGATTCGGTCAAAGGCCTGGTCATCGCCTGCGCCGGACGAACCTTTATCGCCGGGGCCGATATCACAGAGTTCGGCAAACCGATGCAGGAACCGGGGTTGGAGGTTGCTTTCACCTTAATGGAAAATGCCCCCAAGCCGGTTATCGCCGCCATCCACGGCACAGCCCTGGGAGGAGGACTGGAAACGGCCTTGGTCTGCCATTTTCGGGTGGCCGTACCTACCGCCCGGTTCGGTTTGCCGGAAGTCCTTTTGGGTCTCCTGCCCGGTGGCGGAGGAACCCAGCGTTTACCCCTGGTGGTGGGTGTGGAAAAAGCCATACAAATGATTGCCACCGGAAATCAAATCAGCGCCCAGGAGGCCTTAAAGGAAGGTTTGATTGATGAAATCGTGGAGGGCGATCTGGTGACCGGAGCGGTAACCTTCGCTCAGAAAGTACTGAAGGAAAACCGGCCCCTGCGAAGAATCCGTGACCGTCGGGAAAAAGTGGAAGCCGCTAAAGACAAGCCGGAACTTTTCGCTGAAGCCCGCAAAGCCTTGGCCAAAACCAAACGGGGCTTTGAAGCCCCCCAGGCCTGTATCGTCGCGGTAGAGGCCGCCGTTAACCTGCCCATCGAAGAGGGTTTAAAAAAGGAGCGTGAGCTCTTTGTCCGATTGATGATGGGCTCCCAGTCCGCAGCTCAGCGCTATGCCTTTTTCGCCGAAAGGGAAGTGGCCAAAATCCCCGATGTCCCGGCGGATACCCCTCAGATTCCCATCAACAAAGTCGGAATCGTTGGTGCCGGGACCATGGGCGGCGGGATCGCTATGAACTGCGCCAATGTGGGAATTCCCGTGCTCATTATGGAAGTCAACCAGCAGTTGTTGGAGAAGGGTCTTGCTATTTGCCGAAAAAATTATGAAAATACGGCGGCTAAGGGACGCATGACTAAAGAGGATGTGGAAAAACGCATGTCCCTGATTCAGGGGACCCTTTCTCTGGACGACTTTAAAGAGGTGGATCTGGTCATAGAAGCTGTTTATGAAAATATGGATCTGAAAAAAGAGATCTTCGCCAAACTGGATAAAATTTGCAAACCCGGCGCCATATTGGCCTCCAACACCTCAGCCCTGAACATCAATGAAATCGCCTCGGCCACGTCTCGCCCGGAAAGCGTCATCGGCCTGCACTTTTTCAGCCCAGCCAATGTTATGCGACTATTGGAAGTCGTTCGGGGAGAAAAAACCGCTAAAAATGTAATCGCCACTTCCATGGCTTTTGGAAAACGGATTCAAAAAATCGCCGTCCTGGTCGGTGTCTGCCAGGGTTTTGTCGGCAACCGAATGCTGGCCCAAAGGTCCCGGGAAACCAACAAAATGATCCTGGAAACCGGTTCACCACAGCAGATCGATAAAGTCATCTTTGATTTCGGTTTCCCCATGGGCCCCTTTACCATGAGCGATTTGGCCGGTCTGGATATCGGTTGGAACAAGGCCACTTCCAAGGGGGCGACCCTGAGAGAGAGACTCTGTGAGGCCGGTCGTTTGGGACAAAAGACCAATGCCGGTTTTTACGATTATCAGCCGGGAAATCGGACCCCCATCCCCTCGCCGCTGGTGGAAAAGATGATCAAGGATTTTGCCGTCGAGCATAACATCTCCCAGCGGGCCATTTCCGATGAGGAGATCCTGGAAAAATGTATTTATCCCATGATCAACGAAGGGGCCAAGATTCTGGAAGAAGGAATCGCCATCCGTCCCGGTGACATTGATGTCATCTGGATTTATGGATATGGCTGGCCCATTTATCGCGGAGGCCCCATGTTTTACGCCGATTTGGTAGGGTTGAAAAAAATCTACGACAAGATGATTGAATTTGAAAAGAAGGAAGGTCCGGACTGGAAGCCGGCACCTCTTTTGGAAATATTGGCTAAGGAGGGCAAAGGATTTAAAGATTTCAGGAGATAACCCCAACCCGGACCAGCCGGTACCAAAAAGGAATTCTGAAAATTCTCCTTTCGGTCCGGGTAAATTCCCATTTCAGAATAAATTCTATCCAATTTGCGTAGAATTCTATTCGTAAGTGACTAAGCCGGAGCGGGACCTTCCCGGTCCCGCTCCGCTTAATTTCTGAAAATATTCCGTTATCTCGTTCAGCGACCTTTCCCTTCTCCTACCAGGAGATCGCACTCACAAATTTCATAAAAACCTTGTTAAAAATCTCCGGAGCTTCCTCATGGGGGTTATGATAGGCGCCGGGGACGACTATCAGCTCTGCCCCATTAATGGACGTCTTAAGGACCTCGGAAGACTTGACGAATCCCAGGTCCTCCTCTCCCCGGATTATGAGAGTCGGCACCTTGATTTCTCCCAGCCTGGAAGTGACCGACTGCCATTTCCCAAAAGAACGGGGCGTATAGATATACCCGTTTACCGAGGTGCCGACGGTTTTTCTGCGGTTGATTTCCCTTTGTTCCGGTTGCCTCTGGAAACGTTGGATTCGGATCGGATTGTTGGCCGAATCATAGGCGAAAGCGGCTTCAAGACCTTGGGTGCTGGCCAGTTCATCCAGTTTTGCCCTTAGTTCGGCGTATCCGGGAACAGTATCCCATTCACCGCTGGAGGTATCCACCAGAACCAGGCCGCTAACCCGCTCCGGATGATCGAGGACGAATTGAAGGGCAGTAAACCCGCCCATGGAATGACCCACCAGACAACAACGGTCTAGGCTCAAATGATTCAGCAATCCCAACACATCTTCACTGTTGAGATAGATGGAAAAATCCTTTTCCTTTTCCGGGGCCTCTGATTTTCCATGCCCCCTGAAGTCCAGGGTAATCCCGCGATATTTCCCGGGCAAGGCCTTCAGCTGGTAACGCCAATCCTGGCCGCTTCCGGTGAAACCGTGGAGAAAAACTATCGCTTCCCCTTGTCCGTGATCTTCATAATAAAGCTCGAATCCATTGATTTTCATCCCCGGCATGATGTCCTCCCGAAATCCCAGGATAATTACATCCTGATGGATTGGAATAATGCGTAGTTAGGCCTTTTTCAGTTTCACCTGTTCCTCCAGCCAATTAGTCCAAGCCTCGAGCCCTTCACCGGTCCGGCAGGAAAGCTCAAAAATGATCATATCCCTATTCAGTTGGGCCACGGCTTTTCTGATGTTTTCCACTTTGGCATCCACATAAGGGAGCAGATCGATTTTGTTGATGATCAACACTCGGCTTTCTTGAAACATAAGAGGGTATTTGAGGGGTTTATCATCCCCCTCGGTTACGGAAAGGAGCATGATTTTCATGTCCTCCCCGACCTTGAATTCAGCCGGGCAAACCAGGTTTCCTACGTTTTCCACCACCAGCAAATCAAGGGAGGAAAGGTCCATCTGGGTCATAGCCTCCCGGATCATATTGCCGTCCAGATGACAGGCCCCGTCTGTATTGATCTGAAGGGCCTGCACCCCTTTTTTAGCGATCCGCTCGGCATCAAAGCTGCATTGGATATCTCCTTCAATTACCCCGATATGGACTCGTTCTTTTAAGGTTTCGATGGTCTTTTCCAGGAGGCTGGTTTTCCCCGCGCCGGGACTGGACATCAGATTGATTACCAACAACCGGTTCCGGTCAAAGATTTCACGGTTTTGGTCAGCGATCCGGTCATTGACTTCCAGAATATTCCTTACCACAGGGATTTTCACGATCTCCTCCTCTACCGTAAGAACGGCAATAACGGATCAATCCGTAACTTCAATAGATTCAATTTTTAATTCCCGACCGAAGATCATTTCCAGGTTTTCAGAGCTGCAAGAAGGGCATTGCGAGACAATACCCTCCGAAGTGAATTCCCGTTCACAGGCTCCACATTGATAGGTTATAGGAACCATCCTCATCTTTAAAGCCGTGCCGGCCAGTTTGGTCTTACTGGTAAGTATTTCAAAACACAAGGTCATCTGTTCGGGAACCACAGCCGACATGCGGCCGACAGCCAGATGAATGGCCTTCAATTGTTCCACGCCATGGCGTTCCATTTCCTGTTCCACGATATCAATAATATTCTGAACCAGGGACATTTCGTGCATATTATTTTCCTACTAGTAAAGGTCTCACAACCGTTTAGAAGTGAATGGGATTTAAGGAAGGAGGATTCCTTCCCCTGCTTTTTTCTAACGCTGATTTTATCCTAAAAAAGGATGGGCTTCAGGATAAACCGGTCTTTTTTTATGCTGCCTTATAATCCAGGTTATTGTCAAGGGAAAACAATGGCAAGGAAAGGGGCATTCGATCTTTGGCGCCGCCGAAGTCGGAAGCCTGCTCCCCGGGGAAGGAAAAGGGGGAAACACAGTCACTGAACCTTCCAGCGGTTGTGTTTCCCCCTGCCTGAAATGAGGTTTGTGTATAAATTTAATTCGTTAGTGACTTAAGAATAGAATTCTACGCAAATTGGATAGAATTTATTCTAAAATGGAAAATTTACCCGGACCAAATAAAGAATAATCGGATTTCCAATTTTGGTTCCGGCTGGTCCGGGTTGGGATTCGAAACAAGGGAGAAAAACCTTCCTCTTCATACCCAAGGGGACCTTCGAACCTATCGTTCGGCGGTCCTGCACTTCCAGAGGATATCCGTCTGGTTGTCATTATTCAGATCTTTCGTGCCATCAATTTCCCATTCACGGCAGGAAAAGTCAGCCAAGGCAGCCAAGTCCGTATAGATAATCCCCTTCTTGGTCCAGACCGCTATGGTCTCCCGATGGCTATTCCTCTTCTGAAATCTTCTATTCTCCTCAGAGACCGCCTCTAAAGCTGAATTGGGGCCGGTCCTGGTCTCAACCGGGGAAGAAACGGTGGCCGGTGTAGTGAGATCGTTTCCATTGATAGATATTTCAACAGGGTTACCGGGGCCTCCGCTCCATGGGGAACCGGAAGGATAACTATTTCTTAATCCACTGAAGTCATTGGTTCTGATGACCGCTGCCGAGGCTTTCGATACAGAAGCAAGGGGAAGGGCCGATAGGTTGGAAATTCCCTTCCTATCGGACCCCAAGCCGGAGCCAAGTGCAGTTCCCGTAGTGGAAGAGGGAGGGTATTGGAAAGCGGTTGTCTCATTTTTCCCTATGGCTTCCACCCTCCCGCCTTCTTCTTTCAGCATTGGATATATGATATTGACATTTCCTTTTTTTCCCGTTTCAACATCCGAACGAGGGAGGAAACGCAGTTTGCTGCGGAAAGTCGCTGTTATGGTGTGGTTGCTGCTTACTTTGGAAAAGGTATAAGAGGAAACCGTCTTCCAGGGCATCCCATCCACAACTACAGCGGAGATTCGATATCCGGTGTTGGGTACGATGGTAAAACTCTGGCTCCCGCCGGCCTGGACCGTCAACGAGCCCGAAGGGGTAATCGTCCCTCCCGTCCCGGCCGTGGCTGTGATGGTATAGGTCTTGAGCGTGAACCCGGCGCTGACGCTGACATTGGCGTTCATAGTCACCTGACAGGTGGAGGCCGTCCCTGTGCATCCCCCTGACCAGCCGCTGAAAACCGAATTGCTGTCCGCTGCCGCAGTCAGCGTTACTACCGTCCCGGGGGCAAAACTGCTCCCTGTCGGACTGTTGGTCACCGTGCCGTTGCCAGTCCCGCTTTTGCTCAGCGTCAGGGTGTAATTGGGGATGGTCGTAAAAGCGACGCTTATGCTCTGGTTGGCATTGACATTGCTGAAGGCATAAGAGGTGATCGCCCCTTGCGAGACGCCGTTCACCGTCACGCTCGAAATCGAATACCCGGAGGAGGGGCTGATGCTGAAGCTCCGGCTCCCGCCGGACTGGACCGTCACCGTTCCAGATGGCGTGATCGTCCCTCCCGAACCGGCCGTGGCTGTGATGGTGTAGGTCTTGAGCGCGAACCCGGCGCTGACGCTGACATTGGCGTTCATAGTCACCTGACAGGTGGAGGCCGTCCCTGTGCATCCCCCTGACCAGCCGCTGAAGGCCGAGCTGCTGTCCGCCACTGCGCTCAGTGTCACCACCGTACCTGGGGCAAAGCTGCTCCCCACCGGACTGTTGGTCACCGTGCCGCTGCCGGTCCCGCTCTTGCTCACTGACAAGGTGTAATTGGGGATGGTCGTAAAAGCGACGCTTATGCTCTGGTTGGCATTGACATTGCTGAAGGCATAAGAGCTGATCGCCCCTTGCGAGACGCCGTTCACCGTCACGCTCGAAATCGAATACCCGGAGGAGGGGCTGATGCTGAAGCTCCGGCTCCCGCCGGCCTGGACTGTTACCGAACCCGAAGGGGTAATCGTCCCCCCCGAACCGGCCGTGGCTGTGATGGTATAGGTCTTGAGGGTGAAACTGGCCGTTACGCTGACATTGGCGCTCATGGTCACCTGGCAGGTGGAGGCCGTCCCTGTGCATCCCCCTGACCATCCGCTGAAAACCGAATTACTGTCCGCTGCCGCAGTCAGCGTTACTACCGTCCCGGGGGCAAAACTGCTCCCTGTCGGACTGTTGGTCACCGTGCCGCTGCCCGTCCCGGTCTTGCTCACTGTCAGGGTATAATTGGGAATGGCACTGAAAGTGGCGCTGATGCTCTGGTTGGCATTGACATTGCTGAAGGTATATGAGCTGATCGCCCCTTGCGATGCCCCGTTCACCGTCACGGATGCAATGGTATATCCCGAGGCCGGGGCAATGCTGAAACTCCGGCTCCCGCCGGCCTGGACCGTCACCGAGCCCGAAGGGGTAATCGTCCCTCCCGAACCGGCCGTGGCTGTGATGGTGTAGGTGGACTGCCCGGCTTGTGTAATAGTAAAGACGTTCCCGGCCACGGTAAGGCTGGCCATTCGGCTTCCTCCGCTGTTGGTAGAGACCGAGTAGGTCATGGTCCCAGTACCCGTGCCGGAACCGGTATTGACTGTCACCCAGGAAGCTGCAGACGAAGTCCCCCAGTTGCAACCGGCCTGGGTTTCGACAAGGACACTCCCTGATCCGCCTGATACGGAAAAGGAGGCGCTTGAAGGTGAAATGGTATAAGTGCAGCCGGGAACGGTATAGACCACTTCATTGGAATATCCGCTCTCCAGTCCCTGGGTATTATAGGCCGTAGCCGCTAAATAATAGGTAATTCCCGTTTGAAGTCCGGGTACCGTATACGTGGTGACGTTTCCGACATCAATATTGGTTTGATAATTTTGTGACGCCGTCCCGTAATAAATTACATAGCCGGCCAAATCCGGTTCACTGTTGGGGTCCCAGGCGAGTGAGACCTCGCCACATTGCCCTTGCTGAAAGGGGAGAAATAGAAAAATTGTTAAGAGAATTGAAAGAAAAGTAAAATAACCGATTGCCCTGCCGGGCTTGGATTGAACGGACCGATAGCGGTCGGATTTTTTCATAACAGCACCCTCCGGTAGAAAAACTGTTCGTTACAAGACACAGCACGAGGATGCTGCGTCTGGCGGCCCTGCTACCGTATCTTTAATGAAGACTTAGGCCAGTGGCTTTGCGTCCCACCCTTTCGGATGGTTTGCCTTTTTCAGACAATGTTGTTACTTTTTCTTATGCAATTACCATTCCAACAAAGAATCCCAACCAACAACTTGAAACTTAAGAAAATCTTTTTCTGTTCCCTTGGGTTTCTTGCAACTTTTTGTATAAGGGCAGCGAAATTTGTTCTTTCTGTGATGAAAAAAATGATGACTATCGGGTTGCCTTGACGGATGAAATCGATTAAGCTATGGAAGATACAAAAACAATAAATTTATCCCTATCATTCCCCTGAAAAGAAAAGGCCTTTATGACAATCCAGTCCCTGAAAATGGGCATTTATTTCAGTCTCTTCGGAAAGAAAGGAAACCATGGAGCGGCTCCTTGTTACAATTGATCAGGAAAAATGTGTTCTCTGTGGAAGTTGTGTGGACGTCTGCACCCGGAGTATCATTGAACTGGGAGGAGACTCAGCCCGTATAAAGGCCCCTGACCGCTGTATCCTTTGCGGGCACTGTAAAAGTATCTGCCCGGAAGACGCCTTTACCCTTCATCCCTTAGATGCCGAAGAATTTGAATCCGTCTTACCGGAAAACCAAAGGCCGACACCGGATGCTCTCCTGGCTTTTTTCCGGTTACGGCGGAGCATCAGGTTCTTTAAAGAGGACCCCGTTTCTAAAGCAGCTCTGGATAAAATCATTCAAGCCGGAAGGTTTATCCCTACCGGTGGGAACCGGCAGCCCCTTCATTTCCTGGTCCTCTATTCACCGGAGATCATCGAGACCCTCCGGAAAAAAATCCATGACTTTTTGAGAGGAGAAGCTCTGGCCATCCAGGAGGCCCTGGAAAGGCATCGAAAGAACGGAGATCCCTTACCGCCCCGGGCTGATGTCAAACTGGGTTATGCCCCGCTCTGGCGCAGCCTGGGGCGACTCTACGAACAAGGGAAGGACCTCCTTTTTTTCTTTGCCCCGGTCATTATCGTGCTCCATCTTCATCCCGAAAAAGCCTCTCCCTTCGGCGTGGATGCCGGTCTGGCCGCCATGCAGATGGTGCTTATGGCCGAAGCCCTGGGATTGGGGACCTGTTTCAGCGGGTTTTTATCCACGGCTTTAAACGCCTCGCCGGACCTGAAAACCTTGCTCAAAGTTCCGCTGGAACATAATGTCATGCTTTCCTTCATGACCGGTCACCCGGATATTCAATACCTCCGGACAGTGGCCAGAAATCCGGCCAGGGTATCTTATCTTTGAGGGAATCATCCGATTTCAGCCCTGCGCTCCGTTTGGCGGATCCTTTTCCTAAAATAATCAGGAACAATCCCCGGGGGGAGTTGGGTTCTAACGGGTTGAGCTTGAATGGTTGGTTCTTTTTTGTGATCATCATGGGAGCCTGCGGAGTGGAGAGAAAATTTGTTTTGTTAAGTAGCCTGAGATCCATCTTTAAGGAGGAGGACAAAAATGCGCGCAGCAATTTTAGAGAATGGAAAATTGGAAATCAAAGAGGTGTCGAAACCTACCCCAAAACATGAGGAAGCCCTAATCAAAATGGTCACCGCCGGAGTGTGCCATTCGGATCTTCATTTGGTCAAAGGGGACTGGCCCCGCTTCGCCCGCCCTTTCCCCTTTCCTTTGGGCCATGAAGGCATTGGAATTGTGGAAGACTTGGGGCCGGGGGCGGAAAAATACGTCCAGAAGGGGGATCGCGTTATCCTAGGCCTGGGAGGTTCAGGAGGAGGTTACTGGTGCGGGGCATGTGAATATTGCCTCAGCGGAAGACCCCGCCTCTGCAAAGAGTCCAAAGGGATTTCCGGGGCCTATGCCGAATATATTTCTTTATGGGTAAAATCCCTGGTCAAACTGCCGGAGGCGGTCGGAAACGATGCCGTACCCCTGGCCTGTGGCGGATTAACAGCCTACAGTGCGGTGAAAAAACTGCTTAAATTTGAAATATGGCCCGGAAAACCGGTGGCCATTGTCGGGGCCGCCGGGGGACTCGGCCACTATGCGGTCCAGATTGCCAAGGCCTTCGGATATAAGGTGGTCGGCGTCGATGTGGGTAAAGAAAAAATGGATTTTATCCTAGGCCTGGGTGCTGACTTTGCGGTCGAGGTCGACGAAGCGGTAAAATTTGCCAAGGAAAAATTCGGCGGAGTTTATGCCAGTATCGTTTTCGCTCCGAAAATTGAAGCCTTCGAACTCGGATTGAAATTGATGCGCCGGGGCGGGGTCTTCATCAGCGTCGGCATGCCCGCCGCCAGTGAAGGGGCCATGTCCATCTCCCCCCTGGACCTGTTAGCCCGGGATCCATTAATTATGGCCTCGGCCGTGGGAACCGTGGAAGAAATGCGGGAGCTGGTGCAGTTGGTTGCCGACGGCAAGGTCCAAACCCATATCAGCCGCAGGGCCAAATTATCGGAACTCCCCCAGGTCCTCGAGGAGCTGGAGAAAGGGGCTTATCCCGGAAGGGCTTTAATTGATGATATGACGGGGTAGTGAAAGCTGGTGTGGGGAGGAATTCAATACACCTGAATAAAAATTTCCTATCAAACTTTTTCATTCCACGGTACGAAGTCGGGCCTTTTGGTTTCGACTTCGTACCTCTTTTTATATCGTCTTTAAACTACCTTTCAGTTTTTTCATAAACTGCTTCCTGGTTTTGTCATCCCCCAGGATTTTTTCTTTTATCGCTTTCCAGGCGGGAGAACAGTTTTTGTACTCCACCTCCATAATCCCGTGAATAATCCTGTCCACTTCCTTTTTATTTTTCGGGGTGACCACGATTCCGGCCTCTTCAAGAATACCCTTCATATGTCTGAAATAGCATGACATGGAATAGTCTCCTCCATTAATTACCTGCCCGCGTAACCGGTGGAGCGGAAGCGGATTTCGATTTACGAGATTCTTCGACCATTCTCCGGCGGGCCTATCACCTCTTGAAATGAGAACTCATGCAATCCCGCATTCTTGCGAGCATGCTCTATGGTCATACTCACGAGATTACCTCGATCGTCGAGATCGGCATAGATGTTTTCACTGATTTCCTTTGTATCCGCCACTTCTTTATCGGTGAACTCGACCAGTGCCGTATCGGTGTCAGGAAAATACTTGACCTTCATTGTTGTTTCTCCTTGAATGATCTATCAAAGAATGCATTATGGACGGTCTCGCCATCCTCGAGCAAGATGACGCGCAGGAATTTGCCCTCCTCAACAATCCATGCCCACTTTTTTATTCTTCCGTCCGCCTGAACTTCGGTTTTGACGGGAAACGCAATCACCCTATGGATCCATTCGATTTTAATTCTGGCCCGGTCCGGCCTGTTACGCACATGTTCGAAATACTGAGTCGTCTTCATTTTCTTCTTTTTCTAATAGCAGACCGCAGCGTTGATCCGTGACCCAAATCTTCAGGGCTGAAGGCCACGCAGCGAAAAGCATGGTAACGATAGGGCAATGATACATTGGTGACTCCGTTAGGCAGTACCAATAAAGCAACTCAAAGGTTAAATGGTAAATAAATTATTTATCAGTCTTCACGAAATGGACAAATATTCTATGATTTAGAGCAATAAATGTGACAAAATATTTCATTCGAAGCCTTTTTACCGACCGCTTAACTCCCGATATCAGGCAGAAACACCCATTCCGGAAAACTTTTCTATATGAATATACCAAATTTAGGGAAATCAATCCATTTGCTTTTTTAACCCCTTTGAATATCAGGATTTTCTATCAATTTTCGCTTCACCCGCTAAAAACCCACTACCCCCCTCAAGAAAAATACGGTAGTATGGTCCGGGCTGAAGATGGTAAAGAAATAAAGTGGACAGGGTAAGGGAAAGCGAAACGTTGCGGATTCAACTCATAAAAAAATGGGGCCTATGGGGGCTGTTTTTGCTTCTGCCGTTGGTTCCCCTGGTCTTTTTTTTCACTGGCCCCATCAGCCCGGCGGCCAATATTGACGGACCGGCCCTGTCGATGCCGGCCGGGGCACGGATCACAGTCGATACCAGTTCTATACCGGACTGGTGGCGGCGATTTGATTTAAGGATCCGCTGTCAGGAAGCTCAGGATTGTTCAACCCTCGAAATCCTGGGCCTTTCCAGCCCAGCAGTGGTTTTCCGACCTTGTACAAGGAAATCGGAAATCGTTTTTCGCCTTAGCCTTGCCGGTCCCCCCCCTCCTAAAATCTATCTGACCAACAACAGGCGAGAACCGCTGTCGATTGAACAGATGGTTTTCAGGAATTTTTCGGCCATCAGTACCGGTTTTCCCAAATTCGCCCTTCTCCTCAGTCCCTTTCCCGGACCCCTCTACCCCCTTCTCCCGACCATACTGCTGATAGCCGGGACCCTCCTTTTAATCCTTTCCGGTCTTTTTCTTATAAGCCGTCGGCCTCAAACCTGGTCCAAATTCTTTCTCCTCTGGCTCCAGGGAACTATCCCCTGGCTTGTTCTTATCCTGACCCTTTGGTTGCGCCTGACAGGCCGTCATCTTCTCCTGTCCGGTGAAATACTCCCCCTGCTTTCCCTGCCCGGCTGGTTTTATTTCGTCCTGACCGCTTCCTTTTTCCGTGGAAAATTTTTATCCCTTCTCATCGCCGCCTCGATGGGCTTATCTGTCATCATCCTTCTGGCTACGGTCTTGGGATTCGGAATACCCGTGAAAAATTTCGGCCCTTCCTATATCTATCAGACCCATTTCACCCGGACCGCTATTTACTGCGGTTTGATCTATCTCTTTCTGTCCATTTTTTTGTATCGGCAGAAGAAGGCCTGGTTTTCACCGGGGAAGCGCCTGTGTTTATCCTCCCTGATTATTGTCTTTTTCCCGGCCCTGATTATTTATCTATCCAACGGCTTCTCCGGCTATGGAGGAGATACGCTCTTTAACAGTCTCCTTTCCTGGCGCATTCTTCTGGGAGAAGGATTGAGGTTCTCCAAAGAATTCGCCGCTGCCCATGGAACCTGGGGTCTCTTACCGATAAGGGATTCCTATCTGCCGACTTTTCCCATGGGGCCGGGATTTTTAGGACTGCCCACCGCTCTGCTCCAGTATTTTTTCTCTACGGAACCGGTTGAACTCCTAATCGGTTGGAACCAGAAGGTCACCGCTACCTGGATGGCCGCCCTGTCAGCCGCCCTTTTTTTTCAGGCGGTTTTTCTCTTAGGCCGCAACACCGGCTTGAGTTTGCTTTTAACCGCTGCCTTTGCCCTGGGCAGTACCCAGCCCACCATTTCGGCCGCGGTCCTCTGGCAGCACGGTCCGACGGTTTTTTTGCTTTGTTGGGGTCTTCTTTTCATCATCAAAGGGCAGCAGGAATCCCCTTCCTGGTACCCGCTGGCCGGCCTGCCCTTGGCCTTTCTGCCCATCATGCGTCCCCAGGCACTGCTGTTTTACCTGGCCGGAATGGCTACAGTAGGAATCCTACAGCCCAAAAGCCTTTTACGTTTTCTTTTGTGGTCCCTTCCGGGAATCACAGCCGCCCTTTGGATCAATCTTGGGCTGTATCATTCCCTCGTCGGAGGTTATGGGTATATGGCCTCAGGAGAAAATTTTTCCACCCCCTTCTTTGAGGGGGCGGCCGGACTGCTTTTTTCTCCCAACCGTGGGGCCCTGGTCTTTTCCCCCTTCCTGATCTTAGGGATTGTCGGGGGGGGTATCCTTTGGTTGAAACGCTCGGTCTGGGCCTGGTGTTTCGGCCTGGCCGCCTTGTTTTTCTTTATCATCCATGCCAAATACGTTCACTGGCACGGCGGCTGGTGCGTGGCCCCGCGCTCTTTTAGTGAACTGGTTCCTTTACTGACCCTTTTCAGCGTTTACTGGTTTCTGGAAATTAAAAAAGCGGTCATCCGAGTGATCGGTGTGGTTTTAGTTTTGATTTCCATTTCTATCAACCTGCCCGGGGCTTTTTATGTCTTTGAACAAGGCCAGTGGAACATGTTCCCTAATGTGGACCTCCGACGTCAGGAAAGGATCTGGGACTACAGGGATTGGCTGCCTTTTCATTTTTTATATTGGGTGGACATTGAAAAATTCAGGGAAACCCCGGCCTTCCCTTTTGTAGTGGGGGATACGGCGGAACCGGTTACATCGGAAAGATATCATAACCGGGTAAAAACCATTCTGACCTCTGAACCGCAGGAGGTCCTCAGAATTTCAAATTTGGCTTTGAACGAAGGAGCTTACCGGATCATCTACAACGGAAAAGCCTCTTCTTCAACATCAGGCCGGGCGCAAAGCATCCTGGGTTTCGTGGGAAACAAAGTGGAGGAAACCCTTTTGCCCTTAGCCGAATCAAAGGCCTTTCCTTTGATGCATGATTTTGTGGTGGAAAAAAAAGGGCGACTGGATTTCCGCCTTCTGATCAGCGGGCAGGGGTCGGTCATCTTCGATACTATCCGGATTATTCCTTTACAGAAATAAAAAGAGGGGAATAAAAAAGGCAGGGCCGAAAAAACAGCCCTGCCTTTATAGTTGTTTAAAATGGAAAGAGGGAAATCCGGCCTCTTTTTTCCTGTTATTCTTTGGTTTCCTCTTTTTTCCCCTGTCCGGGGATCAATCCCTTGACCTTATCCATGGCTTCCTGGGTCCTGCTTTTTTTCTTTTTGACCTTTTTCGACTCAGGTCGTCCCAGCAATTCGATAACGGAAACCGGGGCGGCGTCTCCCTTGCGGTAACGCAGTTTGGTGATTTTGGTGTAACCCCCGTTTCTTTCCAGAAAGCGGTCTTTGATTTCACCAAACAGTTTATAAACTATCTGTTTTTCCTGAATAAAGGCCAAAGCCTGCCGGCGGGCGTGGAGGTCCCCTTTTTTGGCCAGGGTAATCATCCGGTCGGCCTCCATTCGCAGTTCCTTGGCCTTGGCCAAAGTCGTTTCAATCCTTTCATGCTCCAACAGGGAGGTAACCATGTTCCGCATCAAAGCCTTGCGGTGGCTGGCGTCACGACTCAATTTTCTTCCGGCGCAATTATGTCTCATTGTCGTCTTCCTTCTTCTCTTCTAAGGGGGGCGGCGGGTCGAATCCCTCGAGCTTCATCCCCAAATGGAGCCCCATTTCCTCCAATATGGCTTTTATTTCATTCAGTGATTTTCGTCCGAAATTTTTGGTCTTCAGCATTTCCGGTTCCGTTCGCTGAACCAGTTCCCAGATATGACGGATATTCGCGTTTTTCAGGCAATTGGCCGAACGAACGGAAAGTTCCAGTTCCTCGACACTCTTATATAAATTCTGATTGATCTGCTCCTCAGGATGAACCGCTTCCGTCCGCTCCGGTTCTTCGACCTCTTCCTCAAAATTGATGAAAGGGGTCAATTGCTCTTTCAGAATCTTGGCCGAAACGGCTACGGCATCTTCCGGTGAAATACTGCCGTCGGTCCAGATTTCCAGGGTCAGTTTGTCGTAATCGGTGATCTGGCCCACCCGGGCGGTGCCCACCACATAGCTGACCTTTTTTATCGGAGAATAGGCGCAATCAAGAAAAATGGTCCCCAGCGGGACGTTGTCTGTCTTGTTCCTCTCCGAAGGGACATAACCCTTGCCCATTTTGACCGTCATTTCCGCTTTTAGACGCCCATCGGGAGAAACGGTGGCGATGGGAGCCTCAGGATTTAAAATTTCCACCTGAGGGTCGCAAATGAGATCCTTAGCCAGAACCGGACCCTCCTTGAGGATGTTCAGTCGGATAATCCTCGGCTCGTCCACATGCATCTTCAGGCGGACGGTTTTGAGGTTTAAGATAATATCGGTGACATCCTCCACCACACCAGGCAAAGTGGAAAATTCATGGAGTGCCCCATCAAATTTTACGGAAGCGATAGCCGCACCTTGGAGGGAAGAAATTAAAACCCTGCGCAAAGCGTTCCCAAGGGTGACTCCAAACCCCCGCTCTAAAGGTTCACAGACGAACTTACCGTAAAAACGACTATGACCGTCCGGATCCACTTCCAATCTTTTGGGTTTTATCAGTTCTCGCCAGTTCCGATACATATGCTCTCCTTGACCTTTTCCAAATAGAGGTAAAAATTACTTGGAATAAAGTTCGACAATCAGCTGTTCCTGAATGGGCATGGTTAAGTCTTCCCGGACCGGCAACGATTTTACGACGCCGGAAAATTGCCCTTTCTCGAGTTCCAGCCATTGCGGAACCCCTCTTCGGGCGACCGCTTCCATGGATTCGATGATCGATGAGATATTCCGGCTCTTCTCTTTTAGGGACACCGTGTCCCCTTTCTTCACCTGGAAGGATGGGATGTTGATCCGCCTTCCGTTCACCAGGAAATGGTTGTGTCTAACCAACTGGCGGGCCTGGCTCCTGGAATTCGCAAATCCTAATCGATAGACTACATTATCCAGTCTTCTCTCCAAAAGAACCAACAAATTGGTCCCGGTAATCCCTTTCAGCCGATCGGCCCGGGCAAAGGTCCCCCGGAATTGTGATTCAAGAAGCCCGTACATCCACTTCACTTTTTGTTTTTCCCGCAGCTGAATCCCATATTCGGACCGTTTTCCCCTTCCCTGGCCGTGTTGACCCGGGGCATAACTGCGGCGTTCAAAACCACATTTGTCCGAATAACACCGGTCCCCTTTAAGAAACATCTTTAAATTTTCCCGCCGGCACAATCGGCAAACCGAATCTCTATATCTAGCCAACCTGTCCTCCTCTAAATGGATAATGAAGGGGTTATACCCGCCGTTTTTTAGGTGGACGACACCCATTATGCGGGATAGGGGTTACATCCCGGATCAATTTGACCTGGAATCCCGTGGCCTGCAGGGCCCTTAAGGCCGCTTCCCGACCGGCACCAGGTCCTTTGATAAAAACATCCACCGAACGCATTCCGTTCTCCATAGCCTTTTTGGCCGCCTCCTCGGCGGCCAGTTGGGCGGCAAAAGGAGTGCTCTTCCGAGAACCCTTAAACCCCTGAGTCCCCGCGCTGGCCCAGGAAACCACGTTTCCATTGGGATCGGTGATGGTGATGATGGTATTGTTGAAGGTGGACTGAATATGGGCGACCCCCACCGGAATATTCTTTTTTTCTTTTCGCTTTTTTACCGTCTTTTTGACTTCTTTGGCCATGACTCCCCCAGATTCCTATTTTTTCTTCTTACCGGCCAGGGTCCGGCGCGGACCTTTGCGGGTCCGGGCGTTGGTATGGGTGCGCTGACCCCGAGCCGGAAGGGATTTTCGATGCCTCAACCCCCGGTAGGTCCCCAAATCCATAAGCCGTTTAATGCTCATGGAGATCTCCCGTCTCAGGTCCCCTTCCACCCGGCAGTTGATGTCCACCAATTTCCGGATTTGAACCACTTGGGTCTCCGTCAACTGGTCGGTTTTGGTGTCCAAGGGGATTTGGGCTTCCCCCAAAATCTTTTTGGAAGTAGTCCGGCCTATCCCATAGATATAGGTCAAGGCCACTTCGATCCGTTTATTTTTCGGCAAATCAATTCCCGCTATTCTGGCCAAAACGGTCCTCCCCTTCTTATCCCTGGCGCTGTTTATGTTTGGGGTTTTCGCATAATACGCGAACCACCCCTTTGCGCTGAATAATTTTACATTTACTGCAAATCTTTTTAACCGATGCTTTTACTTTCATGACAATCTTTTCCTCTGTATTCTCTGGATCTTTCTGTAGAAAGTCCTTTAACTCAAGAGGGAATGGCATTCCCCATTCCGAAATCCGCAATCCCCAATCCGAAATTGCATTATTTCGACCGATAGGTGATTCGCCCCCGGCTGAAATCATAAGGGGACAATTCCACCATAACCCGGTCTCCGGGCAGAATCTTGATAAAATGCATGCGCATCTTCCCTGAGATATGGGCCAAGACCCGGTGCCCGTTATCCAACTTGACCCTGAACATGGCATTAGGCAGGGTTTCAACCACCGTGCCTTCCACTGATATGGCATCTTCTTTGGGCATATAGGACTAAAAAAGGGCGGTATCTTGTCCCGCCTGGGTTAAAATCCGACAACCATTCTCCATGATGGCGATGGTATGCTCAAAGTGGGCCGACAAACTGTGGTCCTTGGTTACCGCTGTCCATCCGTCGGCCTTGATTTCCACCTCGCTGCCCCCGGCATTGACCATAGGTTCAATGGCCAATACCATCCCGGGCTTTAAAAGGATCCCCCGACCAGCCTCCCCAAAATTGGGGATTTGGGGATCTTCATGAAGGGCCTTGCCGATACCGTGTCCCACAAATTGTCGGACTACGGAAAAAGACCGGCCTTCCACATGGTGCTGAACGGCAAAGGAGATATCTCCCAGCCGGTTTCCGGCCCGGGCCTGTTCCAGCCCTTTGAACAGAGAATCCCTGGTGGTTTTAATCAACTGTTCGGCCTGGGACGACACCCTTCCCACCGCCTGGGTCAAGGCGGCATCGCCGTAATACCCGTCCAGGCAGACACCGAAATCCAGGCTGACAATATCTCCCTCTTTTAAGCGGCGTCCCGAGGGAAAACCGTGCACCACTTCCTCATTCACGGATACGCACAAACTGAAAGGGAAGCCGTGATACCCTTTAAAGGCTGGAAGGGCCTTCTTTTTCAAACAAAGTCTGGAGGCCAGCTGGTCCAGCTCCTGAGTCGATACTCCGGGCTGAATTCGTTCCCGGATCTCAGCCAGAATTTCAGCCACCATTTTCCCCGAAGCGCTCATTTTTTCGATCTCCTCCGGGGATTTCAAGAAGATCATTTTTTTCCTTTATGATAAAACGGCTGCTATCCTGTCGAAGATCTGTTGGATCCCCCCCTGGCCTTCAATGGAACGGACCAGCTTTTTCTCCTTATAATATTGGATCAGCGGAAAAGTCTGGGAATCATAAACTTCCAGCCGGTTTCGAACCGTATCCTCATTGTCATCATCCCGCTGATAGAGTTCGCCCTGGCACTTGTCACAGATGCCCTTGTTCAAAGGAGGATCGAAAATGACATGATACCCCCGGCCGCACTGACGACAGGTCCGGCGTCCGGTCAGTCGCTTGATCAATTCCGTCTTGTCCACATCAATGGAAATGACATGATCGATGGCCGAATGCATATCGGCCAGGACTTTGTCCAAGGCCTGGGCCTGGGCCACGGTACGGGGAAACCCATCCAGAATATAGCCGTTTTTACAATCCGCCTCTTTGAGACGATCTTTGATAATATCAATCACGACCTCATCCGGTACCAATAATCCCTTATCCATATACTCTTTGGCTTTTAATCCCAAAGGGGTACGTTCTTTCAGGGCCGCGCGCAGAATATCACCGGTGGAAATCTGGGGGATTTGATAACGGTCGATCATCATCTTGGCCTGAGTCCCTTTCCCGGCCCCCGGCGGTCCTAATAAAATCAAATTCATTTAGCTCCTCCTTAGATCCTTAAAGACTATCTTTTTATCCGACCAATGCCTTTTTTCATAAACCCCTCATAATGGCGGGTCAGCATATGAGATTCGATCTGGGCCATGGTGTCGATGGCCACACCGACGACAATCAGCAGGGCCGTCCCGCCAAAATAGAAGGGAACCTTGAACCGATACATCAGTATGGTCGGCAGAACACAGACGGCTGACACATAAAGGGCACCGCCGAAAGTGATGCGGGTCAGGACCCGGTCTATATAATCGGCGGTCCGTTTCCCAGGCCGGATCCCGGGAATATAGCCGCCGTACTTCTTCATATTTTCGGCTACATCTACCGGATTAAAGGTCACGGCGGTATAAAAATAGCAAAAGAAAAAAATAAACCCCACATATACCAGGGAGTAAAGCAGGCTCCCCCCGTGCAAATAGGTATTGACAAACCCGGTTAACCAAGGAATCTGGACGAACTGGGTAATGGTGGACGGAAACATAAGGATGGAGGAAGCGAAAATCGGCGGAATGACCCCGGACGTGTTGATCTTTAATGGCAAATGGGTGCTTTGCCCTCCATACACCCTCCGTCCTACAACCCGCTTGGCATATTGTACCGGGATCCGGCGCTGACCTCTTTCCACAAAAACGATAAAACCGACCACCGCAGCCATAACAACAATCAACAGGATGACGAAAACAAAATTCATTTCCCCTGTTCGGACCAACTGCCAGGTCTTGGTAATGGCCATAGGCATCCTGGCCACAATACCGGCAAAGATGATCAGAGAAATACCGTTCCCGATCCCCCGTTCGGTGATCTGTTCCCCCAACCACATAATGAACGCCGTCCCGGAGGTAAGGGTGATCATAGTCATCAAGCGGAAGCCCCAGCCGGGATTTACCACTACCGAGGCCACCCCCGGACCCGACATGCTCTCCATACCCACGGCGATAGCGAATCCCTGGAAAAGGGAAAGGACCACCGTTCCGTAACGGGCATACTGGGTAATCTTTTTTCGTCCGGCTTCCCCTTCCTTTTTAAGTTTATCCAGGTAGGGGATAACCACGGTCAAAAGGTCCAGAATAATCGAGGCGCTGATATAGGGCATAATCCCTAGGGCGAACACGGACATATTCTCCAGGGCACCCCCGGAAAACATGTCAAAAAGCCCGAAAAGGGTCCCTTGAGCCCTTTTAAAAAAAGCGGCCAGGGCTGCGGCATCGATCCCCGGGGAAGGGATATGCACCCCCACCCGATAAACAGCCAGCATGGCCAAGGTAAACCAAATCTTTTTTTTCAGTTCCGGAATCTTGGGTATGTTCTGGATGCCGCCGATCATTTGGACTTTCTTTAATTAAATTTAATAAGTTCGAATCTTCAGATTCTTATGATTTCATCTTCTCTAATTACTGTTGCGGGTTAAAAAAACCGATCATTTTGTCTTTTATATGTAACTCGTAACTAAAATTTTTCATTCCGCATTCGGCAATCCGCATTCTGCAATCCGAAATCCGAAATTCAGATGACCTCCACCGTTCCTCCGGCAGCTTCAATCTTCTGTTTAGCCCCTTGACTGCATTTGTTGACTTTGACAAATAAAGGGATCTGGATCTCCCCCTGCCCCAGGAGTTTTACCGCATCTTTCAGATGCCGGACAATACCGGATTGTATCAGGGCCGGCACATCCACTGTGGACCCGCCGGCAAAGGATTTTAAATCCCGGATATTGACCAGGGAGTAAGAGACCCGTTTAAGTGGGGTAAAGCCCCTCTTGGGCAGCCTCCTTTGGATCGGCATTTGCCCGCCTTCAAATCCCGGTCGGACCCCCCCACCGGACCTGGATTTCTGACCCTTGGTCCCTCTGGTGGCGGTTTTGCCGTGACCGGAGCCCAAGCCCCGTCCCACACGTTTGGGTTTGGTCTTGGAACCCGGGGCCGGTGATAAATTTCCCAAATGATATGTAGTGCCTTTTGGCTTTGCGTCCATCCCTACCACTCCATTCCTATTCTTTGACTTCCACCAGATGGGCTATTTGTCTGATCATACCTCTGATGGCCGGGGTGTCCTGGCGGATTATGGTCCTGTTCATCTTTGTCAATCCCAGGCTGGTCAGGGTCCTTCGATGTTTAGGAGGCCGACCGATGCCGCTTCTGCGCAGGGTAATTTGAATCATCTTATTGTCCATTGGTCCTACCTGATTTCCAGTATGGTTTTGCCTCTTTTTTTAGCTATCATTTCCGGACTGTTCAAATTGTGCAACCCTTGAATTGTAGCCCGGATAACGTTATGGGGATTATTGGAGCCCAGGCATTTGGTCAGGATATTCTGAACCCCAACGGCCTCCATTACCGCCCGGACCGCCCCGCCGGCGATAATCCCGGTCCCTTTGGAAGCCGGTTTGAGCAGGACCCGGCCGGCGCCGAAACAGCCGATCACCTCATGGGGGATGGTCTGTTCCAGAAGGGGAAAATCCTTCATTTCCCTTTTGGCCTTTTCCATAGCCTTGCGAATGGCCTCGGGGACTTCATTGGCCTTGCCTAATCCGGCGCCGACTTTGCCGTTTCCATCTCCCACTACAGCCAGGGCGCTGAAACTGAAACGCCTACCGCCCTTGACCACCTTGGCCACCCGGCTGATATGAACCACCTTATTGACAAGCTGTTTGTCTGTTCCGTTATAGTCTTGCAATCTCGCCCCCTCTAAAATTCCAACCCGGCTTCCCGAGCGGCTGACGATACGGCCTTTACCCGGCCGTGATAGAGAAAACCGTTCCGATCAAAAACCACCTTTTTAATTCCCTTTTCCAAGGCTTTTTGGGCCAGGAAGATCCCGACCTTCTGGGCCATGGCCACCTTCCCCGGGACCTTGTTCTCCCTGATTTCCGGACTTAGGCTCGACACTTGAATCAGGGTCTGACCGGTGGTATCAACGACAATCTGAGCATAGATGTTTTTTGTGCTGCGGAAAACGGACAACCGGGGTCGGTTTTCCTCTCCCCAGATTTTTTTCCTGACCCGTTTTTTCCTTTTCAGATGGGCCAATTTTTTTTTCTTTAAGGCTTCCATGTTTTCCTCTGTTTTTTAAGCTTGCAGCGCTTAGTGATCAACCAACAGCAAAAAATTCCAAAAGTAACTTTTACTGACAGCTGACAGCTATTCGCTATGGGCTATTTTGAGCCGGTTTTCCCGACCTTCCTCCGGATTTTCTCTTCCTGGTATTTGATCCCCTTACCCTTGTAGGGTTCAGGGGGTCGAAAACGGCGAATACGGGCGGCCGTCAAACCTAATAGTTCCCGGTCTATACCGCTTAAGGTTACCCGGGTTTGCCTCTCCACCTGAGCGGAAATCCCTTCGGGCAGGTCGAAGGGAACCGGATGGGAATAGCCTAAACTTAAAACCAATTGCCCCCCCTGCATTTCTGCCCGATAGCCTACACCTTGAATCTCTAAAATCCTTTCAAATCCGTCGGCCACCCCTTTAACCATATTGGCCAATAAAGTTCGGAACAAACCGAATAAGGCCTTGACCTTGGGACTGTCATCCTGGGGCCGGATAAGAATCTGATCCCCTTCCAGCTCAACGGTCAGTTGGGCGGGGATGGTACGGTTCAGCTCTCCCTTCGGACCTTTGACGGTCACCCCCTCGGGACTCAACAATACCTTGACTGTATTGGGTATCGGTATGGGTTTTTTTCCAACCCTCGACATACCTTCCTCCTTAATGATTTTCTAAGTAATCCGATTACCAGACCGTGCAAAGTATTTCGCCGCCTACTCCCAGTTTTCGGGCTTCCCGTTCGGTCATGACCCCCTTGGAAGTGGACAAAATGGACAATCCCATCCCGTTCAACACCTTGGGTATTTCATCCTTTTTGGCATAGGTCCTCCGGCTGGGCCGGCTGATACGCTTGATCTGGGACAGGACTTGCTGGTTTTTTTCATCATATTTCAAGTAGAGGCGAAGCAATCCCTGCCGGTTGTCTTTGATCACTTTGAAATTTTTAATATATCCCTCATCTTTTAGTATCCGGGCGATATGGACCTTGATCTTGGAGGCCGGGATGTCCACCTTGGCGAACTTGGCGGAATTTCCGTTCCTGATCTGGGTCAGCATATCGGCGATGGGGTCGGTCATGCCCATAAAAAGTTACTCCTTATCGTTCCTTGAAGAAAAAGGTCTTTGTTACCAGCTGGATTTAATTACTCCGGGGATATCCCCTTTGAGGGCCATCATCCGGAAACAGATGCGGCAAATCCCGAACTGTCGTATGTATCCCCTGGGTCTTCCGCATAAGGGACATCGGTTGTAGGACCTGACCTTGAATTTCGGTGTCCGGCCGGCTTTGATCATTAACGACGTTTTTGCCAATGTAGCTTCTCCTTATTTTTCCCCGTTGATTATTCTTTGGGGGAATCCGCCTCCCGCGTCTGGGCTGCAGAAAGGTATCTCCCCTTTATTAATTTCGGAACGGCATCCCCAGAAGTCGCAATAAGAGCCGTCCTTCTTCATCGGTTTTGGAAGTAGTGACGATGGTAATGTTCAATCCCTTGATTTTGTCGATTTTGTCGTAGTTTATTTCCGGAAATATGATATGTTCCCGAATTCCCAGCGTATAATTGCCCCGTCCGTCAAAGGATTTAGGGGACACCCCCCGGAAATCACGTACCCGGGGAAGGGCGATGTGGATCAGTTTATCCAAAAATTCATACATCCGTTCCCGGCGAAGGGTGACCATGCAGCCGATGGGCATGTTTTCCCTCAACTTAAAGGAGGCGATGGATTTTTTTGCCCGGGTAATAACCGGCCGTTGGCCGGCAATCAGAGCCAGTTCCTCCACGGCATTGTCCAGGATTTTTATATTTTGAATGGCTTCCCCCAGACCCATATTCAGAACCACACTCTGCAAGCGGGGAATCTCCATGATGTTGCGATAATTGAACTCCCGGCTCAGCTGGGGTCTGACTTCATTCTCATACAGTGTTTTTAATCTGGCCATGCCTGTCCTTATCCTTTCCCGGTTATTTGTTCTCCAGGATCTCCCCGCATTTTTTACAAATACGAACCGTTTTCCCATCGGATTGCTTTTGATGCCCTACGCGAACCGGGTCGGTACATTTTCCGCAGATGAGCATCACATTGGAGATATGGAGTGGGGCCTCTTTTTCAATGATCCCCCCCTTGCTGACTTTCCCTCCGGGACGGGTATGCCTTTTGATATAATTGACCTTCTCGACGATCACCCGGTGCTTTTCCGGAAGGGTCTTAAGGATCTTACCGACCTTCCCCTTTTCTTTTCCGGCAATGACCATGACCTTGTCGTTTTTTTTCAGATTCATTTTTTGCCCAACCATGGCTTCTCTTTTCCCAGTCTCTTGATCCGATTATTATATTTTGAAATTAACGCTTTTTACCTGATCAAAAATTCGGTCTGAAGTATTCGTTTTTCCTTCTGCGTTTGAATCCTCGGACCCTTGAACCCTGGAACCCTCTAAAAATCAAAGCACCTCCGGTGCCAGGGATATAATTTTCATAAAGTTTTTGGCCCGGAGCTCCCTGGCCACGGGTCCGAATATACGTGTTCCCACCGGTTCCCGCTGCTGGTTGATCAAGACGGCCGAATTGTCGTCGAATTTAATATACGTGCCGTCGGGACGGGAGATTTCCTTTTTAGTCCGAACGACCACGGCCTTCATCACATCTCCCTTTTTAACTTTGGCGTTGGGGATGGCCTCTTTCACCGAAACCACTATGATATCCCCGATCCGGGCATACCGGCGTCGGGTTCCCCCCAAAACTCGGATACAAAAAACCTTTTTTGCTCCGGAATTATCGGCTACATCCAGTTGTGTCTGTGTCTGTATCATCAGGGACCACCTTACCTTCTACTCCGATTTCGCTAACACCTTGCTGACTTTAAACCGTTTTTGTTTGCTCAGAGGACGCGTTTCCGTCAGTAAGACCCGATCCCCGATGCGGCATTCATCTTTTTCATCATGGGCCATGAATTTGGCCTTCCGCCTGATATATTTTTTATAAACGGGATGCTTCACCAACCGCTCCACCGAAACCACCACAGACTTATCCATCTTGTCGCTGACAACGATTCCGGTCAAGGTCTTTTGACTGCCCCTTTTTTCCATATCCCTAAACCCCTTTGGTCTTTGTCTACGAGGCCCGCTTGGCCCGAATGACGGTTTTGATCCTTGCCAAATCTTTTTTGGTCGCCGGTATCCGCATGGTATTTTCCAGCAATCCGGTGGCATGCTGAAACCGCAGATTAAATAGAGTTTCTTGCATCTCTTTTTCTTTGGACCGCAACTCTTCCACGGTCAGGTCCTTCAATTCCTTGGCTTTCACAACAGGCTCCTTCCCACAATCTTGGTTTTAATGGGAAGTTTATGGGCGGCCAAGCGAAGGGCCTCATCAGCCACCGCCTGGGTGACGCCTTCCATTTCATAAATGATCCGGCCCGGTTTTATGACCGCCACCCAAGCTTCCGGGGCTCCCTTCCCTTTTCCCATACGGGTTTCAGCCGGTTTTTTGGTAATCGGTTTATCTGGAAAAATCCGAATCCAGATTTTCCCCCCCCGTTTGATGGACCTGGTCATGGCGATTCGAGCGGCTTCGATCTGTTGCGCCGTTAATCGGCCGCACTCCAGAGCTTGGAGGCCGAAATCCCCGAATTCCAGGTTCGAGCCACGGAAGGCGACTCCCCGCATCCGGCCTTTTTGTTGCTTTCGATATTTGACTTTCTTTGGACTTAGCATGGTATTATTCCCAATAACTTAATTAAAAATCATCTCTATCTTTGGCGGCTTAACAAGATCCTGAGAGGAGGTTGACAAGCAATGATCTCCGGCCTAAGAAAGACCATAAACCTTACTCCTTGAACCTTAGACCTTCGATCAGGCCGGCAATTCTTTTTGTGCCAGTTTTTCCCCTTTAAAAATTAGGACCTTGATCCCGATCAGTCCATAGGTTGTAGCCGCTTCGGCAAACCCATAATCAATTTCCGCCCGCAGGGTATGAAGAGGCACTCGTCCCTCCCGGTACCACTCGGTCCGGGCCATTTCTGCTCCACCCAGGCGGCCGGCACAAGCGATCTTGATACCCCCGGCACCGAATTTTCTGGCCGAACTGACGGCCTTCTTCATGGCCCGACGGAAGGCCACCCGCCGCTCCAATTGGGAGGCCACATTTTCTGCCACCAATTGGGCTTCCACTTCGGGTTTTCTGACCTCCTGAATATCCAGAATCACTTCCCGGTTGACCTTTTTCTCCAGGTCCTTCTTCAGGCTTTCAATCTGGGCCCCTTTCTTTCCGATAACGATCCCCGGTCTGGCGGTAAAAATAATGATCTTGGCCTTATTGGCCGCCCTTTCAATTTCAATCCGGGCCACACCGGCCTCAAACAATCTTTTTTTCAAAAAATTGCGGATCTCTTTATCCTCCTGGATGAATTGGGCAAACTCCTTGTCTGCAAACCACCGGGAATTCCAGTCCTTGTTGACCACCAGTCGGAATCCTTTTGGATGTGTCTTTTGTCCCAAACCGACCTCCTTCTTTCTAAGCCTCTTCTAAAAAAACCGTAATGTGACTGGTTCTTTTCAATATGGGATAGGCCCGGCCCATGGCCCGGGGCATGAAACGCTTCAAGGTGGGCCCGCCGTCCACATGGACCGTCTTGACCACCAGCGTATCGATATCGACTTTGTTTTGTTCGGCATTGGCAACGGCCGAATGTAAAACCTTTTGCAGGATCCTGGCCCCCTTACGCGGCATAAATTGCAGGATGGAAATGGCCTCTTCCACCTTTCTCCCTTTGATGGCCGGTATGATGACTTGGACCTTTCGTGGTGCTATTCGTATATATTTGGCCTGGGCCTTCGTTTCCATAAGGTTAACCTCTCCTACTTGGCCTTTCCTTTAACCGCCGACTTTTTATCCCCGGAATGGGAATAAAAGGTCCGGGTGGGGGAAAATTCCCCCAGCTTGTGGCCGACCATATTTTCAGTAACATAAACAGGAATAAATTTTTTCCCATTGTGGACCGCAAAGGTCAGACCCACAAATTCCGGAAGAACGGTAGAGCGTCGGGACCAGGTCTTGATCACCTTCCGGCTCTTGGCGTCCTGGGATTCCTGTACCTTTTTTAATAAAGGCTCATCAACAAAAGGACCTTTTCTCAGTGAACGTGCCACAACTACCCCCATTTCGATTGCCGATTGCCGGTTGCGGACTGCGGAATACGATTGAATCCAATCTTTTTATTCCGAAATCCGAAATCCGAAATCCGAAATTTTTACTGCGTTTTTCTCTTTTTGACGATCAGACGATCGCTGGCCTTTCTCTTGCGCGTTTTATACCCCTTGGTCGGCACCCCCCAGGGGGTTACCGGATGACGTCCTCCGGAGGATTTTCCCTCACCGCCGCCATGGGGGTGATCCACGGGATTCATGGCCACACCGCGGACCTTGGGACGTTGCCCAAGCCATCGACTCCGTCCGGCTTTGCCTAATGAAATTCTCTCATGGAGTAGGTGCCCGCATTGGCCGATGGTGGCCCGGCAGGTCAGTAATACTTTTCGTACTTCACCGGAAGGGAGTTTGATTTGCCCGTACTTGTCTTCCTTGGCCATAAGCTGGGCATAAGTACCGGCGCTACGGGCCAGTTGGCCTCCGCAGCCCGGTTTTAATTCAATATTGTGTATAGTGGTTCCCAGAGGAATATTGGCGATAGGCAGGCTGTTTCCCGGTTTGATATCGGCCCGGATACTGCTGATGACCTGGTCTCCAACCTGGAGGTGTAAGGGGGCCAGGATATAACGCTTTTCCCCGTCGGCATAATGAAGCAGGGCAATCCTGGTCGAACGATTGGGATCATATTCGATCCCGGCAACTTTGGCCGGAATATCAAACTTCTCCCTTTTAAAATCTATACGTCGGTAAAGGCGTTTATGTCCGCCGCCGCGGTAGCGGCTGGTAATCCGCCCGTAATTATTCCGTCCTCCGGTTTTTGGTTTGGGCTCCACCAGACCCCGGGGGGATTTACCTCCGCTGAGTTCTTCAAAGGTGTCGAAGGTTTGAAACCTTCTTCCGGCCGAGGTTGGTGTACATGTTTTAATCGCCATTTATCTTCTCCCTTGCCCTGATCCTCTTTTTAAAGATTTTCGATGGCTTCACCCGGGGCCAGTCTGACCAGGGCTTTTTTCCAGTCCGCTGTACGTCCAACCTTTTTCCCCATCCTTTTTTTCTTTCCGGAGATCTGCATCAGGTTGACTCGCTGCACCTTTACCTTGAATAAAGTCTGGACAGCCGCTTTTACTTCCGAACGGTTGGCCCGTTTATCCACCTCAAAGGCCACCTCGTTGAAGGCTTCTTTTTTGCCCGTAGATTTCTCCGTCAATAAAGGCCGCTTAATTACTTGAAATAGGTCTTTCATTGGCCTAAGGCCTCCTCAATCATCGAAATACTCGGTTTGAGTAAAAGCAGATGATCGTATTTTAAAATATCATAGACATTCAATCCTTCGGCTCGGAGAACCTTCACCCGGTTGACGTTACGGGCCGATTTTTCCAGGTTAGGATTTTCCTGATCGATAACGATCAGGGTTTTGTTTAATTTTAACCGTCCCAGGACTTCGGCAACGGTCTTGGTCTTGATCTGATCCAATGGAAAATGATCCAAGACGGTGAGTTGTTCCGCTTGCCAGCGGCAGGACAGGGCCATTTTCATAGCCAGCTTTTTAACTTTTTTATTGACCTTAGGATCATAGGTCCTCGGCTGGGGTCCGAAAACCGTTCCGCCTTTACGCATCAGTGGAGAGGTTCGGGTTCCCTGCCTGGCCCGGCCGGTCCCTTTTTGTTTAAAAGGCTTTTTCCCACCCCCCCGGACCTCGGACCGGTCCTTGGAGGCCGAAGTTCCGGCCCGCTGGCTGGCCTGCAGGCTGGTTACCACTTGATGCAGTATATGGGGATTGACTTCCCGGTTGAAAATCTCGTCCTTCAGAGAAAGCTCTTCCACTTTTTCCCCGGCGAGATTGTATACAGTTACCGTTGCCATACCTTTTTCCTCTTTGGGATTCTTACTTCCGTATAATTACTTGCTTATATATGGCCAGGAGATTGTTGCGACTTCCTGGAACGGCCCCTTTGACCAGCAAGAGGTTTTCTTCGGGTCGTACGTCCACGATGGAAAGGTGCCTGATGCTGACCCTTCGGTTGCCCATTTGCCCCGGCAGCTTTTTACCCTTAATCACCCTGGAAGGGTAAGCGCTGGACCCGATGGATCCGGGAACCCGATGGGAGGTACATCCATGAGTGTCTTTTCCGCCGGAGAAATTCCAGCGTTTGACCACACCGGCAAAACCCTTGCCCTTGCTGGTTCCCTGGACCTTGACCACATCGCCGATCCGAAATATATCGACCCGGATCTCATCCCCCACTTTGTAGGAGTTTTCTTCCTCCGCCGGAAACTCTTTTAAAAAGGTTTGGGCCGGGACTCCTTTTTTTTGAAAATGCCCTTGAAGGGGTTTGTTAACGGCCTTGGGCTTGGCCGGTAAAAATCCGAGCTGATAGACCGTTTCCTGTCCCTGCTCCCCTTTTTTCTGGACCACCACGCAGGGTCCGGCTTCAATAACCGTCACCGCTACGGATTGTCCTTCTTCCAAAAACAGCCTGGTCATCCCCAATTTTTTTCCCAATATTCCTTGCATGGTTTTCTTTCTGTTATCCTGACCACCTCAATAGAGGACGGATTACAATTTTATTTCTACATCCACCCCGGCCGACAGGTCCAGCTTCATCAGGGCATCTACCGTGGCCTGTGTCGGTTCCAAAATATCCAACAGCCGTTTGTGGGTCCGGACTTCAAACTGTTCCCTGGACTTCTTATCCACATGGGGGGACCTTAAGACACAAAATTTTTTAATCATGGTCGGCAGGGGAATAGGGCCGGCTATCCGGGCCCCGGTCCTGCGGGCGGTTTCCACAATTTCGGCCGCCGATTGATCCAATAATTTATGGTCGAACCCTCTGAGCTGGATCCGGATTTTTTGGCTGGTCATCATAATCAAACTTCCTTTTTCTTTTATTCGATAATCTCCGAAATGACCCCGGCGCCGACCGTGCGGCCCCCTTCCCGGATGGCAAAACGCAGTTCCTTTTCCATAGCAATCGGCGTGATCAAAGAGATATCCACCGAAACGTTGTCTCCAGGCATGACCATCTCCACCCCTTCCGGCAAGGTCACCACCCCGGTCACGTCCGTCGTTCGAAAATAAAACTGCGGCCGGTAGCCATTGAAAAACGGCGTGTGCCGCCCTCCCTCTTCCTTGGTCAAAATATAGGCCTCGGCCTTAAACTTGGTATGCGGCGTGATACTCCCCGGCTTGGCCACCACCTGGCCCCGTTCCACATCATCCCGCTTCGTACCCCGCAACAATAACCCTAAATTGTCTCCCGCCTGCCCTTGATCCAGCGTCTTGCGGAACATCTCCACTCCCGTACAGATCGTCTTGATCGTCGGCCGGATCCCGATAATCTCCACTTCCTCTCCCACCTTCACCTGCCCTCGTTCCACCCGGCCCGTCACTACCGTCCCCCGGCCCGAAATGCTGAACACATCCTCCACCGGCATCAAAAACGGCTTCTCTATATCCCGCACCGGCTCCGGCACAAACTTGTCCACCGCTTCCATCAGATCCAATATCGGCTTGCAGTTGTTGCATTCCTCTTTCCCGCAGCCGCATTCCAGCGCCTTCAGCGCCGATCCCTTGATGATCGGTATCTCATCCCCGGGAAATTCATACTTGGTCAACAGCTCCCGCAGCTCCAGCTCCACCAGCTCGATCAGCTCCGGATCATCCACCATGTCCACTTTGTTCAAAAATACCACTATGTACGGCACCCCCACCTGCCGCGCCAGCAAGATGTGCTCCCGCGTCTGCGGCATCGGCCCGTCGTCCGCTCCTACCACCAGTATGGCCCCGTCCATCTGCGCCGCCCCGGTGATCATGTTCTTTATATAATCCGCATGCCCCGGACAATCCACATGCGCATAATGCCGGTTCTTCGTCTCATATTCCACGTGCGCCGTCGCTATCGTGATCCCCCGCTCCTTCTCCTCCGGCGCCTTGTCGATCTGATCAAACGGAACGTAGTTCGCCATCCCCGTCTTCGACAAACATAACGTGATCGCCGCCGTCAAAGTCGTCTTCCCATGGTCTATGTGCCCTACCGTCCCTACATTCACATGCGGCTTCGTCCGCTCAAATTTCTTCTTCGACATCTCCCCGCCTCCCTTTGGTTAAAAAAATATACCTTGTTTTCCCACTGTTACCTTCCGTCCTGATCAATTCGTTTTTTTGGCTTTAACTAAACCGTCGGATACGGATTGCGGCACTTTCAGATAATGAGAAAATTGAAGGGTAAATGTGGCCCGTCCCTGGGTCAAGGACCTGATACCGGTCGAATAGCCGAACATCTCGGCCATCGGGGCCTGACCGCGGATGATCCGGGATTTTCCCCGGTCTTCCAACCCCAGGATCTTGCCCCTGCGGGAATTCAAGTCCCCCATCACCTCTCCGATAAACTCTTCGGGGGTGACGACTTCCACCTCCATAATCGGTTCCAACAGAACCGGCTGCGCTCTTCCGGCCGCTTCTTTAAAAGCTATGGACCCGGCAAAAAGAAAGGCCCTTTCCGAGGAATCGACCTCATGAAAAGAGCCGTCCACCAACCTAACCCCCAAATCGACCATAGGATATCCGGCCAAGGCCCCCCCTTCCATGGCTTCGACGATCCCTTTTTCCACGGCCGGGATATATTCCTTGGGTATCACCCCACCAACGATTTTGTTCTCAAACAAAAATCCTTGGCCGGCCTCCCGGGGATAAATTTCGATCCAGACATGTCCGTATTGGCCCCGACCCCCACTCTGGCGGATATATTTCCCTTCGGCCTTCATCTCCCGGGAGATGGTCTCTTTATAGGCTACTTGGGGTTTACCGATATGGGCGGCCACATTAAATTCACGGGTCAGCCGGTCAACGATGATCTCCAGATGGAGCTCCCCCATGCCGGAAATAATCGTCTGTCCCGTATCCTCATCGGTATGGACCTTAAAAGAGGGGTCTTCGGCGGCGATACGCTGCAGGGACAATCCCAATTTATCCACATCGGCTTTGCTCTTGGGTTCAATGGCGATGGAGATCACCGGAACCGGGATGTCCAGGGATTCCAATAAAAGCGGGGCATTCATATCGGAAAGGCTGTCGCCGGTGGTGGTATTCTTAAGCCCCACTACAGCTACGATATCCCCGGCCCGCATTTCTTTAATTTCCTCACGCTGATTGGCGTGCATTTTCAGCAGGCGACCTATTTTTTCCTTCCGCCCCTTATTGACATTTAAAACCGCCTCTCCTGAGGACTTCCGGCCGGAGTAAACCCTTAGGAAGGTCAAATGCCCCACATAGGGATCGGACATCAATTTAAAGGCCAAACCGGTAAAAGGGGCCTCTTCATCCGCTTGTCGCTCTTCCTTTTCTCCGGAAGGGTTGATCCCTTCAATAGCCGGGACATCGGTCGGGGCCGGCAAATACCGGACGATGGCGTCCAGGAGGGGCTGAATCCCCTTATTTTTAAAAGCCGAACCACACAGGACCGGGACCAGTTTTTGGGCCAGGGTCGCCCGGCGCAGGGCCGTAATCAACGCCCGTTCTTCTATGGTTTGTCCTTCCAGATAAGCTTCCATCATTTCATCGTCGGTATCGGCCAGGGCTTCGATCAGTCTCCGCCGCTGAAGGGTCACCGTTTCCTGTAAACCTTCGGGGATAGGTTGGGCCTCCAAATTCCGTCCCAGGGTAGTCTGGTCGAAAGAATAGGCCTTGAGGGAGATCAGATCTATAATCCCCTGAAAGGAATCCTCTTTCCCTAAGGGCCACTGAATAAACACCGGATGAGCTCCCAGACGTTCTTCCATCATTTTTAGACAGCGCTCGTGATCGGCCCCCACCCGGTCCATTTTATTGATAAAGGCCAAACGGGGTATCTGGTAGCGATCCGCCTGACGCCAGACGGTTTCCGATTGCGGTTCCACGCCGGCTACGGCGTCGAAAACGGCAATGGCCCCATCCAGGACCCTCAGACTCCTTTCCACTTCAATGGTGAAATCCACGTGTCCGGGGGTATCGATGATATTGATCCGGTGGTCGTTCCAAATACAGGTGGTGGCCGCCGAGGTGATGGTGATCCCCCGTTCCTGTTCCTGTTCCATCCAGTCCATCACCGCCGAACCCTCGTGGACTTCCCCCATCTTGTAGGAAACCCCGGTATAAAAAAGGATCCTCTCGGTGGTGGTCGTCTTGCCGGCGTCGATATGGGCCATGATCCCTATATTCCGAATCCGTGATAAAGAAACCTTCTCAGACAAAAAACAACTCCATTTCCCCTTCGTACCATTCCCTTATGCACCGGTTACCAGCGGTAGTGGGCAAAGGCCTTGTTGGCCTCGGCCATCTTGTGGGTATCTTCCTTCTTTTTAATGGCCGCTCCCCGATTGTTGGCCGCATCGAGCAGTTCCCCGGCCAGTTTGGCTTCCATGGTTTTTTCAGAGCGGGCTTTGGCATAGTTTATAACCCAGCGGATGCTCAGGGAAAGTCTGCGGCCGGCCTTCACCTCCACCGGGACCTGATAAGTCGAACCGCCGACCCTCCGGGATTTGACCTCAATCACCGGCTTGACATTGTCGATAGCCTTCTCAAAGACCTTGATCGGCTCCTCTTCACCCTTTTTGGCGATTAAATCCAGGGATCGATAGAGGATCGACTCGGCGGTGCTCTTCTTCCCCTGACGCATCAGGGAATTGACGAATTTGGCCGCCAGGATGCTGTGATATTTGGGATCAGGTAAAATCTCCCTGTGGATGACTTCTCTTTTCCTAGGCATTCCGACCTCGTTAATAAATAAAAAAAGTGGTTAAGTTATTCTTTAATAAGTTTCAAGGGGCCGAGGATTAAGTGAAAAACCTTTTTTCCTTTTTCTCCGCTTGAACCCTTGGAGCCTTGAACCCTTACATCCTGTATTTGTTATTTGGGTCTTTTGGCCCCGTATTTGGAACGGCCGTTTTTTCGATCGGCCACGCCGCTGGAATCCAGGGTCCCCCGGATAATATGGTAACGGACACCGGGCAGGTCTTTAACCCGGCCGCCCCTGATCAGAACCACGGAGTGTTCCTGCAAATTATGACCGATACCCGGTATATAGGTGGTGACCTCCATCCCGTTCACCAAGCGCACTCTGGCCACCTTGCGCAGGGCTGAATTCGGTTTTTTGGGTGTGGAGGTATAAACCCGGATGCAGACCCCCCGTTTCTGAGGACAGGCTTTTAAGGCCGGGGCGGTGTTTTTACCCTTGACCTGCTCCCTGCCTTGACGAATCAATTGATTGATAGTAGCCATAATTTCTTTCCGTTATCCCCTCTGTCCCTCTGACGACCTAAAATCTAAAAATCAAAATATATAAACTGATTTCCTTTAATTGTCAATAGTTTTTTCCGGTCCTGCTCCTTCTTCCAACTGCGGCAGGGTGATTTTACGATAAACCGGCATCCCCGACCCGGCCGGGATCAACCGACCCATGATGACGTTTTCTTTGAGCCCCCTCAGGTAATCCTTCTCTCCGGCGATACAGGTGTCGGTCAGCACTTTGGTCGTCTCCTGGAAGGAAGCGGCGGAAATAAAACTATCTGTGGATAAAGAGGCCTTGGTAATTCCCTGGAGCAAGGGCTCGGCCTGGGCCGGGGTTCCCCCCCGAGACAGGATCTCTTGGTTCTTTTGGGAAAATACCTGACGTTCCACCTGGTCCCCGGCCAGATATTCGCTGTCCCCGGGGTCCTTGATCCGGACTTTTCTGAGCATTTGCCGGACAATGACCTCGATATGCTTATCGTTGATCTTGACCCCCTGGAGACGGTAGACTTCCTGCACCTCATTGACCAGATACTTGGCCAGTTCCTTGATCCCGCTGACGCTTAAGATATCATGAGGATTGGCCGATCCGTCCATCAAAGGTTCCCCGGCCATGACCATATCCCCCTCCTGAACGCTGACATGTTTCCCTTTGGGGATCAGATATTCTTTGGCCTCGCCCACCTCCGGGGAGACGATGACCTTCCGTTTTCCTTTGGTATGCTTGCCGAAAGAAACGATCCCGTCGATCTCAGAGATGACGGCGTGTTCCTTGGGTTTTCGGACCTCGAACAGCTCGGCCACCCTCGGCAGACCGCCGGTGATATCTTTGGTTTTGGTGGTCTCCCGCGGGATCTTGGCCACTACGTCCCCGGCCAGGACCGGGTCCCCTTCGGAAACCATAACTATAGCCCCGATGGGCAGCAGATAACGGGCGAAGGAGTTGGTGTCCGGAAGCCGGGCCGTTTTCCCGCTCTCATCCTTAATGGAAATCCTGGGCCGCACTTCGGCATCCCGGTATTCAACGATGACCTTGCTGGATTTACCGGTGACGACGTCCCTCCGTTCCTCCAAAGTCGCCCCTTCGGTCAGATCACCAAATTTGACCCGGCCGGATACGGCGGTAATAATCGGAATGGTAAACGGGTCCCAGTTGGCCAGTAAGGTCCCGGCCGGGACACGCTGTTTGTCTTTTACCTTTAACAGGGTCCCGTAAATAAGCGGGTATCGTTCCCGCTCCCGCCCTTTTTCATCCAGGACGCAGATCTGGCCGTTGCGGTTCATGACCACCAAATCGCCGTCCCGGTTCTGCACCGTGTGAAGCTGAACAAACTGGACTTTCCCCTCCGTCCGGGACTGCAGGGTGGTTTGTTCCCCCCGTTTACTGGCCACACCGCCGATATGAAAAGTCCGCATGGTCAGCTGGGTCCCCGGTTCACCGATGGACTGTGCGGCGGTGATACCGATGGTCTCTCCGATATCGACCTGT
This sequence comes from Thermodesulfobacteriota bacterium, assembly GCA_040755035.1. Lineage (GTDB taxonomy): Bacteria > Desulfobacterota > RBG-13-43-22 > RBG-13-43-22 > RBG-13-43-22 > RBG-13-43-22. The sequence continues at coordinate 54,118 of JBFMBU010000169.1, forward strand.
TTACCATAAGCCAGATCGCGGCCATAGCATTTGGCGCAAACCCCCCGAGCGCTCTGGCAGGTCAGCACCGAACGTATCTTGATTTTTTCAATGCCGGCATCTTCGATCCGCTCCACCGCCGCTTCATCGATTTCACTGCCGGCGGCCACCAGGACCTCCTCGGAAAAGGGATCTTTAATATCCTCCAGGGTGACCCGGCCCAGAATACGCTCTCCGATGGGTTGGATTACCTCGCCGGCTTCCCGCAGGGATTCGACGAAAATACCGTCGATAGTCCCGCAGTCGATCTCGTTGATAATTACGTCCTGGGCCACATCCACCAAACGCCGGGTCAGATAGCCGGAATTTGCGGTTTTAAGGGCCGTATCTGCCAAACCCTTTCGAGCCCCGTGCGTGGAAATAAAGTATTCCAGAACGCTCAACCCTTCGCGGAAATTGGCCCGGATCGGGGTTTCGATGATCTCCCCCGAGGGCTTAGCCATCAGACCGCGCATACCGGCTAACTGCCTCATCTGGTCCTTGCTGCCCCTGGCTCCGGAGTCGGTCATCATGAAGATGGGGTTGAAACTGGAGACCTGGACCTTTTTTTGGTCTGGTCCGATCACCTCTTCCTTGCTCATGACCTGCATCATCTGCTGGGCCACATCCTCACTGGCCTTGGCCCAGAGGTCAACCAGCTTATTGTACTTTTCACCGTCGGTGATCAACCCGTCGATATATTGCTTTTCCACCTTGCGGACTTCCTCATCGGCCTTTTTCAGGATCTCTTTTTTCTGCTCCGGAATATTCATATTAAAAACGGAAATGGAAATCCCGGACAGGGTGGCGTATTGGTAGCCGATATCTTTCAGCCTATCGGCCAGTAAAACCGTTTCCTTGATCCCGGCCTTCCGATAGCAGTCGTCGATCAGCTTCCGCACTTCTTTTTTGGTCATGTCCCGATTGATGCGGTCGAAGGGAAGCATAGGGGGTAGGATTTCCCCTAAGATCACCCGCCCGACGGTAGTGACGACCATTCGACCCTCTAAGCGGACCTTGATCCGAGCCTGCAGGTCCACCTGGCCGGCGTCATAGGCCATACGCACCTCTTCCGGCCCATAGAAAACTTTCCCCTCCCCCTTGGCGAACATCCGTTCACGGGTCATGTAGTACAAGCCCAGAATAATATCCTGGGAGGGGACGATGATCGGTTCCCCGTTGGCCGGCGAGAGGATATTATTGGTGGACATCATCAAGACCCGGGCTTCGATTTGGGATTGGATGGAGAGGGGGATGTGGACCGCCATCTGGTCGCCGTCAAAGTCGGCATTGAAGGCCGTACAAACCAGAGGATGGAGCTGGATGGCCTTGCCTTCCACCAGGATCGGTTCGAAGGCCTGAATACCGA
>JBFMBU010000170.1:0-2203 GCA_040755035.1 Thermodesulfobacteriota bacterium
CGGTGCATAAATTCATTATAAAGGGTCATAAAAGAATTGACACAACCCCCGGAATGATTGGAACGATTTTTCGGATTGGTTGGAACGAACCTCCGGACTCATTGGCAAAAGTGGCCGGAATATCCACAATGAGGTTTTCACGATCCTTATCATCATCAAATATCTTTCGACGTTCTATCCCTCTGATTATAACATGATGCAAGAGACCGGGAGTATCTAAACGGGCTATCCTGGGCATTGCTGCAATTCCCCCCCCATTAGACTTCGTGTCAATTTATTTAATTAGTTATGGTCGTCCCCCATTTTTCAAAATGGGACGATTCCCCGAGTTTCTGCCACAACGGTATATACAAATAACCGCATAAATAAAAGTGGCTGCAAAATAGAGACGGATGATGCTGTCAAATAGTCAAAACAAACTTCCATCCTTTTTTGAAAAATATGGGAATGGTCAAAGTTAAAGATCCGATCCTCCTACCCTTGTTAATGGGTTGGGATTGGTTTAGGACTATAAGAAGTGAATGAAGTGAACAACGTCCCTAAAGTTCTGCCCGGTTGACTTTTAATCAAAATTCTACTTATTATATTTACTTTAACGTTCAGGAAAAACCGTAGAAGGATAGTTGCCAGTTTTTTTAAGGTGCCGAATGGTGATTATTGGTCTGCTCTTGACTCTTATTCATTTTATTTTTACCCTCCCAAAATAAAAACCCCATCTCTCTTAAGAAAAAATGGGATTTGTTGGAAGGTCGGATAAATACCGCCAGGTAGAGGATCTGGTGTTACAAGGCCATAGCACTAAAAATGCTTCACAAAAAAAGTACGTTATCCTGTCATGCGTAACGCCTTTTGGGCTTCATTGGGCAAAGGAATAAGGACAAAATAGGATTCCGGGTAAAGATAATCCTCACCCGATTCATCAATGACCCTCAAATAGCCTTCGGTTAAATCAGCTTCATCGGGAATGACTTGATAAATCTTTTTTTTCTCTAAATCCTCGCTGTCCTTATTTTCAATACAAAGCCCAAATAGAGGCTCCTTTCCCGCTTTTTTCATAACTTACTCAATGAAAAGGTAGAAGCATTCTCTTTTTCCGCATTCTGCAATCCGAAATAGAAATGGCGGAGAGGGTGGGATTCGAACCCACGGTACACCTTTTGGGCGTACAGCCGATTTCGAGTCGGCCCCGTTACAGCCGCTTCGGTACCTCTCCGGCTCTTAGGAAAATGGCGTTCGTCGTTGAGCGTTCGGCGTTCGGTGAAAAAATTTGTACTTCTTGTTTTCTCCTTCGGAGGCATTCAGTTTATTTATTATTTGTCGCGTTTGACCTTAAAAAACTTTTGCAGCAGTGCCCGGCATTCGGTTTCCCTGATCCCGGCCACCACTTCAAAGCGATGATTCAACCGCTGATCATTGGACACATCATAAAGGGTCCCCAAGGCCCCGGCCTTGGGATCAGCCGCCCCGAAAACCACCCGCTCCACCCGGGCTTGAAGAACCGCCCCGGCGCACATCAGGCAGGGTTCGATGGTTACCAACAGGGTTGTTCCCGGGAGTCGAAAATTGGCCAAAACCCGGGCGGCTTTCCTTAAGACCAGAATCTCGGCATGGGCCGTGGGATCATGCAACTGCCGGGTCCGGTTATGGTCCTTGGCCAGCATTTCCCCTCCGGGGGCAATCAGAACCGCACCTATGGGGACTTCCTCTTCTCTGAAAGCTTTTTCCGCCTCTTTGTGGGCCAAGGCCATCCAATGTTCCAAATCCGAATGCATTCAATACTTTTTTTATAAAATATTAGCGGAGTTATGTCAAGTTTTTTAAATTTGTGCCCCTGTTTTACTACGTACGACGAACGCTTAACGCCGAACGGTTTTTTTTACTACTTATACGCCTCATGACAGGTCTTTTTCATCTGCCGCATTTCATCCATCTCTTGCATGATCGCCGTTTTATCCCCGGATTGAACAGCCTGACCTATCCTGGCTACCAACTCCAAAAACTTTCTCGCCGCTTCAGGGGGAAGTTTGGAAGTCTCTTGAGTGAAATCCCGGCAGCCCTGTTCGAAAAGGGAAAAAATCTGTCCGGGTTCCCCTTTCCCCTTTTCCACGGCTACCTTCAAATCGGAAAAACTCTGGGCCAACTTCTTTTTCGATTCCAGCATACTTCCATCTCCTTTTTAAACCATCCTATCCCCTTCAAGAGG
>JBFMBU010000171.1:0-8911 GCA_040755035.1 Thermodesulfobacteriota bacterium
TTTTCTCCTTTGGCATTATATCTGGAATAAGAAAAAGGGAGGAGGCATAATCCACTACGGATTCGGTCGGAAAGAAAACGGTGGGCGTAAACTCTGGAAATCTTTTCTGTTGGCGGTGGGGGTCGTGTGTTGGGTCTATATGACTATGGTTGTTTGAGATTGGATCTTTAAAACGGATTACCGCATCTGGGTTTTTGCCGTCAAACCCATGTCGTTTCTTCATTTCAAGATATTCTTAGCCTATATCATTCCGTTTGCTTTTTATTTTGTGATTGCCGGGTTGGTACTCCATGGGGAAATGCGCCTCGGTCGAAAAGACGGGAGCGATTTGACCGGATGGAGGGAGATGCTGATCAATATTGTGCTCATGATCGGGGGTTATATCATCTTCCTTTGCCTGATGTATTTACCGCTTTTTAGCGGAGGAACGCTGGCCATCCCGGATTTGCATCTGGCTTCGATTGTAATGTTTCAGTTCCTGCCGATCTTTACGATCGTGGCTTTGGTTTCAACTTTTTTCTTCCGTCAAACCGGGCAGGTGTTTGTAGGGGCGTTTATCAATACCCTGCTGGTCACCTGGATCGTAGTGGCCGGTCAGGCCATCCATTATGCTTACTGAGTTGGATAATTATTACTCCAGGGCATCGGCAAGAATCGCATTCAATTTCGTCCCCCTGGATCTGGCAAAGAATAACCGACTCATAATAGGATGGACATGAACTGAGAAAACCGCCTACCGGAGGATCATGGGGGTCTTTTCTGGGGATTGTCCATCCCAAATTCGGAATCTTCTTCGAATGAGGGGACGCTGTTATCTTATTAACTTAATAGTTTTAAAGAAGATTAAACTTTTGTTTTTTGATAATATTTTGCCCTCGGATAACCGATTTACTAATTGCGGGAAGGGATAGTCCCAGTTTACGACCCAGAACAGACAGGGGAATCCCCAATTCACGGACCGCCCAGAAACAAAATAGACTTCTGGCCTCGACCACTGAATGGTATCTTCCCCTGGCCCACACCATCTCAGGACTTACTTGCAGGACCTCCGATACCCTTGCGGCTACCTTCTCCAAATCAAATCCTTGAGCCCTATACCGATAACGCCTGGACATCTCCTCTTCAGCAGAAGCCAGGACCTGGTCCACGAAATCCCCATCTCCTAAAATCCTTTCATCATTTCTTTGAAAAATCCTCTCCTTTTGAAGGGCTTTTACCGCTTCCCATCCTCCGGCACTCCGTATCAGACCCCCTCCGGTAAGATCAGGCCTTTTCTTCTCTGAAAGGCCTTCTTTCACAAAGGCCTTGTATAACCGCCTGGCCGAACCCGGATTCTCACTGAACATCCCCAGGATTTCCTTGCTATCCTGCCAGTCCTGCTTTATCTTTCCCAAAAGAACGCTGTGACCACTGTAGCCATAGCGGCTCAAGGCTTCCAGATCCGGAACAATCCCGGCGCGGATAGGGTTAAGATGGATATAGCGCACCAATTCCAGTAAATAGGGATCTTCCTGGCAGAGAATAGATTTAAACCGGTTTTGAAACAAATGACCGTGCCGGCGATGGGTCTTATTAAACCACAGGGCATAACCGGTTAATAGCCGCCTCATTATGGTCGAGACAGGAATCCCCCCGGTCTTCAGCAGCAGATGAAAATGATTCGGTAGTAACGCCCAGGCGTAACAGGAGGTTTTCGTTTGGCTTAAGATCTCTCCCAGTCTTTTAACCAGCTGATCCCTATCGGTATCGTTTTCAAAGATCTTCCTTCTTTCAATTCCCCGTACCATGATGTGGTGCAGGGCTCCTGTGGCATCGATTCGGGATTTCCTCGGCATGTTTCCTTCCCTATCTTGTCCCACCTGCCTTGTCAAGTTAATTAGTTAACAGCGTCCCTATTTTCCTACCTTATTAAACCACAGGGCATAACCGGTTAATAGCCGCCTCATAATGGTCGAGACCGGAATCTCCCCGGTCTTCAGCAGCAGATGAAAATGATTCGGCAGTAACGCCCAGGCGTAACAGGAGGTTTTCGTTTGGCTTAAGATCTCTCCCAGTCTTTTAACCAGCTGATCCCTATCGGTATCGTTTTCAAAGATCTTCCTTCTTTCAATTCCCCGTACCATGATGTGGTGCAGGGCTCCTGTGGCATCGATTCGGGATTTCCTCGGCATGTTTCCTTCCCTATCTTGTCCCACCCGCCCTGTCAAGTTAATTAGTTAACAGCGTCCCTATTTTCCTACAAAAAATTTCTTATTGGACATACCCCAACTAAACAAAAATTCATATCTTTTTGAATTTATTTTTTTTATTAACTTGTTCAACTCCTGATTCCCGTAGATGAACGGTTACTGTCCAATAAAAAATCCCCCCTGCTCTTATCCTCCTCCAAAGGTTGGATTGATAAAAAAATATCGGGCTTATTGGATGCGGGTGTTTTATGGGGTGGATCATTGGTGAAACGGATGGGGACCATGAATCACCTCAAGATCAGGAGGAATGGGGTGCTGTGAAATGATTTTTGGGGGGATTATAGTTTAAGGGGTTAATTTGTCAACTGAACTGATTTAAAAAGGAATAGTAAGCCTGATTCCTGCCTCCGTCGGGCAAATCTCAGTTTGCTCCCTCTCTAACAGATAAATATTTCTCCAGGGCATCGGAAATAATTGAATTCAAGTTCATCCCCTTGGATCTGGCAAATAACATCGCCCGACGATGTAAATCTGGACCTGTTCGAACATTAAAACTTCCTTTGAATGGGATTTCGGGTTCTTTTTTCTCCTCTTTACAAAACGTGAGATAATCATCAACCGCTTCTTCAAATGCTTTACGCAAACTATGAATATCCGTCCCTTCATAATTGATTAGACTTCTAATAAATTCAATTTTTCCATGAAATACCTGATCATCATCACTATAATGAACAGAACCAAAATATCCTTTATAGGACATCATATCTCTCATAACCATCCCTCTTTCTCAAATTGATCCAACAGATCATTTATTACATATTGTTTTATAATATTGCCGGGGTGCGGTTGGTGTAAAATTATTGGTGGGTTTGTCTGGTGTACAAATCTAACCCTTGACCCTCCAGTTTTCCCGGATCTTCTCCGGAAATATCCCAATATTTTAAGTACGTTTTCCAATTCTCCCCAAGATAAGTCCTTTGGTTTGCCTTGGAGCCTTTTTAATGCCTTTTCTTTTTGACTCATTTCTCTCCTTTAAGGAACAGTATATCAAAAGAATACCACTTGTGCAACTAAACTTAGTTGCTCAATATATTTTTTTTTGAAATGTTTTCATCTTCTTTGGGGTAAAAAAAGTGCCCATCCCTGTTTAAAATCACTTCGCTTCCCGTAGGACGGCCCGGGCAATGGTGTTTCGCTGGATCTCCGAGGCCCCCTCATAGAGGCGCAGGGCCCGGATCGTCTGGTAAATCCGCTCCACCGATCCCCCTTGTAAATTTGTTTCTGGCATTGGGCGTTGTCAATAATAATTTACAAACCGCGGCATTTGATGATAGGGATAAATAGAAAGGGTTTCAAGGGGGCAAGGATTCAAGGGCTCGAGAGTTCAAGAGTTCAAGAACATTAGGTGGGGCTTGGCCTAAGGTTTGGAAAAAATGCCGATTCTTTTTTAGAAAGGATGAAAGATCATGATCGATTTCAGCTTAAGCGAACATCAGAAAGAATTAGTGGAGTTGGCCAGGGACTTCGCCGCCCGGGAAATCAAACCGAAAGCCCTGGAATATGACCGGGAAGGGACCTATCCCGAAGACATTTTGAAAAAGGCCCACGAACTGGGTTTGATGTACACCAATATCCCGGAGGAATACGGCGGGTCGGGCATGACTTATCTGGAGCATTATCTGGTGACCGAGGCCATGAATTATGAGTGCTGCGCCATCGGCCAGATGATCGGGATTTCCCATCTGGCTACCGGGGCCATCCTGTTGGGAGGCACGGAAGAACAAAAGAAAAAGTTCCTTGGGGCCATGACCGAAAGTTACCGGGGCGCCTGTTTCTGTCTGACCGAACCGGAGGCCGGTTCCGACGCCGCGGTCATGCGCACCACGGCCGAAAAGAAGGGAGACCGCTATCTCGTCAACGGCTCCAAATGTTATATCACCAACGGCCAGTATGCCGATTTACTGTGCTTGTTCGCCACAGTGGATCGGAGTCAGGGGACCAGAGGGATCTGCTGTTTCGCCGTTCCCCGCAACACGCCGGGTATCCGGGTCGGGCGGATAGAAGACAAAATGGGTCACCGGGCCTTGAATGTGGCCGAATTGTTTTTTGAGGACCTGGAACTTACCCGGGAAAATCTGATCGGCCAAGAAGGTGAAGGATTCAAGCTGGCCATGATGGCCCTGGACCGTGGCCGGGTGAACATCGCCTCCATCTGCAGCGGCATAGGGCAAAAGGCCCTGGATGAAGCGACGGCCTGGGCCAAAACCCGTGTCCAATTCGGCCAGCCCATCGGCAATCACCAGGGGGTTCAGTTCATGCTGGCGGACATGGGCGCCCTGGTCATGGCCTGCCGGGCCATGTATTTCCAGGTGGGCTGGATGCTGGACCAGGGGATTCGCTGCACCACCGAGGGGGCCATGGCCAAGTTCTTCGCCACCGACGCAGTGATGAAAATTACCACCGATGCCGTTCAGATCCTGGGCGGGTCCGGGTACATGCGGGGCACCGTGGTGGAAAAACTCATGCGCGATGCCAAGCTGACCCAGATCTTTGAAGGCACCAACCAGATCAACCGCATGGTGGCCGGCCGGGGGGTGTTGACCGGGTCCAACCGATTGTTTTAGCAGTGGTTCCGGCGGGTATTGGTTTTAAAGTTTCCGGTATGGGTTAATAGGAACCCAATGCATCCAAAAGGACAATGATAATCTGGTGGCCTCCAAGTTCCCATTAATTCCCCTTCTGTTTCGGGAGAAGGACTTAAAAATTATCGTGAGTCACCCACTTATCTTGTTTCTTTGTTTTTTCTTGACATCCAAAAATAATTAAATAAAAATGACTGACATGTCAGTCAAAGATAATAAAAATCCGAGAAACTCCACCAAAGATAGATTACTCAATGCCGCAGTAAAGATCTTTCACCAAAAAGGTTTTCAAAAAACACGAGTGTCGGACATCGTTAGTGAAGCCTCCCTCGCCCAAGGGACTTTTTATTTGTACTTTAAATCCAAGGAAGATATTTTTAAGCAAATTACCATTGAGCATTCCAGCCGCTTTGTAACGGTGTTCGATGAAACCAAAGAGCTTTTTAAGGGCAGAAACCCTAAGGATATCAGGCAGAATATCAGTCATTTTCTTAATAACCTGCTTGAAGTTTACAAACAGAATATTCAGATCTCCGAACTGCTCTTCAGGGAAATCAGAGGGCATGGAGGCATTTTTACCGATGTTCAAATAAATTTATTTAACAGCTTTATCCGACTTCTTCAGAAACATATGAAGCGGGATCTCCCTCAGCGAAAATTTAATCATAAAGATTCCGAAATCGACGCCATTTTCCTGTTGGGGATTTTTTTGTACAGTACAGATTATTTTTTATTGATGAAAAAGCAGTTTAACACTGAAAAACTGGGCCATAAAATGACTGACTTTATGTTGAACGGATTAAAGCTTGACCACGATTCCCTCTCCCCAAGAAAACTGAACAGACACACAAACACTAAGGGCAAAACAATGTGAACCTTTCACGAAAGAGCTGGTTACCCGGTTGATCGCGGCGGTCTTTTTTCCCGGGCGGAACGTAAATCGGTTTATTGAAAAGGAGGACGGTATGACGATCTCGGAAACGTTTTCAGAGGCGGTTTCTCTACCCAACCGATGGATCAATGCTTCGAAAAACCAGGGGAAAAAAGTACTGGGCTACTTTTGTTCCTATATCCCTGAGGAAATCATGACCGCCGGGGGTTTCCAGCCGCTGCGGATGAGGGCCTGGGGATGTACGGACACCCCTATGGGCGATGCCTACATGTCGTCCACCACCTGCAGCTTCACCCGCTGTGTCCTGGAATTGGCTTCGGAAGAAAAATATGATTTTCTTGACGGCCTCATCGCTTATAACAGTTGTGATCAAATCCGCCGTCTCTATGACAACATCCGCTTCAAGGCCCCTTTCCCCTATCAGTATTTTATCAGTGTTCCCTGCACCCAAACGGCCGTTACCCTGGATTGGTTTAATCACGAACTGGTCAAATTCAAAGAGGATCTGGAGAAACATTTTCTTGTCTCCATAGAGGAGAAAAATCTGAAAGAGGCCATCCGGCTGCAAAACGAGACCCGCTCTCTCTTTGAGCGACTGTATGATCTCAGAAAAAAAGAAGCCCCGCCGGTCAGCGGATCGGAGGTGCTGAAGATCTTTCTGGCCTCCGTATCCATGCCGGTTCAAGAATTCAACCCCTTACTGAAAAAACAGCTCGAGGACCTGGAAAAGAGTGAAGGCCTTTCCGGTTTTCGGGCCAGGATCATGCTCATCGGCAGTCACCTCGATGAGCCGGAGTTCATCGATATCATCGAAGAACAGGGCGGCTTGGTGGTTACCGATTCCCTCTGTTTCGGAAACCGTTTTTTCAGAAATCAGGTGGATGAAAACACCGAGCCCCTTTCCGCGCTGGCCGAGCGGTATCTCAACAAAATCTCCTGTCCCCGCATGTCCGGCGGGCAGGCCGATCGGACCCGATTCATCATGGATCAGATTAAAGAATTTAAGGTGGACGGCGTCGTCATCGAACGGATGAAATTCTGCCCCATCTGGTGGGGAGAGGCCTATATCATCCGCGATGAACTGAAGAAAGAAGGCATCCCCTGTCTTGAACTGGAACGGGAATATGTCTTAAGCGGCGCCGGCGCCATAAAAACCCGGGTGCAGGCCTTTATGGAAACTCTGGAAGGGAGGTAAGAGCCGATGACTGAAGATAAATTTACCCCATACGAAGAATTTGCCGCCCGGGAATGGCCCTCCGACCTGGGCCTGTGGAAAAACCTGCTCCTGGGCTTCATTGCCAACATGAGGCTGAATATGGCCGCCGGGGCAGCGGAAACCCCCATGGGCGAATACATGCTGGACATGTTTGCCCGCATCGCCAAAGCCCGCCTGGAAGGGAAGCCTATCATTATGCATCCCTTCAATTACGGTCCTGAGCTCTTTTACGCCATGGATCTGGAACCTCTGATGCAGGAGGTCTTCAGTGTGGGGCTGGCTCCCTTCCATTTAAACGAACCCTATATCGACCTGGCCAATCAGATGGGCTATGGAGATAATCCCACCCTCTGCAACGCCCAGCGGCCGCTCATCGCCACCCATATGAACGGCGATGCCCCCAAAGTCGATCTGCTCTTCTATCTCTCGGCCCCCTGCAACTCCTTAGCCACGACCTATCAGGTCTATCAGCATATGACCGGTATTCCGACCTTCACCATGGATATCCCCTACTGGAGTCATGACCCCGCCTCTCCTTATTTTGAAGAAAAGACTTTGGGGTACATGAAGGCCCAGTATAAAGATCTGATCCCCTGGCTGGAAAAGCAGACCAACCGTACCTTTAATCCTGACCGCTTTCAGGAAACCATGGCCCGGGTCAACCGCTGCCGTGAAAATATCATGGAATTTAACGATCTGCTCAAGACCGTCCCCTGCCCGGTGAACAGCATGGAAAGTTTCAGCAATTACCTGGCCATGGTTCTGGCCGGTGGGACCGAAGAGGCCGTGCAGCTCACCAAATGGTTTCGGGATTATGCCGCCGAGAACGTCAGGAATAAAAAAGCCGGAGTTCCCGGTGAAAAGCTTCGGATCGCCTGGCCTTATACCCACACTTTCTTCGACCGGGACCTCTTCCCCTGGATTGAAGAAAAATTCAAGGCCGTGGTCATTATGGATATCCTCGGGTTCTATAATATCCCCCCCCACGACACCTCCACCCTGGAGAAATGCTTTGACAGTCTGGCCCTGGGCACCCTGGACTTCTCCATGATTCACACCTGCCGCGGCCCGGCTGAGTTTTATATCGATTATCTCTTGCGCTATGTAGAGGATTATCGGATCGATTGCGTAATCATCCCCATGCAGTTCGCCTGCAAACATGCCTACGCCATCACCAAAATAGCCGCCGAAGCGGTACGCCGGGAGGCGGATATACCGGTCCTGATTTTCGGCTGCGACCCTTACGATTCCCGCGAGGTCCCCTCGGAAGAGATCCGGGGCAAGATAGAAGAATTTATAACGGAAATTGTTTTATAGGAGGTGGCTGAATGATTGTTGCCGGTTGTGATGTAGGTTCCCTGACGGGTAAGGTGGTCATTATGAAAGATGGTGAAATCATTTCCTCGAGCATCGTCCCCACCACCATCAAGCCTGAAAAAACGGCTCGTAATGCCATGGACGGGGCCCTGGAAAAATGCGGGCTGTCTCTCGAGGCCATTGAATACCTCGTCGGAACAGGCTATGGCCGGGTAAAAATTCCTTTCGCCAATGATAATGTGTCCGAAATATCCTGTCACGGCAAAGGGGCCAATGCCCTGGTCCCCAGCATCCGTTTGATTATCGACGTCGGCGGTCAGGACTGTAAAGTAATCCGGGTCAATAAAAACGGAAAATTGTTGGATTTTGCCATGAATGACAAGTGCGCCGCCGGGACCGGAAGATTTCTGGAGACTATGGCCCGGGCCCTGGAACTAAAACTGGAGGAGATGGGCCCCCTGTCCCTGAAATCCAAGGCGCCCACGGCCATAACAGCCCAGTGCAGCGTCTTTGCCGAAACCGAGGTGGTCAGCCGCATGGCCGAAGGGGCCGAGGTGGAGGATATCGTGGCCGGTATCCATGACGCGGTGGCCTCCAGGATCATGACTCTGATTAAAAGAGTGGGGTTGGAGGAGGATATCACCATCACTGGTGG
>JBFMBU010000172.1:0-3123 GCA_040755035.1 Thermodesulfobacteriota bacterium
TTTCAAAGCAGCTCCGAACAAGTCGTTCTGCTTTCACAAGAAAGGCACTTCGCGACGCCGTTGCGCGCTGTACCCTTGAGCAACTAGAACGTAAGCATCGCCGGGGGTACGAGCGATACCCCGTTGCCTCCGATGAGTTTTCCCTTTGGGTGACTGAGCAGGCTTGGGGTGATGAATGAAACACGGTGAAATACGTTGGTACAAGTTCAACCCGCCAGATAAAAAGAGGCCGGTTTTAATCCTGACCCGTGATTCTGTGTTGGAATACCTCGGAGAAGTAACCATCGCTCCCATAACAACTACAATCCGCAAGATACCGTCTGAGGTGTTTCTCTCGAAAGCTGAGGGCATGCCCCAGGATTGTGCCGTGAATTGCGATCACTTGCAGACGGTTTCCAAAGGGAAGATTGGAGCCTTGATCACATTTTTACCTCTGCCAAAAATGGTTGAAGTCGGGCGGGCAATACGTTTTGCCCTCGATATCTAAGACAGGCTCGGCCAAGGAGTAGTTCCACCGGATCGCCTACGCCCCCGGTGAACCCGGTGTCGGCCTTAAGGAAATATAATGAATGTATTTCAAGAATTCAAACGGCTTGTATTGGAGTTTGAAAAAGGGAAGGTGAGATATGCCTTGGTTGGTGGGGTGGCAATGGCATTTTTTACTGAGCCGCGTTTCACCCGAGACATTGACCTCCTCGTCGACACGGACGACTTCGACAAGGTCAAAGGCATTTTAGAGAAGGAGGGGTATTTAGAATCAGCATCGCCTTGGATATTTCGGAACATGGCCATAGAGCTTCACCGATTCCTGAAAGACGTAAACGAAGAAGATGAAATGCTGATTGACATTCTCGTTCCGAAAAGTGACAGAATTAGGAAAATTATCACCAATGCCCTCGAAGCGGAGTCGGAAGAGGGAAAAGTGATCGTTGCCAACAAAAAGGACCTGATCTTTCTCAAGGACGGTAGAGGCTCTAAACAAGACCAGGTGGACATAGAGAAGCTTGAGAATGAAAAAGATCGATAAGATATTAATAAGACTCAGTGATCTTTATGAGTTCAACCGAAAGATCAAGGGCTACCGGTTAAAAAAGAAGAAGGAAAAAACCAAACCGATCCCACCGACCTTGAATACTCGTGGTTGATTTTTCCGTTGGTAGTCCAAATGGAGTGGGTAAGGAGCTGGGTGTGTCTCTGGAATGTATTCCTTTGACTGAAATCAACGGGGAGGAAATTAATCAGAGATGAGCCATCATTTTGAAAATCATCAAAAAAACAAGATTTTGAAGCATCGAGGATTACATTACAATCTTTATTAACCCAAGGAGGTGTTTATGGCCAGGCAAAAGGTGCCGGTTAAACATTACCAGGAATTATCTAAAATCCTGCCCGGGGTGTTGTCGGTGGTAGAGCATTTGGGGGCGGCTATTCGAGAGGCCGGGCCTATTCCGGAAAAGACGGCGGAACTCATTCAACTGGCCGCAGCGGCCGCCGCGCAATTGGAAGGGTCGGTCCATTCCCACACCCGGCGGGCTTTGAAAGCCGGGGCCTCCCCTGAGGAGATTTATCAAACCCTGGCTTTGCTCATTTCAACCATCGGGTTTCCCAGGGTCTCGGCGGCCGTCATGTGGGCCCAGGATATCATCAAAAAAAGAAGGAAGAAATAAGGGGACCCGCTTCGGTCCGGCTTTTCATTAACTCTGAAGGGTTATTCTTGCCCAAACCCATTATTACCATAGATTTCCTCATTCCAGGCGGAGTAATAATCGCCGTTTCGCAGAGCCGCCACCAGCTCCTCCTCCGTCCGGATCCTTTGTGAGAATATGGTATAGGCCCTGCCCAAAACCAAAGGGCCGTGGGCGTCTGAACCGCCTGTCCCGTTAATCCCCAATTGTCTGGCTGCATCCATGGCCTGACGGTTCTCCGGGACAGTAAGACTGCCGTTGAGGGTTTCCAGAGCCAGCAGATTTTTCATCCCCAGGACTTGATGGCCGGGGAATCCGGTTATTGACCATTGTTGAAAGGGGTGGGCCGGGATGGCGGCGCCGCCCTGTCCGTGAACCCAGTCGATAGTCCATTGCATCGGCATTCTGGGGGGGAGGTCTTCCTGGTCCACCCGCAGACCATAAACCAGTAAATGCCCCTCCCGGGCACGGTACTCCAGGCCCTGAAAAATCGGGAACCCGGTTTCAGCGGCAATTTTTTTAAGAGGATTGCTCAGAAAATAGGAATGGTGTTCGGTGATGCAGACGGCATCCAAGCCCACCTGGCGGGAGCGGGGAACTACTTCATCGGGTCGGATGATGGAATCTCCTCCGAAAACGGTGTGAACATGAAGATCGATTTTGAACATTTAATTCCTCGAATAAGATGATACCTGATCTGCCTGAAACGAGCAACCCCCTTTTTGTCCTTGACAGGTAAAAATGAAAGTTGCTAAGTTAATAATCATATAATAATGCCTGGTATTGAAGCCGGAGAAAGAAGCAATACCTTTACCCCCGCTCTCGGGGTTATGGAGGAGATAAAAAACGTGGGACACGACCGAAAAAAAAAGAAGGCCGACCTTTCTCAGATTCACGGGGAAAAATGCTGGCCCATGGTGGACAAGCTATCCCCCTGCGAGGAGGCCTGCCCCATCCATATGGATATTCCGAGCTATATCATGGCCCTGGCTCAGGGAAACATTAACTCGGCCCTGGAGATCGTACGACGGACCAATCCTTTTCCCTCTGTTTGCGGCCGTGTTTGTCATCACCCCTGCGAGGAGGCCTGTACCCGGGCCATGATCGATCAACCCATCGCCATCGAGTGGTTGAAACGGGAAATCGGCCGCTTCGAACAGGGGAATGGTCATCCGGCTCCCCGGGTGAAAAAACGTAAAAAAGAACGGGTAGCTGTCGTCGGGTCCGGTCCTGCCGGGTTGACCGCCGCCCACGACTTGGCCCTGAAAGGGTACCCGGTTTCTGTTTTTGAAGCCCTTCCTGTAGCCGGTGGTATGCTGGCCGCAGGAATTCCGGATTTTAATCTTCCCTCGGCCGTGGTCCGCTATGAGGTGGACACTATACGCTCCCTGGGGGTGGATATTAAAACCAGTATGCGGCTGGGCAGGGATTTTTCCCT
>JBFMBU010000173.1:0-22209 GCA_040755035.1 Thermodesulfobacteriota bacterium
CGGCGTTTGCCCAGAAGAGCATAAAATAAACCAGGGCGGCAAAGATCAATAGACTTATGACCGGCCCGGCGGTCATAATCCGGATGGTTTTCCCTTTTATTTTCTCTCGCCCCCTCCAGAACATTTCGGTCAGGGAAAGGAAGAAAAGTTGTATGATGAAAAGCCCCGATGGCCCGGGGCCCAAAGCATAGTAGAAGGATTCCCCCCAGGAAAAGATAGCGCTCATCCTCCAGATTTCCTTGAAAACCCAAGCTAAAGGCACGATCAAAGAAAATATAATTCTGCCTTTAGTCGAGGCCCCTCGAAGATAGAGCAGGCTGTAGACAATCAAACTGCTGAATAGGATAGTGAACCCAAGGAGCACATAGAGGATATCCGCCGCAAATCGGTAGAACGATCCTGTCCCAAACCATTCCAGATGATCGGTCAGAAAATTAAGCACGAACCAGACCCCCAGGACAACACCAATCGGCAGGAGGCCCAGGGACTTGACCGGTTGTTTTTCTTTGCTTGTAAAAAATTCAGCCATCGGTTTTTCTCCCCAGATAGGCCCGCATCGTTTTCCGCAATTCCGGGAGCACCCTTTTCCCTTCCGGGGTTTGGATCAGGTTATGGAGAGTTCGGGGGTCCTTCTGGATATCGAATAGTTCCGTACTCTTTTTATTTTGATATTCCACATACAGGTAACGTTCGGTTCGAACCGCATCCCACTCGGGGACACTGTAAGGAAAATCTTTAAAATATTCCAGATGGACGGCAGCGCGAAGGGGCAGGTTTGAGTCGCCTTTTAATAAAGGGGAGAAATTTCTACCCTGCATAGTCCCGGGAATCGGCACACCGGCCAGGTCCAGCAGGGTCGGGGCCAGATCGATACTTAAAGTCATCTCTGAGGAAGTGGACCCCGGTTTTTTAATTTTGGCCGGATAGCGGACAATTAAAGGAATACGTGTGGCCTCTTCATAGGGAAACCTCTTGTCAATCAGTTGCTTTTCTCCCCAGAAATAGCCGTTGTCGCTGGTATAGACCACGATGGTGTTTTCGGTCAACCCCAGGCGGTCCAGCTCGGAAAGAATACGCCCGATTTGTTGATCCAGGGCGGTGATGACCCGGTGGTAGTCCAAATATTTCTCTCCCACACTGCCCAGGATCCCGTAATAGCCGCTTCCTTCTTTGCGATGAATAAAGGGATGATATTCCGGGGGAAGGGTGCGGCGGACTTCGGCATCTTCATATAAGCTTTTTAATTCCCTGGGCGGAACAAAAGGCTGATGCGGGGCCTTGTGGGCCAGATAAACACAAAAAGGGCCGTCTTTCTCTTTCCGAATAAAGTCTAAGGCCAGGTCCGTCAGATCCTCGGTCAGGTATTTCCCTCTGCGTTCGGTCATCTTCCCGTCGATGATCAAAGGACAATCGAAATACAGACCCTGCCCCCCGGAGGCGGTAAAGGTAACAAAACGGTCCAGGGCCTTACCCAAGAGATTTGGCAACCGGCCGGGCATATGCCATTTGCCGAAAAAGGCGTTTTTGTATCCGGCCTTTTTAAGCAGTTCCAGGAAGGTGACGTTCCGGTCATTCCAGGGGGTAAAATTATTTTTCACCCCGTGGCGGTGGGCGTATTGACCGGTCAGGAAACAGCCCCGGGAGGGGCTGCATAGGGGAGTAGCGGCAAAGGTGTTGCTGAATTTAACCCCTTCTCCGGCTAAGCGGTCAAGGTTGGGAGTCCGGATAAAGGGATGTCCGGCGTTACCCATGGTATCGGCCCGGTGATCGTCGGACAGAATGAAGACGATGTTGGGTCTCTTAGCCGGACCTGCCCCTCCTCCTGCCCGCATAAGCTGGGAGGC
This sequence comes from Thermodesulfobacteriota bacterium, assembly GCA_040755035.1. GTDB lineage: Bacteria > Desulfobacterota > RBG-13-43-22 > RBG-13-43-22 > RBG-13-43-22 > RBG-13-43-22. Next base: position 1,845 of record JBFMBU010000173.1, read on the forward strand.
CAGGCCCCAATCTGCCGCTCCGGCTGCTAAAACACCACCGAGAATCTGGAGTGTCTGACGTCTGGAAATCTCGTGATCTGGAAAACCCATTGAGGTCCCTTTCCCTATCGGATGGTTAAGAGATCATATCCGCAAGGCCTATAAAACCGCAAGGCCGTTCAATTTCCTCCACAGGCCTAAGTCCGTGCGGGTAATATTCAATATCATCGACTACGGTGATCCCTTTCTCACCGGCTACCTGGGTATTGAATCTGTCGGTTATTTATGGGGGTAGAATAAAGCTTAGTATTGGCCACTATCATAATTTAATTCCTACCATTATTATAGCTTAAAATAAACAGGCCAGTTTTGTTTTTTAGGCTTTTCACAAACGCCTGAATTGTATCTCAAGGGGTGACCCCCCTGCCATGCCTGGGGCCTATCCAGGATAAGAGCTAAGCATCTCCCGCCGGGGCATTGGCGACCATGATGTGCTGGGCCAGGTCCCAAACAGTCCGGGGAGGCGCATGCTCCACAGCCTTGCGCTTCAAAGTCAACGAGTTGGTCGGGCATTTGTAGGCGCAGATCCCGCAGCCAACGCACCGGTTGACATCCACCAGCACGGTTTTGCCGGTCTTGTTGACCAGTTGGCGCTCTTTACCCCCCTCCTCCTTTATAACCGTTACCCTTCCCTTCACCGCCGGCATATCCTGGAATTGTATCGCTTTCATCTGGCACCGTTTTATGCAAAGGCCGCAGCCTGTGCAGGTATCGCTGTTGCCGAAGGCCAGGTAATTGGAGTTGGAAAAGGCATTGCTATTCCTCATTTTGGTCAGCGCCTCGATCCAGACACAGCAATCTCCACAACAACTGCAGAGTGTATCCTGCCCCTGCTGCGTATTTTCAATGGTCAGTATCAGGCCCTGTTCCATGCTGTTTCTCAATATCTGCTTTGTTTCCTCCCGCGTTATCTCCCGTGCCAGGCCGTTTTCGACCATGTAATGAGCCAGCTTATCAAAGTGAAGGCAGTTCTGAATGAGCGGGACTACCTCGCACCGGTGGCCTGTGGCCGCCGCCTTCCTCTCGCGGCACAAACAGTGCCCAACACAATAATAGTCCTTGGAGTCAATCAATAGTTCCATATTTTCGTAGGGTAGTATTGTTCGGGGGTCCTCAATAGTCTTATTTATAGGGATTACGCGGTTACCCTTCTCAATCGGCCTGACCCACATCTCGCTGTCATAATAAATGTTTTCGTAGGACAGTTTGGCGAAAGGGTTGGCCTCAGGGTCATCTGAATGGCCGGGGGCACCCCACATACGCAGGGACAGGACCATGTCGTGCAGATAATAACGTACTTCGCCGTTTCTGACGAAACGGTAAACCATCCCCTTGCGGGCACATTCATCCAGTTTTTTCTCCAGTTCGGAGGGGTCCATCTGCTTGATATCAGTCAGATCCTTGAGGTTTTTAGGTGAAAAAGGTATATTGGTAAGCAGATCGGCCTCTTCCGGTGTATAGCGTGCAGCTATGATCTTGAAATACCGGTCACCGCCGGGCAGGCCGGTTAAACTGTTCTTTTGCCACTCAAAGAATTTTTCATAAATTTCAACCTCTCGTTTGGTCAGGCTTTTAAAGTCCTCGTTGCTCATATCTCTTGCCACTCCTTAAATAGTATTATCGGGCCCGCCGAACGTTATGAGAATCTGAACCCCTTGCAGGGAGTTTCAGCGTCCACCAGTCATCCCTTGTATTTGCGGGGACCACCCCATAGCCGAACAATTTTTCAAAATAGGCCATCATGCCCGAGGCAAACGGCATTTTTGAGCCGATCACGCGCATGAGGTTGTGAAACCAGGTATTTTCCTTTGTCCAGCAGCAGGACGACAGGCAGGCGCCGCAGAAATGCATGGCTTGCACATTATAGGTATGGCAGCGTTCACCGTATTCAAACCATACTTTCTTTCCGGGCACACCATACTTGTCCTTGGGTTCCCATGATGGTTCATCATCCATACTGAGGGCTTTGGCCGGACAGGCCTCGGCGCACAGCTTACAGTGCTTGCAGAATTCCTGAAGGCCGAAATCGATGGGTTTGTCCAGTGCCAGGGGAAGGTCTGTGACAATGGCTGCCATTCTGAAAGCGCCACCGTAAAGGGGAGAGATCAAACGGTTCATGCGTCCCATCTCTCCCAGGCCGGCCATAGCTGCGTAGGGTATGGGATTGTCAGGCAAGGGCAAATCTATCGCGCCGTAGCCGATACCTTTGATAAAATTCTTGACACGTTCGCGGGCCATCACGGTGCTTTCAAATCCTGTCCTATCCGCTGCCCCACCGAGCGGTGATGTAGCGCGCCTGGCTGCGGCCTGGGGGACGCTGATTACCAGAATAACAACATATTGATAGCGATCAGGAATGAATATCTTCATATCGCCGGTAATAGTGACGTCATTGATATCCTGGTTGAAATGAACCCAATGGTGATGCCAGTCAGGGTTAATCACTGCATACCCCACCTGGACTGCCCCCAGGTGAATGGCGGCAGTCTCGACCATTTCGGACGCTTCGAACTCGCTTCCCTCCCAGCGCGGCACGCCAAGCTTTTGAGGCGGATGGATCTGGGTCGAGACGATCTTGGAGATCCTCTCCATGCCATTGAAGTAATTTCCGTCCAACGTATACCCGCCGGCAAAATAGGTCCCTGAGGCAAAGATCAGAGACACATCCTGGATCTGCCATCCGGGTACGTTATTTTTTATATGGTCGACCAGCCTGTTTTTACCTTTCTCGCACAGAGCTACAAATTCATCGTGGTTTTCAAATTGAAGCTGGGCAAACAGCGGTAACCCCGGCTTTTTTACAATCGAGTCATCCGTTTCCGTGGTCATCTTTTCCACAGATTTTACCCACCATGGGTAGCGTTTGCGCTGATTGCGGTACTTGAAGCCCTTACAGGACAAGGTACCCTTATTTGTATCATTAATCATTTGTCTCATTCCTCTTCTTAATTTGGCTAAGAGGTCAATCCCCTCAATCCGACAAAACTACGGGACAGCTCGATTTCCCCCATGTGCCGCAGGCCATGCTGGTATATCCAGCACTCGGTACCATCGAGCACGGTGATCCCTTTTTCTCCGGCCACCCGGGCGCTGAAGGTGCTGGCGATTTGCGGCGGGAAGGGGCGCGGGATCACCAGGCGCTCCAGTTCGGCCGCCGGCAGTTGGGCCAGCCATTGCTCGATACGCGCAAAAACCGCATTCATGTAATCGATGAACCCCTCATAATTGCCGATCTGTTGGAACTGCATCTCTTCCACCGTGCGGTGTTTGCCGTGGTCGTCTATTGCCGGGCGGATACGTTTGGCCCAATCCTCGTTATAGATGGGGGCCTCTCCGGCCAGCATCATGTGTGCCGCATCGATCATGTTGATATAATGGAACAGACTGAAGGCCATTGGGAGGATCACCTCCCGTTCCCGGTGATTGACCTGCTCAATGGACATGGTTGACGTGGCCTCTTCGTAGAGTGAAAACAAGGCCCGCATCCGTCGTTGTAATGAATCCAGCACCAGTTCGTTACTCATAATAATTTCCTTTCTAAGGCCTCATCGCCTTCTCCGTCCCATCCTCGAGCCTGATCACCACACCGGAGGAATGAAGCAGGTCCATGAGTTCCTTCCGCCGTTCGCGAGGACCGCTGCAGACCATCATGCAGTGGTTACAGGTGGGATAGGTATCTTCATAAGACCGATACAGAATACCTCTTTTTCTTATTTCGGTCGCATCTGCCCATTTTGCCCGTTTCCAGGTCATCGGATCGTATCCATTGGCGCGAATGGCCATTTCCGCCTCCGGATCTTTCAGACCTCTGGCAAACTGGGCCAGCACGTCGCTGTCCGTTTCCGGAAACCCGTATTTTAAAAACGACCAGGAGGACCATTTTCCGTCCCGGCTTCGGCCATTGAACCCTCCGCAGGCCAGGCCGCAGCGCATATGATTCCCCTTGGCATTATACTCATATTGCCGCCCCCCCAGAGTAACGGTCTGAGAATTTTTAGACTGGATAAACTCCAAGGGGCAGACCTGGGTGCAGATCCTGCACCCGTCACAAAGTGGTTCCTCAAGGGGTTGATCCGGAGGCAATGAGGCCTCCGTGATGACGGAACCTAAAAATACGTTAGACCAATGTTCTTTCACCAGGACATTTCCACTCCATCCGAAAGTCCCCAAACCGGAAGCGACGGCGGCGTACCGGTGGGAAAAATCCGGAACCAGGAAGGACGGACCCTGGCTGCCTTCCTCGTTGGAACGAAAAACAGCATTGGGAGAAACGTTTTCCGCCCGGAATCCTGACTTTTTAAGTTTTCCGGAAAGCGCATCACCGGCAGCGCTTACCTGGAGATATTTTTCATAGAGGACTTTTTTGAAAACCATACGGGTTTTCTTTCCCAGATAATCTTCGATGTAATCTGTTCCTAAGGGCACGGCAAAGGCCACTATGGTCCGGGCATCTGGAAAAACATAGGTGGGATCTGCGGAAGGGGGACCTTCCAGCATATCTTTGGTGGCCACTCTGGCGTCCACGGCACCCATGGATCTGGCCAGGTCACGGAGTTCTTCCTTCAGGGAAAGAAGGTCCGAGGTATTAAAATCTGGAAACATATTATTTCCTTTCTTTCATTTATCACAAACCAAACAAAAAATGCATATCCCCCCTTCTCTCCTTAGCGCAAGCAAAAACCAGGAGAAAATGCCTACCTTAACCTGGCTTGAAGAAATTCCTCAATCTTCGGCGGTGGTTTGATCTCCCGGCGAGAGCTGAGTCGAATCGCTTCCGTGGTGCAGGTGGAGGTACAGGCCCCGCATCCGAGGCACCTGGTTTCATCCACCCGGGCGACCTCATCAATGACTTTGACGGCGCCGACCGGGCAACGCTCTTCACAGGTTCCGCACCCGATACAGACTTCAGCATCCACCCCGGCCAGGTAATTGGAATAAGAAAGAATGTCCAACCCCCAATTTTCATTGATGGGAACCAGGAAGGAACAACAGCATTTGCAGCAATTGCAGATGGTGTGCATCTGACCCTCCTGATTATCAATGATATGGACCAGCCCTTCGTCATCGGCGGCTTTCAATATTTTCATGGTTTCTTCTTTGGAGATTTCCCTGGCCAGGCCGTGGTTGACCATATACCGCCCCATGGAGCCGAAGTGCAAACAGTTCTCCGTGGAATGGTCACAAGGTTCTCCCCGGAATCTGGCCGTGACCCGGCAGGGGCAGTGTCCCACCGCCTGGTAGGAAGAAGCATCGATCAAGGGCTTGATCTCATCGAAGGGAAGGATCTCCGAGGATGCTTTCAGCGATCTTTCGATGGGAATGACCCGCATCAGCGGCATACCCCGGGCCATTTCAGCGGCAAAGGCCTCCTGATGATAATCCTTGTAAAGGGGGCTTAAGACCTTGGCCTGTTCTGTTTCCTTCCCATGCCAAAAGGGGGTTTCCTGCCAGCCCACCAGGGAAGGAAGCAGACGATAGCGTTTCCCCCTCGAAGGATGGATATCCCGGAAAACCGTGCCTTTTACAGCCATTCCATCCAATATTTCTTCAATGCGGTCGGCCTTTTCAGGGTACAATTCCCTGGCTTCGCTGAGGGTAATATTCTGAAAGGGAAGTTTTAAAGCCACCTCGGCCTCTTCCGGGTTGGCCAGGAGCATTAAGATCTTTAACAGGGTTTTGGTCATAGGGGCGCCCACGATCTGCCCGTTATCGTACCGTTCCGCCAGTTTCCCATACAATTCTATGTTGTTCATTTTTATCTCCTTTTTTATTTATTCATACCAACCTCCCCAGAAAGTTGTCGGAGGAGATTTTTCAAACCAATTAACAGGGTAGTGAATGGTCCCTGGGAGAATACGGCTCCAGATCAGGGCAACCACGGCCATGACTAAGACACCCAGCCCGACCGGTTGCCAAAGGGAAGAAATATTCGCATGGGCCTGGACCATGATCAAAGGATTGGCCCCGGCCGGGGGATGCATGCTCTTAGTGACCTGCATAAAAAGCAGAGCAGCTACGACAGCCAGCAAATAGACCCACAAGGCATCCCCGAAGGCCTGATAACAGAGAATCCCCATCAAGGCGCTCCCCAGATGTCCTATAAACAGGGCGCGCGGTTGAGCAGCCGGTGCACGGGTAAGGGCAAAGAGAAACATGGAAGAACCTCCGAAAGATGCCAGTAAAAAAGGAGAAGAAGGTGGTAATCCCACACACCCTAAGGCCAAGCCTATTCCTATCGAGGCCCCTATGGCCGACCACATCAACCGGCCACTGTTTTGTAAAAAAATAGTAAATTTCATAAACTGTTCCCAAACATAATAACCCGATCCTCTCATTGGAAAAAGAAAGGACTATTTTACTTTCAGCATCCCGGTCAAACGTTTCCTCATTTGGTCGGATAATTGGTGATTGACTTCATGGATTGTCACTTTCGGTATCGTATTATCAAAGACTTGATAAGCCCGGTTCAAGACCCGGTCATCCCAGATGCTCTTCAGATCGTTTTTTTCGAGCTTATCAGCACTGAAAACCGGCTTCCATCCCCCCAGTTTATAGACCAACCAATAGTTGGCCAGCCAGGCCACGAAAGCACTGGTGTCGTTCAACCTTCCCTGCTCCCCGGAAGGAATATGATTTCTGTTTTCCAACAGCCAGGCCAAAGAAACCATATCATGGGCGACAACCGATTCGGAAGCGATCATCAAACCGATTTCCGGCTGATAAACAAATCCTTTATCCGGACCGAAGGTTGTCAATATTTTATCGGCAGCGGAAATGACCAGTCTCTGCTTATTGAGTAATGTTTTTGCCGTGTTGGCCTCGGCCGTTTTTTCATGCAAACTTGCCGCATCCCGGTGATACTCCAGGCGGGTATCCGTGCGCCAGTAGCCGACGGCTGCTTTCAAACCTAAGGTGGCTCCGGCCAGGACGTGACGGCTGCAGCGGGGCATAAGGACAATGTGATCGACCTCTTTTAGGATATTGGGCATCATCAGACCCCGCTTCCAGTGAGTTCCGGCCACCATGGGATCTTCATAGAAGGCCTTCCAGCCTCCTTCCTCAAAAAAATGAATCTCCCCACCAGCGGCTTGAACCGATCCTGCCATTCCCGAGGATTCCATCAGTTTGCGGGTGCTGCCGGAAAGGCTGTCGGGTGAGAGCGTGACATGTTCAATACCGGACATATCACCGACTATAACCCGGCGGGCCCCTTTTTCTTTAAGAAGCTTGATAACGGAAGCAACAGCCAGAGGGCTTGTGGTGGAAGGGTAGGGTTGGCCTGAATTGAGGGCCGGCTTGATGAAAACCGAGTCGCCCCTGGACAGCCAGGAAAAATCCGAAGCGGCCAGAGCGGCCTCCCGGACGGCTGATTTAATAATTTCCTCGGAAGCCCCCTTGGGCACACCGGCAAGAAAAACCCCGGTTTCCTTTTTGGAAACAGGGGGTTTAATTGATGGGTTTCTGTTAGTCGACCCAAAAGCATTGGAATGAGAAAAGATCATTCCCGCAGATAACCCAGCCATTCCTTTTAAAAATTTTCTTCGTTTCAAAAAATTCTCCTTTGGATGGAACTTTAAGGAAGCCGGTTATTGGAACGGACCATGGTCATAACCAGATCCACCCGGTTGTCCATTTGTAGACTATCCAATACCAATAATTATCAATGGTAGGAATAGGAATGTCAAGAAATATTTTACTTTTGTTAATTAAATAGAACTAATGTAAATATATCTTGACTTTTTTATAATTCCCCCTATTATAGACCTATCGAACGGTGATTGGGTCCTATCGTACTATTATTTTCTGGATCTAATGGACAAACGGAGAACTATTCCATGAACAAACATACCTTTAGAGACACCAAAAAAGTGAGGGAATTATTATTTCAAAATGAAGTCAAACAAAAACGGGAAACCTTTATGCTCGATCAGGCCAGAAAGATAGCCGCTGCAGAAGGACTTCATGCCTTATCTCTCCCCCGGCTGGCCGAGGAAACGGGGTATTCCAAGCCTACGGTCTATAAATATTTTCCGACTAAAGAGGATTTGATTGTGGCCATTGCCGCCCAATCAGCGGCCATTCGGGCTTCCTATTATGAGAGGGCCATCACCTTTCAGGCCAGACCCCGGGAAATACTTTATGGTTTAAACGCCTTAAATTTTGGTTTTCTTCATCCCTATTTTCGCGAAATGCTCGACTTTCATATCAATCGTTTAAGTCATCAAGCCGGATCCGCCCATCAGAAGGAACTTTTTGAAAACGAGAACCGGGTGGTGGAGATCATAGCCGGGGTGGTCCGGGAAGCGATTGAAATCGGGGACTTGAAGCTTCCCGAAAAGGTCGATGAATATCAGATCATTTTTACCCTGAGTTCAACCACCTTCGGCGGCTATGTCATGAGAGAATCGGATTCTCCGGTTATGAAAAAATGGTTCGACCGGATTCGATTCCGCGATGGCGTTTTCGGAGAAATTGTCCTGGATGGCCTGGGATGGAAACCGCTCTCTACGGAGTGGAACTATAAGGAAACCAGGGAAAGATTTTTTCGGGAGGTTTTTCCGGAATTATTGGATGATAGGAAATCATTAAAAAAGGCCGCCGGATAAAGCACCCATTGAGGAATTTCGGCCACAATCGATCTGAAGGGAAAGGACGGGGCTAAAACTGATTATAAAAGGAGGGGAAATGGACAAGGAAACATTGACGAAGGTTATTAAAAATATGGTCTTGAGTTCCGGAGCGGTTGCCGTTGGCATCGCCACCCAGGAAACCCTGGAAGGCGGTCCGCCATCCACTGATTTGACCTATGTTTTGCCCGAAGCCAGGTCGGCCATTGTTTTTGCCCTGCCTTTGGACCAGGGGGCCATCGAACGGTTTTTGAAAAAAGAGGATATGGCTTCGGCCAATATCGACAACCGCCGGGTCAATAACATGGCCAGCGGTCTGGCCCTGGAAGTATCCGAGTTTCTTATGATGAAGGGGTATAAATCTGTTCCCCTGGTGGCCAATGCCACTTACCGCAAGGACACCCCAAACGGCCCCTATGATGAAAAACCACCGGTTTCTCACCGTTATCTGGCCGTACGCTCGGGCATCGGTTTTTTCGGAAAGTCCGGCAATGTGATCATGGAAAAATACGGGGCCGCCATAATCCTGGCTTCGGTAGTTACAGAAGCGGAATTGATCCCTACCGAACCGTTGCCTCCCGGGGAAAATTATTGCGACGGCTGCCGTCTTTGTATGTCGGCCTGCGCTTCAGGATTGATGTCCGCCGATGAAGAGTCGACCGTCACGATGGGTGCTGTTGACTTCAACTATTCCAAACGCCGTTCATACAACCGCTGCGAATATGTCTGCGGCGGTTTTACCGGTTTGCACCAATCCGGGAAATGGTCCACCTGGTCTCCGGCCCGCTTTCCTATTCCCGAAAAGGATGAAGAATTTCTGGGTGCCTTGATTAAGGCTGTTCCGGCCTACCGCAACCGAAAAAAGGTGGATTACGGACTTTACCATGCCCTGGTACCCGGGAGCCTGCTGGAATTCACCTGCGGCCACTGCCAGCTTATCTGCCACCCGGATAAAGAGGTGCGTAAGGCACGCTATAAAATGCTGATCAACAGTGGGGTGATCATTCAGGACCCGGACGGCAGGTTAAGAGCGGTGACCCCGGATGAGGCCAAAAAACATATAGCGGCCTTGGACTCGGAGAAAAGGGCTTTGTATGAAGAACCATAGCAATTCAGAGGGAATTCCCAGAAGGAGTTGAAGGAAAATATAGACCATAGGATCCCTCGCTGTCACATAGATGACTTCCAAGCTGCGATTTGGAGTCTCAATTATATAGAGCTGTCATTTCGAGCGAAAGCGAGAATTCAGAGTATTTATTGTTACCAAAAAGAAAGATTTCTCCCTCTGGTCGAAATGACAAAAAAGGATATAGCCTCATTGATCAGAGTTTAGCTTTATCAAGTTAGGAGGGATGATGAAAAAAGTGCTGACGATCATTATTATTGTAATTGTTGTTTTGGGAGTGGGGATCTGGCTTGGCCTCCCGGCCGGTTTGAGGGCCATGGGACTCCATCCCCACTACAATGGTCCAAAATATCAGCTCCCGGGCGGCAAGGCCCTGATCATCACCACCAGCCAGGCTCAATTGGGAGATCAGGGGAAAAAAACCGGTGTTTTCGCTTCGGAAATGACTGCCCCCTATTATGAATTTAAAAAGGGCGGCCTGACCGTGGATATAGCCAGCATCAAAGGCGGGTCGATTCCCATCGATCCCCTTTCCTTTAAATGGTTCATAAAATCAGAATACGATGATCGTTTTCTCAAGGATCAGGCCTTCCAGCAGAAAGTCAACCAATCGCTGCCGATCGATGCTTTCGATTTCACCGGATATGACATCATTTATCTGGCCGGGGGCTGGGGTGCAGCCTATGATTTGGGAACCTCAGAGGTGCTTGGCCGGAAAATCAGTGAGGCCTATGCCGTCGGCAGGGTTATCGGAGGCGTCTGCCACGGACCTCTTGGCCTTCTATTGGCCAAGGACGAAAAGGGAGACCCCCTGGTTAAAGGACGTCGTATGACCGCCGTAACCGACAAACAGGTTCAGGAACTGGGTATCACCATGACCCCCCAGCATCCGGAAAGGGAGCTGCGTGCCGCTGGGGCCGTCTTTGAAAGCGCTTCGGCCTTCCGCGATTTATTCGCCAACCATTCCGTAATGGACGGCCGCCTGATTACCGGTCAAAACCAGAATGCCGGACCGGAAGTGGCCCAAAAAATGATTCTGACGGCTAAAGAGATCAAGCGATGAACACCTCCAGCCGATTTTCTCCAATACAAACGGTCTCCCGAGTTCTGTCCGGTCTGATCGGACTGTTCTTTTTCATCCTCGGGCTGGGGTTTATGGCCTTTCCGGACATTTTTTCCGCAGGGTTTTCCGTCCAGCCCCTTACCATTCAAGGCCTGAACGGCATTAGGGGGGATATGGGCGGCCTCTTTTTGGGCTTGAGCTTCTTCTGCTTTTTAGGAGCGGCTACCAAGCGCTGGACCTGGCTGGTGGTTCCCATTATTTTTCTGCTCCTCATTATCGTCGGGCGTCTGATCAGCCTGGGCCTGGATGGGTTTTTTATCTCCGGTACGAGGACAATAATCCTGGAAGTCATTTTGCTGATTTTGTTATTGGCTTCTATCATGGTCCTGGCCCGAAAAACCCTGACCAATGAACATGGCTTAAAAATAACGGAAATTCTAAACTTCAAAACCCTGATTGTGGCGGTTATCGTCGCTGCCCTCCTGACCGTCTTGCTCCTTTCCCAGAAAAGGATCGGCCTGAAAATGATCAACAGTTTTGCTACCAAGGCCATGGGCACGGATGTCCTCTCCTCCCTGCCGGATGGAATCCATGTAGCCCTCTGTGGATCAGGATCTCCTTTGCCGGATCAGCGAAGGGTCTCATCCTGCACAGCAGTAATCGCCGGAAAACGTCTCTATGTGGTGGATACCGGCCCCGGGAGTGAGAGAAAACTGGAGCTGATGAGACTTAATCCGGGAAATGTTACGGCTGTTCTGCTGACCCATTTTCATTCCGATCATATCGGGGACCTGGGTGAATTGATGCTGAAACGCTGGTCCGGCGGGGGAAAGAAAAATCCTCTGGATGTTTATGGGCCCGATGGGGTTGAAATAGTTGTCAAGGGATTTAATGATGCTTATTCGCTGGATGACGAATACCGGGTTTTACACCACGGGCCGGAAACGGTTCCTCCCTCCGGTGCCGGGGGAGTGGCCAGGACCTTTTCTTTTCCCGAGGGAAAGGAAGAAACGGTTGTTATCGATGAAGACGGGCTACAGGTCACCGCCTTCCTGGTGAATCACGCCCCGGTTAAACCGGCGGTGGGGTATCGTTTCGATTATAAGGGCCGTTCCACGGTGATCAGCGGGGATACCATCCCCCTTCCTTCGCTAAGAAAACAGGTCAAGGGTGTCGATTTGCTGGTCCAGGAAGCCCTCCAGCCAGCCATGGTCGGAATTCTTAAAGAGGTCGGGCAAAAAGTCGGACGAACCAACACCTCAAAAATTATGGGCGACATCCTTTCCTACCATACCTCTCCCGAGGATGCAGCCAGGATTGCCGAGAAAGCCGGGGTTCGCCATCTGCTTCTGACCCATATCATCCCTCCCCTTCCGGTATCGGATCTCAAACCCGCTTTTCTGGGAGAGGCCAAGAAATATTATCGTGGACCGATCACCATCGGGGAAGACGGCATGTTTTTCAGCCTGCCTGTCGGGAGCCAAAAAATTAACCTAAAGTGGCTGTTATAAATAGGGAGAAAGGCTGAAGGCCGAAGGGAAATATCTCCTCCCTTCCACCTTCAGCCTTCAGCCTGACAACCTTCATTCTTCTTGAAAGGAGTCACCATGAAAATTCTAATCACCTACCTCAGTCAAACCGGAAATACGGAAAAAATCGCCAAGGCTATTTCCGAGGAAGCCTCCCCGGCACTTGAGGCCGAAATAAAAAAACTGGCCAAGATCTGATCCGTTTCAGAACAGGATTAGAAAGGAAAATGATGGAAACCAAATACCGTATAATGGAAACCAACGGCCTCAAGATGCAGATTGCCGAGCAGGGAAAAGGTCCCCTGGTTATTCTGTGTCACGGCTTTCCGGAATTAGGCTACTCCTGGAGACATCAACTCCCGGCCCTGGCCGAGGCGGGCTTTCATGCCGTAGCCCCTGACCAGCGGGGATACGGAAAAACCGACTGTCCGGAGCCCATTGAGGCCTATGACATCTTCCAGTTGGTTGGAGACATGGTCGGCCTGGTTCATGCCCTGGGAGAAGAAAAGGCGGTGATCGTCGGCCACGACTGGGGGGCACCGGTGGCTTTTCATTGCGCCCTGCTCCGTCCGGATATCTTTCATTCCCTTATTCTCCTCAGCGTACCCTATTCTCCCCGTTCCTGGGGCGGGTTCAAGCCCACCGAAGTGATGAAGAAAATGGCCGGTGACCTCAATTTTTACATGCTTTATTTTCAGGAGCCGGGAAAGGTGGAAAAGGAACTGGAAGCGGATGTACGAAAATCGGTGATAAAGATGCTTTATAGCGCCTCCGGGGACCCACCGCCGGAAAAAAGATGGAGCTTTCTGTTCGGCAAGGAGCAAAAGTTCATGGATACTTCCGATCTGCCGGATAAGCTCCCTTCCTGGTTGACCGATAAGGAAGTCGATGTTTTTACTGAGTCCTTTCAACGTACCGGCTTCCGGGGAGGGGTCAACTGGTATCGAAATATCGACCGGAACTGGGAATTGACTCCCTTTCTGAGCGGAGCCAGAATTCAGCAGCCTTCCCTGTTTATCGCCGGTGAACTGGACGGGGTCATTGTCATGAACCGGAGGGCCTTTGATAATCTTGAAAACAACTTGCCGAACCTGAAGCAAAAAATCCTGATCCCCGGGGCCGGGCACTGGATCCAGCAGGAACGCCCTAAAGAAGTGAACAACCTTATTCTCGATTTTTTAAAGAAGCTGAAGCCCTAAAAAGTTTTCGAAACTCAAAGCAAGTCATTCCGGCGAAAACCGGAATCCAATAGATTTAACAAATTAGAAAAATCCCTGGACCCTGGTTTTCACCGGGGAGACAACTTCTTGCGAGTTTATCTAAAAAATGTGGAGTAGAAAGGAGGCCTACGATGTCTTATATCCTGCCTACCCAGGATCAATTCAAACAGCTTATGTCCCAGAATTATAAAGGCCCCATCGTCATGGTGAATCTGCTCAAATTCAAGCCTGACGGAGGGGCTGAGTCGTACAAAAAATATTACGAAGCCACCAAGGCCCTGATGGAAGGAAAAGGTATTTCCCGGATCGTCTATCGCGGCAACGGCCTGATGCCGGTGATTGGCGAAGAGGAATGGGATGAAATCGCCCTTTACCAGTACGATTCCATCGAGGCCTTTATTGAAATGAACCGGAACAGGGAATACCAGGCCGCGGTCCCCTATCGCACCGAGGCTCTATTGGATTCACGCCTTTATTGCACAATTCCTAAAGAATAATCGGTAACCGGTTGGTAGAAACCGTTATGAAAGATCTTAAGATAAAGGTCACCATAACCTTTATAGGTTTTTTGGCCGAACAAGCCGGTCGGGAAAAGGTTGTCTTTTCTTTTCCCGAGGGGGCTACTTATGGCCACCTCCTGGAGAAAATCGGAAATCAATTCGGACCTCTGTTTCATGAACGGACCTGGGATCCCATTCAAAAGACCTTCAGGGCCGGTATTCTGGTTGTCGGAGAGGGGCGGGATTTCCATAGGTCGGAAACACTCCTCAGAGATGGAGAAGAAATCAAGATTCTACCCCTTATGGGAGGGGGTTAGAAAAAGGAGGATATTAAAAACATGCATACGTTAAGAACACCTGATGAACGATTCAAAAATTTAAAGGATTTTCCCTTTCACCCAAATTATAAAGAAGTCCCCGACGGTGAAGGGGGCAGGTTGAGAATTCATTATCTGGATGAAGGTCCGCAAAAAGCCGCGCCGGTTCTGCTGATGCACGGCGAACCGAGCTGGTCTTATCTTTACCGGAAGATGATCCCTATCCTGGTCGAAGCCGGTAATCGTGTCATAGTACCCGATTTGGTGGGATTTGGCCGGTCGGACAAACCGGTGGGGCGCAGCGATTACACCTTTCAGCGCCACGTGGACTGGATGCAGGCCTGGTTGGACCAGGTTGATTTAAAGGCTATTACCTTTTTCGGCCAGGATTGGGGGGGATTGATCGGCTTGCGTCTGGTAGCTAATCATCCCGAACGTTTTGCCCGGGTGGTCGTAGCCAATACCGGTCTGCCTACCGGAGACGGGCAGATCTCCGAGGCTTTTTTAAACTGGCGGAAGTTTTCCATCGAAGTTCCGGATTTTAATGTCGGCCAAATTATCGCTATGGGCTGCAAAAATCCTCTCACCGATGAAATTATTGCGGCCTACAATGCCCCCTTTCCGGAGGATAGTTACAAGGAAGGAGCCAGAATTTTTCCTTCTTTGGTTCCCATTACTCCGGATGACCCGGCCTCAGAGGCCAACCGAAAGGCCTGGGAAGTCCTTTCTCAATTCGAAAAGCCTTTTTTAACCGCCTTCAGCGACGGCGACCCCATCACCGGAGGCGGGGATCGCATTTTTCTGCAGAAGGTCCCGGGAAGCACAGGGCAACCCCATACCACCATCAAAGGCGGAGGACATTTCCTGCAGGAAGACTGCGGGGAAGACCTGGCCCGGGTGATCGCCGATTTTATTAAAAAGACTTAATAACTCAGGTGGATAGTCTGAAGACCGAAGACTGAAGGGATAAGATCGAAAATCGAGGAGATTTCAATTTTCTTTCCCTTCGGCCCCTGCGACGGGCAGGAGCCTTCAGTCTATCTACCTTACCAAAAAACAATATGTTGGGAGGAGAAATACATGAGCAAGCAGCAACCCTTTAAAGGGGTAATCGGACGTACGGTTGCCGAATCCACCCCCTGGTGGCCGGAACCCAAGCGCTCAGGGGACGGGAGCCCCAATGTGGTCCTGATTCTCTTTGATGATACGGGATTTTCCCACTTCGGCTGTTACGGTTCCACCATCGAGACCCCGAATATCGACCGGTTGGCGGCTGGCGGTTTACGGTTTACCAATTTTCACACCACAGCCTTGTGTTCACCGACCAGGGCCTGCCTGATGACCGGCCGCAACCACCATACCGTGGGCATGCGGGCCGTTTCCAATTTTAATACTGGTTTTCCTCACATGCGCGGATGTATCACACCCCATGCGGCCACCATTGCAGAAATGCTTAGGCAGGAAGGTTATACCACTTTTGCCGCCGGAAAGTGGCACCTGGCCCCCATGGAGGAGGCCTCGGCCGCCGGTCCTTTTGACAACTGGCCCCTGCAGAGAGGCTTTGACCGGTTTTACGGCTTTATGCAGGGGGAAACGGATCAATTTTATCCTGAATTGTATTACGACAACCATCCTATAGATCCCCCCTCCAGGCCCGAAGACGGTTATCACCTGACTGAAGACCTGGTGGATAAATCCATTTCTTTTATCCGGGATTCCAAATCCGTGCGTCCGGACAGACCCTTTTTCCTTTATCTGCCTTTTGGAGCGATGCACTCGCCGCACCAGGCACCAAGGGAATTTATCGACAAATACCGCGGCCGCTTTGATGCCGGCTGGGATGTCATTCGGGAACAGTGGTATCAGCGGCAACTGGAGATGGGTATTATCCCTCCGGGAACCGAACTGGCCCCCCGAAACCCCGGAGTCAAACCCTGGAATGAACTGTCGGAGAACGAAAAGAAGTTCGCCCTGAGACTCCAGGAGGCCTTTGCCGGCTTTCTGGACCATACGGATCATCACATCGGCCGACTGGTTTCTTTTCTGGATGCAATGGGAGAATTCGACAATACGATTCTGATTCTCCTTTCCGACAATGGGGCCAGTCAGGAAGGCGGGCCCACCGGGGTCATGGACGAATTCAAATATTTCAACCTGGTGCCGGAGAATGTAGAGGCCATCCAATCCCGTCTCGTTGAAATTGGCGGGCCCCGGAGCCATTCCAATATCCCCTGGGGTTGGTCCCAGGCCGGTAACTGTCCGCTCAAATGGTACAAGCAGAACACCTTCGGCGGCGGTGTAAGAGACCCGTTGATTATTCATTGGCCCAACCGGGTGAAGGATAAAGGCGGGATCCGCACCCAATTCCATCATGTCTCGGACGTAGTCCCCACCATCCTGGAATTGCTGGATATCCAACCTCCGGTCACCTACCATGGCTATGATCAGATACCGGTCACAGGGACTTCCATGGTCTATGCCCTGGAAGCAGCGCAAGAAAAATCCAGAAAGGGGCCACAATATTTTGAGATGGGCGGACACCGGGGCATCTGGCATGAGGGTTGGAAGGCAGTAACGTATCACCGTCCTGGAACCCCCTTTGATGATGACGAATGGGAGCTGTATCATCTGGATGAGGATTTTTCCGAAACCAGGAACCTGGCCAGAGAAAACCCGGAAAAACTTAGGGAGCTGATCGATCTCTGGTGGGTGGAGGCCGGGCGTCAAGGGGTGTTGCCGCTTGATGATAGGGGATTAGTATTATTCAAATCTTCTTCCCGTCCCGGTACCCCCCATGCCAGCCGCCATTATGTCTATTATCCTCCCATTTCTCATTTACCGGCCGAAGCTTCCCCTTCGCTGGGCAACCGGAGCTGGGTGATGACCGTCGAAGTGGAGGATCATGATCCACAGAAGGGAGGGGTCCTGGTCGCCCAGGGCACCCAGAATGTTGGATTCTGCTGGTATGTCAAAGATGAGCGGCTGGTTTTTGATTATAATATCTTCACCGATCACTGTGTTCTCCGGTCTGAAGAAAAAGTGCCTCCGGGCGCCAGCAAACTCGGAGCCCGCTTTCTGCGGGACGGCAAGAAAGGCACTATCATTTTAAGTATAGATGGAAAAGATTGCGGAACCTTGGAGGTCCCTTTTGTCCTGCGCATGATCAGTTCCACGGGCATGGACATCGGCCGGGACGGATTATCTCCCGTGTCCGACGATTACCGGGGTCCCTTCCCCTTTTCCGGCGTGATCCGGCGGCTGCTGGTGGATTTACCCGAATTCCGAAATCCAGCAGAGGAAAAGGTGGACATAGCCGTCAAACAAAGAGTGGAAATGGCCAGGCAATAGTCCGCTATCGTTTCGTTTCCGGCGATAAAGCGGAAACCAAATAATTCATAGGAGAAACCATTTGAGTTATGAAGGGAGTGAGATAAATATGAAGGACCTCAGACCTTATCACCGGATCGGTCAGTCCCTGATGGACAAGCTGAAGCTGACGACCTACCCAATCGCCGTTAAAATGATCCGGCCGGAGGAGGAAGCACCGCCGGAAGCGGTTCAACCCTCCCTGGTTTTTGGCGCTGAAGTCCCGGCCTGTCTGGTTTATACCTATTGCCGCCGCATGGGGGGATCGTTTTTCCTGACCAAAGACGATATCGCCTGTAAACCCATCGTTCTTTATTTTGGGTTGGACGAGCTGGCGGACCCGGAGGATTTGTACCGGGCCTGGGCCGAACATGCCGGATATAAGCGAAACCTGGATGCGGAAAAACAATCCCGTTTCAAAGACGCCCGTTTCAAACCCTTTCAATTCAAAGGTTTTGTCGTATCTCCCCTGCATCAAACCCTGGTTAAACCGGATGTGGTCCTGTTGTTTTGCTCTCCCTTGGTCCTTTCGCACCTGATCCTGGCCGCCACCTATGACGGAGGGGACATCATCAGCCATTTTAACGGCATGGAGTCGAGCTGCAAGGAAGGAATCATCCGTACCTATCAGACCGGAGAATGCCAGGTGGTTGCCCCGGGCATGGGGGATCGGGTCCTGGGCGGGGTACAGGACGGCGAAATGATTTTTTCCATACCGGAGGAAAAGCTTGAAATGGTTTTGGGAAATTTATTCCTGGCCGGAAATAAGTTGAATGATCCTTCGCCCTTCAGAATTCCCCATATCGTTCCGACCCTGGGCGCCAATAAGATACTGGGAAATCCGGTGGAACCGAAGGTCTGGCCGACGCTACGGGAAAAGCTGAAGAAGAAAGATTGATCTCTCGCCCGCTTCGCTCGAGCGCACAGAGATCGCTGAGAAGATCTGATTTTTTTCATTGCGGTTGAAAAGGACCGCATTGAAAAACCAGTCAGGCGCTGTCGCGCACTAAAGTTTCAGTACTGGAAGTTGTGCCGCAGGCCGGAGTGATTAGTCTGAATCTCCCTCTCAGAGATTCAGACTTAGAAAATGGTTTCTCTCTGAGCCCTCTGCGAACTTAAGCGAAGCGGGCGAGCGGAATATTCTTTAGAATCTGGAGGTGGCTATGGCAGTCTATGTTGAAAAGGAAGGGCCGGTAACAACCGTCATCCTGAGCCGGCCGGAGGTACGCAATGCCGTGGACCGGCAGACTGCTGCTGAACTGGCTGAAGCGTTCCGGTCCTTCGAAGCCGATGAAGAGGCCCTGGTGGCGGTCTTTTCCGGTGACCAGGGCTGTTTTTGTGCCGGGGCCGATTTAAAAAAACTGGCGGAAGGCCGCTCTAATCAATTGGAAGCGGATGGCGACGGACCTATGGGTCCGACTCGGATGCGCTTGAACAAACCGGTCATCGCGGCCATTTCCGGGTATGCTGTGGCCGGCGGGCTGGAATTGGCCCTGTGGTGTGATCTGCGGGTGATGGAGGAAGACGCCGTGTTCGGGGTCTTCTGCCGTCGCTGGGGCGTGCCTTTGATCGATGGCGGGACGGTCCGCCTGCCCCGGCTGATCGGCCTCAGCCGGGCCCTGGACCTGATTCTGACCGGAAGGCCGGTCGGCGCGGAAGAGGCCTTGCAGATGGGTTTGGCTAATCGCGTCGTACCAAAGGGAAAAGCCAGGGAAGCCGCCCAGGAGTTGGCCAGACAACTCGCCGCCTTCCCTCAAATTTGTCTGCGCAATGACCGCCTTTCAGCCTACGAGCAATTCGATCTTCCCTTTAAAGAGGCCATGGCCAACGAATTCCACCATGGGTTAAAGGCGATAGAACAAGAGGCCCAAAATGGGGCGGCCCGTTTTGCTGAGGGTTCCGGACGGCATGGAACATTTGAAAAATAAAGATTTACCCGCAGAAAGATAAGATAGAGCTTGTGTAGGTCTGGTTGGACCAGGAGGGGCCTACCTGACAATTCAAAAAATGGGAATGTCAGGGAACCTCCGGTACCCTGACCTACAGGCTTTAGATTTAGTTTTTTATGAAGCTGGTGCTGCATGCCCGGAATTGTTAAAAAAAGATGGAAGATGTCAAGCTGAAAATGTGTTGCCATGTTAACATGCCCAACAACATTATGGATTGGGGGGAACAAAACAATAAGGATATATTATGAAAAAAACGTTTATTCCTATAATTCTTTGCGTGGCGCTTATATTTGGTGGTTGTTCACACAAAGGACCAGAAATGACGGATGGCCTCTCATTGGAAGAGGTGGCAAACGGTGACGCCATGTTTTGGCTTTACCAAGGTCCGCCCAATAATCGTTTCATGACATGCAACGTGTATTATGAGTTTGACAAGCCTTTGGATACAGATATCCTTCTCTCCCGTTTGAAGAATCTCGTCTCCTCCTATAAAATGTTCCGACGGAACGTCGTCGAGGTTGATGGTATCCCTTTTTGGCAAGATGCAACGCCGGACTGGAACAAAAACTTTTTAATACTAAGGAACGGAGAAGATGTTGAAGCCTGGAGAAAAAAATGTGAAGCCGAGT
>JBFMBU010000174.1:0-16308 GCA_040755035.1 Thermodesulfobacteriota bacterium
TATAGGGAACCAGAGTCAAATGGATATAAAGGACGTTTTCTTTGCCTACGTCGGCCTGGAACTGCCGGATGGCCTCCAGAAAGGGGAGGCTTTCAATGTCCCCTACGGTTCCCCCGATTTCAATGATAGCCACATCGGTATCGTTGGCCATAAGCAGGATGCTGTTTTTGATTTCGTCGGTGATATGGGGAATGACCTGAACGGTCCCTCCCAGATAATCCCCGCGTCTTTCTTTGGTGATGACCGAATGGTAGATCCTGCCCGTGGTGAAATTGTTGTCCTGGGTCAGTGTTACCGAGGTATATCGCTCATAGTGCCCCAGGTCCAGATCGGTTTCAGCGCCGTCATCGGTTACATAAACCTCTCCGTGTTGAAAAGGGTTCATGGTCCCGGGATCTACATTAATATACGGATCCAGTTTCTGAAAAGTGATTTTAAGCCCCCGGGCCTCTAAAAGGGCCCCGATAGAGGCCGAAGCCAAACCTTTTCCCAAAGAAGAAAGAACGCCGCCGGTGACGAAAATAAATTTTGTTTTCATTGGCCGTTGCAACCCTTCTTACCCCATATGACATCCTTAGGAAACTTATCCTAAAACAAATAAAAAGTCAACCAAGGCGGGGCGGCTTCTCCTTTGACTTGAAAAAAAAAACAAAAGCGATTAACATGGGTTGACTATCTTACCTTTTTAACCCATAGGTTTTAACTCATAGATTATAACCCCATAGGAGGGCCGATGCGCGTAAAAGATTGGATGATCAAGAAAGTGGTGACCATCTCCAGGAATGACCCGGTCGAAAAAGCCTTGCTCTTGATGAAAAAATATTCCATCCGGCACCTGCCTGTGGTGGAAAATAAGGCCCTCCTGGGACTGATCACTGAAAGCGATCTCCGCCAGGTCTCCTCCTCTGCTTTGATGGAGGAAATGAGTCTGGACCAGATCATGATTAAAAACCCGGTTACGATTAGTCCCGAAGAAACCCTGGAGGAGGCCGCCCGTTTGATTTATCGATACAAGATCGGGGGGCTTCCGGTGGTGGACAAAGGCAAGCTGGTGGGGATCCTGACCACACCCGACATCCTGGCCGCCTTTATCCAACTGATGGGGGTCCTGGAAGCCAGCTCCCGTCTGGATTTGCAACTGGCCGCCCGGCCTCGGGCTTTCGAAGAAGCCTCCGGAATTATTCAGCAAAAAGGGGGACAAATTATTAGTGTGGGCATGATGGGCAAAGGGGCCAAACGGTCTCACCTCTTCCGTTTGAAGAGATGTCCCTTACAACCCATCATTCAAGCCCTGGAAAAGAAAGGGCATCGGGTCCTTGCCTTCGAGGAATAAAAGCACTGACACCAAGACCCTGGTCAATTATCTCCAAACCTTTCAACCCGGGGCCATTGCCTTTTCCGGCGGGGTAGACAGTACATTACTCCTCTCCCTGGCCAAAGAGGCCTGGGAAAAACCGCCAATAGCCATTACCTTCCGCTCTCCCCTGTTGACCGGAAAGGAAAAAGAAAGAATTAAGGGCCTGGTCGATCTCCTCGGGGTCCGTCATTTTTGGCTGAATTCCAAAGAATACCTGGAGCCGGAATTCAAAAAGAATCCCCCCACCCGTTGTTATTACTGCAAAAAATACCGTATTAGGCTGGCCCGGGATTTTATGCGGGAGAAGGGCATTCAATTCCTGTTGGATGGAACCAATGCCGACGATCTAAAAACCCATCGCCCGGGGATAAAGGCCGGCCGCGAGGGAAAGGTCATCAGCCCTTTCGCCGATCAGAACTGGACCAAGAAAAAAATTCGGGCGGTCAGCAAGCGTTTGGGCCTTCCCACCTGGAATCAGCCTTCTTCCCCCTGCCTGGCCACGCGGGTGGCCTATGGGCAACCGGTCACCTTGCCCCAATTGAAGCGATTGCAACAGGGAGAGGAAATATTGCATCAAATGGGTTTCGACCCCTGCCGGCTTCGGGCCCAAGGGAATATCGCCCGGATTGAGATACCGGAAAAAGAATTTCCCCGTATTCTTGAACCCAGGCGGAAAAAAAACCTGTTGAAACGACTGGAACCCTTAGGCTTCCCCTATATCACTCTCGACCTGAAAGGGTTTCGTTCAGGCAGTCTGGATGAAATATTAAAACCCAATAAAAAAGGGAGGACCCTCTAATGCCCCTGGAATTCCCCGATCAAATCGCCAAGAAGGCCAAAGTGCAGGAAGCCATGTCCCGCATAAACAATAAGCTCTTGGTCCTGAGCGGAAAGGGTGGTGTGGGGAAAAGCACGGTTTCGGTTCACCTGTCTGTGGCCTTTTCAGAACGGGGATTTCGCACCGGCCTGCTGGACATTGATCTCCATGGTCCCAGCATTCCTAAGATGTTGGGATTAACCGGCCGCAAAGTGGAAGTGAAAGAGGGCTTACTTGTACCTGTCCCATTTAGTGAGCATCTGGCCGTTATGTCCATGGCCTCGATCCTGGGAGACCGGGAAACGGCGGTCATTTGGAGGGGTCCCCGTAAGGGCGGGGCTATCCGGCAGCTTCTGGGGGATGTCCTCTGGGGGTTGTTGGATTTCCTGGTAATAGACGCCCCTCCGGGCACCGGAGATGAACCTCTGTCCATAGCCCAGTCCGTTCCCGGGGTCAGGGCTGTGGTGGTCACCACGCCCCAGCAGGTGGCCATTGAGGACGTACAGCGCTCCCTGCAGTTTCTAAAGAAGGCCTCCCTCCCTATAGCCGGGGTGATAGAGAACATGAGCGGATTGATCTGCCCCCACTGCCGACAGGAGATTGAATTATTCGGAAAAGGGGGCGGTGAGTTATTGGCCAGGGAATGGGGTGTCCCCTTTTTGGGGCGGATTCCCTTGGACCCCAACCTGGTTTCCGAAGCGGATGCCGGTCGGCCCTTTTTTAAAAAGCATGCCCACTCAGCGGTTGTTCAGGCCTTTAATCAAATCGTCGATGCCATAGTAAAACCGTCAGCAAAGTAGTTTTCATCCGGAAAGGCCTTCGAAAAGGTCACTGAAAGTGACCGGCCCGGTCCCCGGTTGGGGACCTCCGAAAAGGTCACTGGAAGTGACCGCCCGGTCCCCGTATGGGGACCTTTGAAAAGGTCACTGAAAGTGACCGGCCGGTCCCCGGAATATGCTCCAGGCCTTGCGCTTCACGCTACATACCCGTTTACTTTTTGGAAAAAAAGATTTCATCGAAATAGCTTTCTGCTATCCCCTGGGTATGTTGGGTATTAATATAAAGGGAAATGCCTCCTACCTTGGGTGGTTCCTTTTGGAAAAGCCGTTTATAATCTTCATAAACATTTCGTTTTTCCTGGACCCACTGATTTAATTTTTCAGGACCGGCTTGAAGGACAATAACCTTGGATTTTGACCAGGCCGGACTTTCCCCTTCTTTCCCTTTATTTTTGGGATTACTTTCCCAGAGGTAGCCAACGGCCTCGGTGTTTACCATGGTTGGAAACCGCGGAAAGGCCACGTAAACCTGTGCGGCCTGATCATCGCTGTTCTTATCCAGAAAATCCCCTTTTTCCGGTAACCGGGTAACCTTCCATCTCCAGTTCAGATAGGGGAACTCCTTCAGGTTAAAGCCGATTTCCTTTTTTAACCCGAAGGAAGATTTATCGGAATAGAAGCGGACATACGCTTTCTCTCCGCTTTTTTCAATGGTTACCTCCGGGATTCCTGTCTTCTTTTCCAGAGACCACCCTTCCGGGATATTCCCTTTTGCCGGTCCGCTGTTGAACCGGTCCACCCAAAGGTTCCCTTCCTGAGAAAAGGAAACAAAACCCCCTGAAAAGACCAACAGCAGTCCCAATCCAATTCCCAGTTTCTTATTCATCATGCCGCCTTTCCTGGAAAAATAGGTCCGGTCATTTGACCCGGTAAATGGTTCACTTTTTTATATACCTATTTGCTCTGTTTATCAACAGGGCCTTTTTTTAAAATGATGTTTTCCCGCAAAACAGTGTCAAAAAACAGGGCCAGCCTCAAAAAACCCAATAAATCCAATAATTCCTCTTGACCTGGGGACCATTTTGTCATAAAAAGGGATCATACGGTTAAATTTGGTTCCTACGGTCACTTTCAGTGACCTTTTTCCAAGGTCCCCAGACGGGGACCGGCCGGTCACTTTCAGTGACCTTTTTCCAAGGTCCCCAGACGGGGACCGGCCGAAAATGAAAATTTCCGAAGGAAACCTATTGCCGACCGGAAGAGTTTTGACGGTCTGCTGTCCAAAATTTCTAAATTGGATGGGGGAGAAAGGTCGTCTTGGTCCTCAAGGGTGAAAAAGGCAATGCCAAGGTGGTGGCTTCACGGAGCCGCCCAACAGGGCTTTCCTTGTGGATTTATCCGGTCCTGATTGCGGTCGGTTTTTTCTTTCTGACGATCAGCGGAGTAAGGGAGTTAAAAAAATTCAACCAATTAGCTCAAAAAAGGGAATCGCTGATCGTACATAATCAGGCTTTAAACGCGAAAAATGAAGAAATGTACCGGGAGATCTCTCGTCTAAAAAACGATCCGATCTACCTCGAAGAAATCGCCCGCAAAGAATTCGGGTTGGTAAAGCCGGACGAAATAATCTTTTATATTGAAGAAGGTCCGATAAAGGAGGCAAACCCCAATGCCAGCGGAACTCAAAGCCGACAACACTGAACTTAAATCCCAATCATCTAAAACCCTGACCATTGAGATTGAACCCTCCTATCCCCTCATTTCGGCCATGGCTCAATTCTTCAGGGACCAGAAGAAACCCAGACAGTTTCTTGAATTATGCCGTTTGGGCTTGAATTTCTTCCCCGGGGATAAAGGATTACGTCTTAAATCCGCTTTGGCTTATCTGGATCTGCAGGAAACGGAAAAGGCCTGGGCAGAAATAAAAAGCGTGGCAGCGGAATTGAATCGCCTGGCTGCGGATCTGGATCTGATCTCCAAACATCCCCGCTTGACCGAAGAGGGTGATCTGGCTCGTTGGCTTTTTCAACTGGCTCAAATCCTTTCCAATGGCCCGGGAGAAAAGCCCGACAATCCAACCGTCCGGAATCCCCCTTCCACTTTTCTTAGAAGGGAGACCGTTCCGGGGAACACCGGGGCAGAAGGAAGTGCACCGCAGAGTAATACCGGGTCCCAAGCCTCGAAAGTTTTTCCCCAACCTCCGCCGGAGGAAGCGGCTAAGCGTACTGCGGAACCTGTTCCGGATGGAGGAGAAGAAAACAACATCCTGTCCACTTTGAACGGCTGGCTTACCCAGCTGAAAGGGAGCAGGGCTTGACCCGAATTTTTCCGCTTTAATTTCCCTCTGGAAGTTCGAATTTCCAGAGGTCTCTTAGAAACAAGTTGATTGTAAAAAAAGGAGGTTTATTAGCTGTACTATGTATTCCACCGCTGAATTTCGAAAAGGATTAAAAATCGAGTTGGACGGAAAACCCTTCCTGATTGTGGAGTTCCAGCACGTCAAACCGGGTAAAGGCGGTGCTTTTGTCCGCACCCGCTTAAAAAATATGATCAACGGACGGGTGGTTGATCAAACGTTCCGTTCCGGTGAAAAGGTAGGACGTCCCGATATGGAAGAAAAAGAAATGCAATACCTATATCGGGAGGGAGATAATTTCGTTTTTATGGACAACACCTCCTACGACCAGGTTTATCTCTCCAAAGACCAGATCGGGGACCAGGCCCAATTCCTCCAGGAAAATATCAACATCAAGCTGTTGTATTTCAACAAAGAGCCTTTAGGCCTGGAGTTGCCTAATTTCGTGGAACTGACGGTTACGGCCACTGAGCCGGGGTTTAAAGGAGACACGGCCACCGGCGGGAATAAACCGGCTACTTTGGAAACGGGAGCGGTCATTCAGGTCCCCCTCTTCATCGCCGAGGGTGACCGAATCCGGGTGGATACCCGGACCGGCAATTATATGGAAAGGGTCAAGTAATTCATAGCGCGTGGCTGAAAGCCCCTGGCCTTTTTCACGTTATCCCTTAAATTTTGAAATTTGCCTCCTTCAAAACCTCTTAACCCAACCCGGACCAGCCGGAACCAAAATTGGATAGGCGAAAATTCTTTATATGGATATAACCCCCTTTGAGCATGGCCTGCCCCCCTTCAGCGCTACCGGCATCGGCAGCGTACCCTTTTTGAGCGCCGAAGAGGCTTGTCAGGAAGTACTGGCCCATAAAAAAATGATCCCTTTCTGGCCCCAGTTGGTCCAAAAAAACCCCAGGGAGGATATGATCCTCCAATACAGCCCCCCCCTGCCCTTCCTGGTTCCTGATTACCAGGGGAAAAAACTCAATTATTGTCCCGGCGAAAATCGGGCCGACCTATTGCTGGGATTTTACGAAAAATATCTGGCCTCGGACCTGTCCTATTTTTCCCTTCGACCTGATTTTGCCGAAGGTTTCTACCGGATGCTGAACCTCCTGGTTCAAGAACGTCCCCAGCCTCTTTTTTTGAAGGGCCAAATCGTCGGTCCCGTCACTTTCGGCTTAAGCGTCAGACTTTCCCCGGACCGGTTCTTGATCCATGATCCGGAACTGATGGACGCGGTGATAAAAAGCCTGGCCATGGAGGCGGTTTTTCAAGTCAGGCAATTCGAAAAGCTGACCCCGAATTCGATTATTTTCTTAGATGAACCTTCCCTTTCCGGATACGGTTCGGCCTTTACCCCTCTTTCTAAAGACGAAGTCGTAAGAATTTTAGGGGAAACCATAGGGCTGATCCGGGAACAGGTTCGGACCCGGATCGGTCTCCATTGCTGCGGCAATACGGATTGGTCCCTGCTCCTCTCCCTGGACCTGGATATCATCAACCTGGACGCCTTCGAATTCGGCCCCCTTTTTCTTCTCTATCCGGAGGAGATAAAAAGGTTTCTGAACCGGGATAAGACCATTGCTTGGGGGATAGTGCCAACCACAGGCTTCACCGGAGAGGAAACGGCCCCGGGACTTCTGGACCGACTAAACGAATACTTTGAAACCCTGATCGGCAAGGGGGCGGATCGAAGGCGAATATACACCCAAGCCTTGTTGACGCCTGCCTGCGGTATGGGGACCCTGTCGGAAGAAACCGCCAGGCGCCTTCTGCATCTCTTAGAAGAGACCAGCCGAATGGCCGGGGAAAGATTCCGGGTTTAAGGTTTGAGATCTGTCGGAGGAGGGTTGAAACGTATGAAAACCTTATCTTCTTTTTTCCTCATCACCCTCATTCTAACCGCTACTTTGCAGATACGCCTCTTTCATGACAATAAAAAAGGGTATTCGTACAGCATAACCGGCCCCTCTGTGGAAGAAATCACCGAAGCGGATCAAAAAATGAGGCAGTACCTGAGAAGTCTGGCCCCCAAAAAAAATACGGGCCCGGCACCGTCAACTGCGGCCCCCAGGCCCGTACTTCCGAAAAGATAATATCGTTCTCATCCCGGAAAACCGTCCCGGAGGAGAACAATCTCAACCCGTAAGCTATTCCACCGCCACTTCAATCCGACGCGGTTTGGCTCTCTCCACTTTAGGTAAGACCACCTTCAACACCCCGTTTTTTAAATGGGCGCTGATTTTGTTCTGATCGATCACCTCCGACAGGTTGAACTGCCGGAAGAACCTTCCGGTCTCAAACTCTTTTAACAAGATATGCTCCTGGGTTTGGTTTAAATTCCCTACTTCCCCCAAAATCGATATCTGATCGTCTTTCAAATCGATCTGCAAGCCTTCCTGGGCTACTCCCGGCATTTCCGCTACCATGGTCAGGCAATCTTCGGTTTCAAAGATATCAACGGCCGGAATGAAGGTCGGTCCGCTTTTGGTCGGTTCGGCCGTTCCTTTTATTTCCTGTTTTTCCCTCAATTGCATTTCTCTTTCGGTCATGATCATCACCTCTCCCTGGACCGGAAAACAGGATCAGCCGTTTTTCCTTCCCCCGACAAGGCTTTCCTGCGAACCAGACCGCCTTGGGATGCGGCCCTCCTGTTATCCTTCTTCCTTTTCTTCCTTATCGTTACGCTAACTCCCCGGCTATGATGCCACCTGAATCTGAACCTGCTTGGGTTTGACTTCTTCCGCCTTGGCCAGTTTGATGGTTAAAATCCCGTTTTTGGTTTTAGCTTCCACCTTTTCGGTGTCCACCCGTGAGGGCAGGGCGATTACGCGGCGGAAAATGCCTTCTTCCCTTTCCCTTCGATGGAAATTAACCTTTTCCCCCGCTTCGCTGCTTTTCTTTTCTCCGCGAAGAACCAATTGATCGTTAACCACGGAAAGGTCCAAATCCTTGGCTTCCACTCCGGGTAGTTCAGCCCTTATATAATAAAAATCGTTATCCTCACTGACCACCACCGGGGGATAGATCCTGGAACCTTCCAGACCGGTGCGGGTCTCAGAAACCCTGTCCCATAAGCGGTTCATCTCCTGTTGCAGCCTCTCCGCTTCCTGAAACGGGTTTCTAAAAACCTGGGGGGACCCCCATCTCCAAATCGTCATCTAAACCCCTCCTCTCCTGAGAGTCTTTTTTTTTCAAAAAAGATAATCATCGATTCGGGGATGTCAAGACAAGACAGGCCGGAGGGCTGCGCTTTAGGCCGTTAGATTCTTACTCGAAAAATATAAGGATTTGCCTCTCATTTTCCATACCCACCGTTTCAAATAGCTTTGGTTAGTCTTTCTTCCAGTTCCTCCAGAAGCGCTCGAACAGGTTCCAGATTACTTTCCTTTTCCAACCCGGCGACGAACAGCTTCCCTTCGCCCTTAAAACGGAACCGTTTGGGATCTTGCGCGACCAGGGTGACCAGACCTTCCGCTTTCCAGGCCCCTTTGGGATGAAAGGAAATTACCAGTTGGTTTTCCAAAGGTTCTATCCGTTCGATACCGATCCGTTTCATCTTTTGCTTCAAGGCCAGGACCTGGAGCAGATTGGACACTGCTTCCGGGATCGGCCCGAACCGGTCTCCCATTTCCCCTTCCAGGTCAAAGAGCTCTTCTTCGGTCCTAAGGGATGCCAGACGTTTGTATAAAGACAGTCGCTGGCCGGTATCCGGAAGGTATCTTTCCGGGATGAAGGCCGGGATTCGGATTCTGATTTCCGGTTCCCATTCTTCCACTATTTCGGCACCCTTTAATTCATTGACGGCCTGCTCCAGCATCTGAATATACAACTCATAGCCGACAGCGGCCACGTGTCCTGATTGGCTGGTCCCCAGCAGATGGCCGGCCCCTCGAATTCTTAGGTCATGCAGGGCGATCTTAAAACCGGCCCCCAATTCGCTGAAGTCCATGAGGACCTTCAAACGCTTCTGGGCATCGGATGTCAGCAGTCCCTCTCCGGGGACCACCAGATAAGCATAGGCCCTTTCCCGGGAGCGTCCCACTCTTCCCCGCAACTGATACATCTGGGCCAGCCCGAAGCGGTCGGCCTGATTGAGGATAATGGTATTGGCCGTGGGGATATCCAAACCCGATTCGATGATAGTGGTACAGAGCAGGAGGTCCAGTTCCCGGCGGACAAAGCGGAGCATGACCTTTTCCAATTCCCTTTCCGGCAGTTGGCCGTGGGCGATGCCGATACGCACCTGGGGAAGAATCTTCTTCAGGAAGACCGCCACCGACTGAATATTATGAACCCGGTTGTGGACGAAAAAAACCTGCCCTCCCCTTTGCATCTCCCGCTGTACGGCCTCGGTAATTTTTACTTCATCAAAAGGAATAATATGGGTACGAATGGATTGCCGATCTTCCGGAGGGGTTTCAATGCTGCTCAAATCCCGGATACCGGCCAGGGACATTTGCAGGGTCCTGGGAATGGGGGTGGCGGTCAAGGTCAGGCAGTCCACCTGGGTGCGAAGGGTCTTGAGCTTCTCCTTGTGACTGACGCCGAAACGGTGCTCCTCATCGATGACGATCAGACCCAGGTCCCGGAAACGTAGATCCTTTTGCAGCAGTCGATGGGTGCCCACCACGATATCCACCCGGCCCTCGGCCAGATCCACCAAGGTCTGTTTCTGTTCCTTGGGGGTCTTGAAACGGCTCAAAATCCTGATTTCAACCGGGTAACCTTCAAATCGCCTGGTCATGGTCTGATAGTGTTGTTCGGCTAAAACCGTGGTCGGCACCAGGACCGCCACCTGTTTTCCATCTAATACGGCGCGAAAAGCGGCCCGCAAAGCCACCTCGGTTTTCCCATAGCCCACATCACCGCAGACCAGACGATCCATGGGTTTTTCGGACTCCATATCGGCCAGCACTTCTTCAATGACCCGCAACTGGTCCGAGGTCTCTTCATAAGGAAAGGCCGCCTCGAATTCCTTGAACATCTGGTCCCGTCCGGAAAAAGAAAAACCCTTGCTCACCGCCCGCCTGGCATAGAGCTCTACCAGTTCCCGGGCGATTTTTTCCACCGCCTTTTTGACCCTGGCCTTGGTCTTTTTCCATCCGCTGCCACCCAGACGGTCCAGAGGGGGGACCTGTCCTTCCAGGCCCAAAAACTTATGAATACCCTGCAAACGGTCCACCGGAAGATAAAGTTTGTCTCCCTCGGCATATTCGATAAAAAGGAACTCCCCTTCCCACCCGTTCAGTTTAAAATACTGAAGGCCCCGGTAGAGACCGACACCATGATCCTTGTGCACCACCAGGTCATCCACCTTCAAATCATCGAGGGAGGTGACAAAGGCTTCGCTGTCCTCCTTCCGGCCCTTTTTCCGCATTTCTTTTTTGGGCTCGAAGATCTCCTCTTCGGTAAGAAGAATCAGCCCCGGAGATTTCATCCTGAATCCGGAAGAAAGCCGGCCGGTCAGGAGGCGGATGGCCGAGGAAGGCTCTCCGAAATTGGGCTTTTGTTCCGGGAAATAGGCGGCTTCCAATTGGTAAAAAGACAGGATATCGCGCAGCCGCCGGGCTTGCGGTTCCTGGGAAACGACGACAGCGATCTCCTGCCCCAATTCCTTCCAGGCTTTCAAGTAAACCGCCAGCTGCTGCAAGGCCTCTTTGGAAGAGGACTTTTCCCGTATCAACCGGCTCAGGTCCTGATTGTTGCCGGTGGACACGGTTAAGAGGGGACCGCTTCTCCCCCCGGCTGATTCGACGGGCAAATCCTCTAAAAAAACCCCCGGATGTTCACCCCAGACTTCCTCGAGATCCTGTCCTGGTTCGGCCCCCAGGAACCTGGAGGCCCGTTGCAGGGCCAGAGAATCCTTCCAGATCGTCAGGCAGTCTACGGGGAGGTAGTCCATCAGCCTCCCGGGAGTTTCATAAAACCAGGACAACCATCTTTCACCGCCTTCAAAGGGAAGTCCCTGGTCCAAACGGTGTTTAAGCCAGGAGGCCTCGTTGTCGGCCATAGTCCCTTCTTCCAGGGCTTGGTTCAATCGCTTCCTGGCCAGGTCCATTCTTTCAGGTTCCCAAAGGATTTCAGTGGCCGGCAGCAAAACCAGTTCCTCAAGGTCAAGGACCGATCGCTGACTGGCGGGATTGAACTCCCGAATGGAATCCACGACATCTCCGAAAAATTCCACCCTTACCGGTCGATGGTAAAGGGGGGGGAAGATGTCCAGGATTCCCCCTCGAACGCTCAGATCCCCGTATCCCTCTACCAGGGAATTTCTTACATACCCCCAACGGGCCAGTTGGAGCAGGAGTTCATCCCTGGTGGTTTCTTCTTTCCGGGCCAGATAATCCACCTCTCCGGAAAGCAGGGTCCTGGGTATGACGGCTGAAAATAGGGCGGGAATCGAAGTGACCAACAGCACCGGTCCGGGACGGGTAAGCAAAGCGTACAGGCAGGCCAGGCGTTGAGCCGTAATCTCCCTCTGCGGTACATATTCCCGAAAATCCGAAAATTCATAGAGCGGGAAATAGAGAATGGGGGCTGGGGAGAAATAGGGATTCTTTTCCGGGTCCTGACCGGAAAAAAAAAGCAGGTCCTGGTATAAAATCCGGGCTTCTTCCGTTCCGGCGCAAACGGCCAGGATTGGCCGTCCTACCCGAGTCCAGGTCTGATGGAGAAAAAAGGCCGGAGCCGATCCCTCCAGACCCTTGATCCGAAAAGGGAGATGTCCGACCTGGATTTCCTTGATAACGACGTGAAGGCCTTCTTCGGTCCGGCTTAATCTTTCTACTTCTTCATTCCAGAATTTTTCATCCATTTTTTTGTGATAAAATAAACAATTTTTCATTGACAGGCAAGATTCATTTCAGTTTAATGAAATTTTTCAACCCGTAACCCGTAACCCGTAACCCGTGAGCAGTGAGCAGTGAGCTGTGAGCTGTGAGCAGTGAGCTGTATCCAGTATCCAGTAACCAGTATCCAGGATCCAGCAACCGCATAACATAGATTTTTAACTTATATCTTTAACCAGAGGAGCAAACGATGATCCCCCGCTATACCCGGCCGGTAATGGCCCAAATCTGGAGTCCGGAAAATAAATATCAGAAATGGCTGGAAGTGGAAATTCTGGCCTGCGAGGCCCTCTCCCGACTGGGATTGATTCCTGCCAAAGACCTGACCCAGATCCGCAAAAAGGCCCGTTTTTCGGTGGAAAGGATCGAGGAACTGGAAGAGATCACCAAACACGACGTCATTGCCTTTTTAACCAATGTGGCCGAGCAGGTAGGACCGGCCAGCCGCCATATTCATTTGGGACTGACCTCCTCCGATGTCTTGGACACCTCCATGGCGGTATTGCTCAAAGAAGCTGCTGACGCCCTGATCGGAGACCTGAAAGAGCTACAGTCCGTAATAAAAAGTAAGGCGTTGGCCCACAAAAAAACGGTTATGATCGGCCGCTCCCATGGAATCCATGCCGAACCCATCACCTTCGGATTGAAAATGGCCATCTGGTATGATGAGGCTGGTCGGAACCTCCGACGAATGTTACAAGCCAGGGAAACCATTGCCGTAGGTAAAATTTCCGGGGCGGTAGGGACCTTCGCCCATGTCTCTCCCCGGGTGGAAGCCCATGTCTGCCGTCGGCTGGGGTTGAAACCGGCCCCGGCTTCCAGCCAGATCGTCCAACGGGACCGCTATGCCGAGTTTTTTTGCACCCTGGCCGTCATCGCCGGTTCGATTGAAAAGATGGCCGTGGAAATAAGGCATCTGCAACGAACCGAGGTCCTGGAAGCAGAAGAATATTTTTCCAAAGGCCAGAAAGGGTCTTCGGCCATGCCCCACAAGCGCAATCCCATAGCTTCGGAAAACCTGACCGGCCTTTCCAGGCTGATCAGGGGATACGCCCTGGCCGCATTAGAGAACCAGGCCTTGTGGCATGAAAGGGATATCAGCCATTCCTCGGTGGAGCGGGTTATTGGTCCGGATGCTACGACGTTGTTGGATTATATGCTTAATCGCTTAAAAAATATAATAAATAATTTAATTATTTATCCGGAAAACATGAAGAACAATCTGGAAAAAACCAAAGGACTTTTCTTCTCCGAAGGGATTCTCTTGGCCTTGACCAGAAAAGGTATTACCCGTGAGGAGGCCTATCAGGTGGTGCAGGAAAACGCCATGAAGGTCTGGGCCGGGGAGAAGGGTTTTGAAGAGCTGTTAAAGGAAGATCAACGGATTAAAAAATGGCTTACCCAAAAAGAATTAAGGGGGCTGTTCGATCTCAAGCTTTCGTTAAAAAATGTGGATATAATTTTCAAAAGAGTCTTTAAAAAATAAATTATATCAGGAAATTATATGAATTAAGACAGGTTTAAATTTAAGAAATCAATAACACCCATCTTAATCCCCGGCGATTATTCTGGCGATAGTCTCCTGATCCTCCCTCTTCAAATAGGGATGCATGGGCAGGCTGAAGATCCTGCGGGCGCAATCTTCACTGACCGGGAATTGGCCGTCCCCGTATCCCAGATGAGCATAGGCTAGTTGAAGATGCAAGGGTTTAGGATAGTAGATAGCGGTGGGAACAAAAGCGGCTTTAAGTTTTTCTATCAACCCGTTACGATCACTTGCTTCTTTTACCAAGACGGAATATTGGGCCCATACGGATTTGGCATACTCGGGTACTTTTGGGAGCAGGAGTTTATCCTCCAAGGCCAGAGGGGACAATAAGGTATTATAATGATCGGCCACCTTCTGGCGCAGATCGATTTCTTCTTGGAAAATTTCAAATTTGGTTAAAAGGACCGCGGCTTGAAGGGTATCCAACCGACCGTTGATACCTATCCTAATATTCTCATATTTATCAATACCTTGTCCATGTATTCTCATGGAACGCATAATGTCAGCCAGACCATCATCCCGGGTAAAACACATACCCCCGTCCCCGTATCCCCCCAATGGTTTGGAAGGGAAAAAAGAGGTACAGGCGATATCTGCTAACGAGCAGGTCTTTCGCCCCTTATATTCAGCCCCAAAGGACTGAGCCGCATCTTCAATCACAAACAGGCCGTATTTTTGGGCAATAGCAGTTATGGGATCATAATCAGCCGGCACCCCGAACAAATCGACCGGGATGATTCCTTTGGGAGACAAGCTCCGAGTCCGGATTTGGGAGTTCGGTGACCATCCCCTTGGTAGGGGATAGCGGGAAGGGTCCTCTTCTTTCAAGGCCTGAATGGCCAATTCCAGTTGGGTGGGGTCCAAATTAAAGGTTCGGGGGTCGATATCGATAAAAACCGGTATGGCTCCCAGGAGACTGATCACCTCAGCCGTGGCCACAAAAGTGAAGGGGGTGGTGAATACCGCGTCTCCCGGTCCTATCCCATAGCCCATAAGGGCCAATAGTAGGGCATCGGTTCCGGAGGCGCAACTGATGGCCTGGGATCCTCCTATAAATTCGGCCAGCCTTTCTTCCAGCTCATAGACTTCAGGGCCCATGACATATTGGCCGTGCTTTAGGACTGCCTGAATCCGTGCTTCCAGTTTCTGCTTTATTCGTTGCTGTTGCCTTTTTAGGTCCACAAAATCCATATCACGTCCC
Organism: Thermodesulfobacteriota bacterium; assembly: GCA_040755035.1. Lineage (GTDB taxonomy): Bacteria > Desulfobacterota > RBG-13-43-22 > RBG-13-43-22 > RBG-13-43-22 > RBG-13-43-22. The sequence goes on from JBFMBU010000174.1 coordinate 14,908, forward strand.
TGAAATCAAAGGATAGAACCCCTTATTGGTTAAATTCATTGCCAAAGAGTAATTTCGGAAGACAAACGCCCTTTCCCCTTCCCGGATGGGAGGCCTTCCAATAATAATACTAAATTTTGCGAATGAATTCCGGGGGTATTTCCACGGCTATGGCCCGGTTCAGCAGTTCCACCCCGATGATAACCTTCCCCGTTTTCCCTTCACGTGAGAGAAAAATCCCCTGGGCCCCTTTCAAAGGCCCGTTTTCAACCATTACCCGGTCCCCTTCGCGAACAAAGGGGTGGGGGGAAAAAGGCAGCAGGCTGTCTACGGCGATTCGCACCGAGTCGATTTCATGCTCCGGGATCGGGGCCGGGTTCCCTGCCATGGTCAAAGTTTTTACCACACCATCGGTTTTTAAGACCTCCCAGTAGATTTTCAGGTCCCAGGGAATCCGAAAAAAGACATATCCGGGGAAAAGGGGAAGCCAGATTTTTTTCTTTCGGTCCTTTCGCCGGCTCAGGGTTTCAACCCGAGGGAGAAAGGCCGTAATGGACTTGTCGATCAAGGTCTGATAAACCTTGATCTCATAGTGGCTTTTGGTGTAGACCGCATACCAGTTTTCTCTTAGGTCATCCATGATCGGTTCGCTTACAATCGACTCAAATCTAAAAACAAGCCCTCAACCCTTTCACTTACTCCGCATACCCATCAGGAAATTTTTGATGCCATTCCCAGGCGGAGGCGATAATCCCTTCCAAATCCGGATACTGGGCCCTCCAGCCCAGGACCTTGGAGGCCTTTTGGGAAGAGGCCACTAAAACTGCCGGGTCCCCGGGCCGACGGTCGACTAACCGATAAGGAATATCCCTTCCGCTAATCTGAACCGCGGTCCGGATTACCTCCAAAACGGTAAACCCCTTCTCGTTTCCCAGGTTAAAAACCCGCTCCTGAAGGCCATCCAATTTTTCCAGCGCCAGTACATGAGCCAAAGCCAAATCCCGGACATGGATATAGTCCCGGAGACAGGTCCCATCCGGGGTGGGATAATCCGAACCAAAGACCGGTAAAGGATCCTTCGACGGATCTTCCTGGATCGCCCGCTGGAGGATCAGAGGGATCAAATGTGATTCCGGACGGTGGTCTTCCCCTCGACCGGCAAAGGCTCCGGCGGCGTTAAAATACCTGAAGGTGACGTATTGTAATCCATGGGCCTTTTCCTGCCAATCCAACATCTGTTCAAAAATCAGCTTGGAATGGCCGTAGGGATTCACCGGGACCGTGGGGTGCCTTTCCGTAATCGGCAAAAGAACGGGTTCTCCGTAAACGGCCGCCGTTGAGGAAAAGATCAATTTATTAACCCCGAAAGACCTCATGACCCGCAAAAGGACCAGGCCCTTAACCACATTGTTCCAATAATAT
>JBFMBU010000175.1:0-23403 GCA_040755035.1 Thermodesulfobacteriota bacterium
CCGGGTGTCGTCGGCGGCACCGCCCTTAAAAGAAAAGGTGATATAATTCATGTTGGTTTCCGAACCGCAGTAGGCATCGAGGACGCTGTAATGATATCCCACCCGGGAACTGAAATTCAGGTAGTTGTCGGAAATGATGGCGTAGCTGCGCTCCCCGAAACGTTCGTTTCCGGCTTGGGGCGGGGCCAGCATCTGCTCCCGCATGACCGAGAGGAACCCTCCCAAACTAACCGGTCGTACTTGAGGATTCTGAAAGGCCTCATGGGTCATTCCTCGCAACAGGGCCTTAAACGGCAGGGAAGCAACGTGTTCGACCCTCACCTTTTTCAATACCTCCTCTGCCTTGGAGGTTAGCAATCCCTCCCCCAGGTCGATCACATGCAGGTCCAGGGGGATTCTCGCCTCTAACTTGAAGGCAAACCCTTCCTTGCCGGAAACCAGATCGCTGAGTTGAAACATTTCGGTATAGGAACGTTCATGGACCAAGCGGCCGATATCATGGAGGGTGCGGCAATGTTCCGGAGCGAAACTGGGGGCCTTGGGATCCAAAAGATGCAGGGGGACGATCCAATCCGCCACGCGGCGCAGGGTCTGGTAGACCGGCGTATCCGTCATGGGAGACTGGACCGTTTTCTGAAAAGCGAGCAAAGGCTCGACCCGCCCCTGATAAACCCGCCCGGAATAGGCATCGACCGTAATCTCCTCCCCCTCCGGAATAAGGGCCGTGGCCTCTTTGGCATCCAGGATGGTAGGTACCCCGAATTCCCGGGCCAGGGAGGCCATATGGCCGGTGGCGCTTCCCATGTCGGTAACAATGGCCCGGGCCCTTTTCATAACCATGACATATTGAGGGGAAGAATGGCGGGCCACCAGAACGCCCCCTTCCGGAAAACGGATCAGGTCCTCTTCCGAACGGATATGGACAGCCGGCCCCGATCCAATGCCGGGAAAGGCCACCGCCCCCTCCTCGATCAACAAGGGATAATCGGGAATCAATGGTATGGGCCGGGAACCGGTTTCCGGGGAACGCACCTGCAGGGGACGGGCCTGGAGGATCATCAGATTTCCCTTTTGATCCAGGGCCCACTCGATATCTTGAGGACCTTGGAAATGCCCTTCCAGTCTCAGGGCGTACTCGGCCAGCCGGCTGACCTGTTCCGGTGACAGACAGGGTATGTCCTGGTTTTCTAAGGGAACCGGGACCTCGCCAACCCCCCCCTGGGGGTCGTTGACCAACTGGACCGGTTTATGGGAAATGGCTGTCACCAGGTTGGTAAAAAAGCCGTCTTTGGCCACCGTATAAGAATCGGGAGTAATCCGCCCTTCTACGGCATAGGGCCCCAGGCCCCAGACAGCGGTGATGGTGATCTGATCTTCCAGGGGGTTCAGTGGGTGGTGGGTATAAATCACACCGCTGGCTACGGAGTCAATCATCTGCAGGCAGGCCACACCCATGGCGATGTCCTCATCCCTGATGCCCTTGTTCAAACGGTAGGCCATGGCCCGGGGGGTATATAAACTGGCGGCCACCTGTCTATAGGTTTCAACCAGGCGGTCGGCGGTTACATTCAATACCGAGAGATACTGTCCGGCGAATGACAGCTCACTGTCTTCCCCGACGGCACTGCTTCTCATGGCTATGCCGGGGGTTGTTTCCGATGAACCGGACCGGCCCATTCTTTCCACCATACGCCGGAAGGCCCCCTTTAGACCTTCTTCCACTTCCAGGGGAACCCGGGCGGATAGAATCCTCTCCTGAATATCCTCACTGGCCCGGCGGATGGAATCCGGGTCATAAGGGTCGATTTCCATCTTCCTGGCGTTGATATTTTCAAATAAATTATTACTCCCCAGAAAGGTCTCAAAGGCCAGGGTGGTAACGGCAAAGCCCTCGGGGATGGGGATCCCCAGGCGACTGCGAATCTCACCCAGGTTGGCGCTTTTTCCGCCCACCCCGTCCACCATCTCCTTGTTGCATTGGTCATACCTCAGGGTGAGATCGGTCAGGGGCAGGCTTTTTTTATGCCCCAGCTCAATTTGAATTTTTTCTTTGATCCCCTCCAGCACGGGAAAGAGCGCGCCGTAGCGGTGATTGGAGAGGTCGTCCAGATTTTTAATCATGCGCAGGACATGAAACACGGCCCGATCAGCCTGGTCTTTGACAAAGGAGATGCCGAAAATCTGCCGGCCCCTGAGGATTTCTTCGATATCGGTGATGACCTTCAAAAACTGGGCGTTGGAATCCAGGAGCATCTTGAAGGAAGAATATTTATAGCGGAACAACAGGGCCAGCCGGTCCCGGGAGGGTTTTTCCTTTTGCGGTTTCCGGAAAATGGTTTTTTTGATTTTTTCGAGCATCATCTGTTTTCGCATCCAGCTACAGGTATATATAGGGCAGAGTCAGGGATATTGCAACGGTTTCTTCCGGGGAGGAAAAGCTTTTCCTGCCTCCGGCCCTTGCCAGAAAAAAGTTGACATTCCCGGGGAAGAGGTCGTAAATTACTAAACGGTTCAATCCCGGCCCGGCGGTCTGGTACCCGCTCCCTTTTCCCGGTCTGACCTCTACTCCTGGAGGCTCCTCTATGGGTGTTCTAATCGTTCTTGGACTGTCTGTTCTCCTGCAGGGCCTGACCGCCCTTCTGGCCTTTCGGTTGATCCGCTTAACCACTCAGAAGAAGGCCTGGAGCCTGTTGGGAACCGCCCTTCTGCTCATGGCCTCCTACCGCGCTCTTAACTTTTTTCAACTCCTGCAGCAACCCCGGCCGGCCCCGGCCGGACACTTTATCCCTGAATTTTTCTATCTGCTCATCACTCTGCTGATGCTGACCGGCGTAATCTCTTTCTTCCCTCTGCTGAAACAACGGACCCGGAAAGAAAAAGACCTTTTCGAAAGTGAAGCGCGTTTTAAGACCCTTTATGAAGCCCTGCCCATAGGTATTTCCCTGTTCGACCGGGAGGGAAATATTGTCGAGGCCAACAAGGTCTCGGAAAAAATTTTAGGACTTCCCCCTGAAAAGCTTCTGAGCAGAAACCTAAGCAGACCGGAATGGCAGATTCTTAAACCGGACCATTCCCCCATGACCGCTGAAGAACTCCCGGGATCCGTAGCCCTCAAAGAAAACCGTCTGGTGGAAAATGCGGAAATGGGGGTGAAGAGACCGGACGGGAGTATAGTTTGGCTCAATGTAACCGCTGCCCCCCTTCACCAGGGACGATTGGGAGGTTTGCTCGTCTATTCCGACATTACTTCCCTGAAAGAGACCGAGGCCGCCCTGCGAAAAAGCCAGAGGCAATATCAGGATCTATTCGAGAACAGCATGGATCTTATTTGCGCCCATGACCTGAGCGGTAAGCTGCTCAGTATCAATCCGCAGGCCTCGCTCATTATGGGGTACGAAACCCAGGAACTTATCGGGATGAACCTCCAAGACCTGGTCGTCCCTGATTATCGGGATTTGGTGGAGACCTATCTCAGCGAAATCCAAAAAAAAGGGAAGGCCGTGGGCCTGCTGACGGCTCTCTCCAAACAGGGGGAACGGCGTTATTGGGAATATAACGGGTTTCTGAGAGCGGAAGGAGACGATGGGCCGTTAGTCCGCGGCTTCGCCCGGGACATCACCGAACAAAGGCGGGCCCAAAAGGCCTTGAAAAAGAGCGAAGAAAAATACCGGATGCTGGCCGAAACCGCCCAGGATTATATCCTGGCCCTTGATCTCCAGGGAAAGGTGATTTATGCCAATCCCGCCGCCCTGGCCGCCAGCGGATATTCGGCGGAAGAGGCTTCCCGGATGAAGATCGCCGACATCCTCCCGGCGGAGACACTCTCCAGGATAGCGGATGGATTTTCCAAAAGGGCTTCCGGGGACGAGGGGCACTGGGTTTATGAAGTAGATTTCCTGACCAAGTCCGGGGATAGGGTCCCGGTGGAGGTGGATTCAACACTGATCAAAGAGGAAGGGAGGCCTTCCGGAGTCCTGATCATCGCCCGGGACATCACCGAAAGGCGGCAAGCCGAAGCGCAGCAAAAGAAAATGGAGGAACAACTGCGGCATGTCCAGAAGCTGGAGAGTCTGGGAGTTCTGGCCGGCGGGATCGCCCATGACTTCAACAACCTCCTGATGGGTATTCTGGGAAACGCCGATCTGGCCCTGACCGTCTTGACCCCGGCCAACCCGGCCCGGCAGAACCTGATGGAAATCGAAAAGGCCGCCCGCCGGGCGGCCGAGCTCTGCCGGCAGATGCTGGCTTATTCCGGCCGGGGGAAATTCGTGGTTGAGCCCTTGAACCTCACGGAAGTCGTCCGGGAAATGGCCCACATGCTGGAAATCTCCATCTCCAAAAAAGCCGCCCTGCGCTACCATTTCGAACCCGACCTGCCGGCGGTGCAGGCCGACGCCACCCAGATGCGTCAGATTATAATGAACCTGATCACCAATGCCTCGGAGGCCATGGGAGAGGAAAACGGGGTCATCGCCGTATCCACGGGGGTTATGGTCTGCGACCGGGAATATTTGCGCAGCACCTGGCTCAACGATCCCCTTCCCCCCGGGACCTATGTCTATCTGGAAGTCAGTGACACCGGCTGCGGAATGGACCCGGAGACCTTGAGCAAAATTTTCGATCCCTTTTTTTCCACCAAATTCACCGGCCGGGGACTGGGCCTGGCCGCCATTCTGGGGATCGTCCGCGGCCATCAGGGGGCCATCAAGGTCTACAGCGAAACGGGGAAAGGATCCACTTTCCGCGTCTTACTGCCGGCCGTGGCCGAAGTAAACACCCTTACCCCCCGGGAAAGCTTGAAGGAAAAAGAGGAATGGAAAGGAAAGGGAATCGTTTTACTGGTGGATGATGATGAAACGGTCCGCATCGTGGGGACCCAGATGTTGGAGCGGTTGGGGTTTGAGGTGCTTTCGGCCGTCGACGGCCAGGAAGCCCTGGAATGTTATGGCCGGCAGGCCGATCACATCCGCTGTATTCTGTTGGACCTGACCATGCCCCGTCTGGACGGGGAGGAATGTTTCCGGGAGTTACGCCGCATCCGGGAGGACGTTAAAGTAGTCGTCACCAGCGGATATAACGAACAGGAAGTATCCCGGCGCTTCATCGGTAAAGGCCTGGCCGGATTCATTCAAAAACCTTTTTCCCTCAAAACCTTGGAAGAAACGCTGAAAGGGATACTGGGAACGGAGGTAGCAGGTAGCAGGGAGCAGTGAGCAGGGAGCAAGCTGGTCTATCTGGTCTGTCTGGTCTATTTGGTCTATTTGGTCTGGAAAATATAGGAATCCCAGAGCAGAGGGCAGGAAAGAACGTTCAGCGTTCAGCGTTCGTCGTTCGTCGGCTTTAATCGAGATACGAGTCGCGAGATACGAGTCCCGACTCATGTTTGTCGGGTTTGTTTGGTTTATCTGGTTGATTAAGAATCCGTTGGGCACTCATTCGGCAATGCGAACAACAACACGATTTAATGTGCAAATATGGCCAAATTTTCTTTGACTTTCAACTCCCAACCCGCAACCCCTAACCCGCAACGGCTTTAATCATGACCCTCTATCCCCTTCTGGCCGTATTGTATTTCACCACCATTTTTTTCGGGGCCGTTCATATCTGGGCCTATTCCCTGGTTGAACTTTTTATTCTGGCCGGTACGCTCTTTTTTCTGGGTTTTACTTGTCAAAGAACCTTCAAGCAAAAAGAATCCTTGAAGCTGGATTATAAAGACCCGATCGTTCTAATAGCCTTCTTGTTTTTTGCATATATACTTTTTCAGATTACCCCCTTGCCCCCAGCCTTAATAAAATGGTTATCTCCCCAAGCCTGGGAAATTTGGAACCGAGCACCTTTACCTTCGGATTCATGGTTTCCCTTATCCATTCACCCCTACGCCACCAAACAGAGTCTGATCTTTGCCTTCGCTCTCTTTCTGATATATTTCTGGGTCGCTCAGGGCATCACTTCAAAAAAGCAAATAATGATTCTGATCTGGGGACTCATCCTCTTGGGGACTGCCGACGGTCTCTATGGCCTTCTGGAAAGAGTCCGCCCGGATCCGCATATCCTGTGGTGGGGAAAAACCTTCGGGAAAGACATTGTATCCGGCACCTTCATCAACCGCAATCATTTTGCCGCCTTTCTCTCCATGACCATTTGTCTCAATTTCAGTTTCCTTTGGGGCAGAATGAATCGGATATCCTTTCCCCCCAATAAAGACAGTCGAACCGGGATTTTTCAAGAATGGAGAATAAATCTGCACGCCATCGGACTTACCGAGGTACTATTAGTATTATCCCTGCTGGTCCAATCGGTGGCTCTGCTCCTTTCCGCCTCCCGAGGAGGGCTCCTCTCCACCCTGATCACCCTGAGCGCCATGATCAGCTACATCACAATAATCCGATTCAAAGCCTCGGTTAAAATTTTATTCTTAGTCGTATCGATCTTAATCCTGGCCTACGGCTCCTACCTGGGAGCTGAAAAAGTCTGGTCTCGTTTTGAAAATCTTGAAATGGCCAAGGACGCCCGTGTTCAACTGTTCATGGAGACCGGAGAAGTGCAAAGGGATTTCCCGCTTTTCGGCTCAGGATTGGGAACATTTGAAGAAATCATACCGGCCTATCAACCAACTTCTCCGATCCTATATGACCATGCTCACAACGATTGGCTAGAATTATTGACCGATACCGGCTGGATCGGTTTGGGATTATTCTGTTTGGGGTTTATCTGGGTCTTCATCCAATCCATCAGAACTCTTTTTTTTATCAAAGATCCTTTTATTCAGGGAGGGGTTCTGGGGGGAACAGGGGCGCTATTGTCGATTGCTCTTTGTACTCTCACTGAATTCAGCCTTCATACACCGGCGGTTCCCATCCTGGCAACTACGATTTTAGGAATCAACAGGAGCCTTATCGTATGGGGAAGAAGGGATTCAGGGACCCTCAAGAATATTTCCCCTAGGCGGGATGCCCGGGGCAAAATACACCTCTGGTTTTTTTTCCTTCTTTGTTCCTTTTTTTCTTTTCTGTCTGGGGAGGAAATTCTGAAGCTTTTTCTGGCCAACCGTTATCTTCCGCTGGAGGTAAACAGCGTCAACAAACGCCCGGACCCAAAGGTACAGGATATTCTCCAAGCCATTTTATATAAACCGGATTATTATCGAAGTTGGGCTGCCTTAGCAGAAAAAATGAAAAATGAGGAATTTTCCTTTCTTGATTTGAATTTTCACCTGCTTCAAAAGAAAAGGAGAACCCAGGATTTGAAATCTGCAGACCTCGCCTACAAATATCCTTTGATCGTTTACCGAGAAATTTTGACCAGAAACCCTTCCTCTTCCAGATTCTGGCTGTTTTTAAGCCAGGCCTATATAAAAAATATGTCCCACGACCCATTATTTTTCAAACCCCTTTCCCAACAGGCCCTTGATAATGCGGTCTTTTTAGGCCGGAAGAAAGCGGATTCCTATTGTTCCAGAGGTTATTTTTCCCTGACCGGAGAAGGCAATGAGATTTCCGCCCAACCCGTTTGGGTGGAAGATTTCAAGCGTTGTTTAATCAGGGGACACTGGTTTTTTACACCTTTGGTGGTTGAGAATATGCACAAAATCAGAGGTGAGGAAGCCCTCCGCTGGCTGCCGGAGATCCTTCCCCCCCGATCCCTGGCCTGGATCCGTGCCGGGCAATATCTCCTGGATCAGGGATTGATAGAACTGGGAGAGCCGATTTTCTTAAAGGGGGAGGAAATAAAAGGGGAGGAAACAAAAAAACTGGAAGAAAAAATCAGAAAAAAGAGAGGAGTTAATGAAGAGAAAGAGATTCAGGAGCTATTGGAAAAGGACCCGGAAAACCCCATAGGTCTTTATTACAAAGGGGACTTGCTCCGTTCCTTAATGTCTGCCTGGAAAAGAGGCTTGCCTTTGGCCAATATCGACCAACTTGAGACACTGGAATCTGGATTAAATGAAAAAGATTCCGACTCAATGAAAACCAAAGTCCAAATTGTATTTCTTACTGGGGTCATAAAAGTGGAAAAAGGGGATAAGGATAACGCAAGAATTCTTTTTCAAAAATCCCTGTCAACAAATCCCAATTTTTTCCCGGCCCTTATAGAATTGGAACGGTTATTGGAAAAAATGCCACGTACTGAAGTAGAAGAGATAACTCTGAATTCCATACAAGGGAAAATAGCATTATTTGATATGAATGAAATTCCTCCCGGAGCCTGGGTCAAGGGGAAGCCGGATGAATTCGGTCAACCTACCTACCACGCCTTATTACGGCACAAAAAAAAGTTGGAATCGATCACTTATAGCCTTCCGGAAACCGGAAAAAGATGGTCGTTTTTTGTTGATGGACGTTTTTGGGCTGCCGCAGAAGACCCTGGAGGGATTATCAGTACTCCCCGGGAAGTCTCCTGGCCGGCAGGGGAACATGAAGTGCAGTTAAGGATGAATGTACCTCACTCCTTTCAGGAAAAACCCGTATTAATTCGCAGATAGTCAGGGATAAAATCCCTACTTGCTGCAAGATGCCCCATAATAACAGCACCACATCATATACCATTGCCCGCCTATATAAACCATTTCCGGCCAACAAGTGGGGCAGGTTTGGCCTGCGCAGTTACTGGTGCAAGTCGCTTGGTTGAACCAACATTGAACGGGTGGTTCGCTTTGGGCAAGCAATTTGTCTTGATTGAAAGTAACCTCCTCAGCGTTTGCCGTTTGGATTCCTGCGACCCCCCCGGCCAATAAAAAAATCATAATTAAAATACTAAAGATACCTTTTCTTGTCATTTATTCCCCCTCCAATACTCGAATTTATTTATCAATACTTCCCGGATCGATCTAAAAATTTTTCCCTTCATATGGGTTTATTTATCAAGACACTATTTTAAAATCAATCCCCCAAAAGTGGGGTTTTTGGTCTGTCTGGTCTGTCTGGTCCGGAACAGGAGTGGGCAGGGAGCAGGAAAGAACGTTCAGCGTTCGTAGTTCGTCGTTCAGCGTTCTTCGGCTTTCAACGAGATACGAGTCCCGAGATACGAGATACGAAATGAGTGAGCAGGGAGCAGTGAGCAGTAAGCAGGGAGCAGAAGGAACAAGGGGTTATCGGCTGTGCCAGGAAACGGATTTCAATCCGGAAAATATCTGGAAATCCGACTTGTTGCGGGTAACGAGAATCAGGCCCTGGATCACGGCAATGGCCGCAATTTGTCCATCGACGTAGGAAGGGGTAAGACCGGCCGCTGTCAACCGGGCCCGCTCCAGGGAATGCCAGCGGGCGGCCTGGGAATCATACGGCAGGATCGGGATATTGCGCTGAATGATTTCTTCCAGAAACATCTCCAGGACCTCTTTTTTCCTGGATGGAGGCATTCGATAGCACCCGAACTGCAATTCGTGCCAAACCGGAGCGGCGGTCACCAGCTCCCCCTGATAACGGCTGCATCCCTCCTCCACCCCGGGATCGGGCTGGGGTTTGATCAGTTCGGAAATCAGGTTAGTGTCCAATAGATATTTCATTCGTTCCAGGAAAAAGACCTGCCTGGGGTGCGGTCCCGCAGGTTTATAAAATCGCCTTCGGAAAAATGGACCTTTTCGGATACGAGAAGATTACGGAATCTCTTTAATTCTTCCATTAAACCTTTCCCTTTTTTTTCCAAATCATCATATTTCCCTGGCGGGATGACTATGGCCACGGACTTCCCATGACGGGTTATCTTAACCATAGTCCCCTTTTCCACCTCATGAAGGATAGAGGGGAGTTTATTTTTTGCCTCGGCTACGGATACCGTCTTGTCCATAAGTAGTCTCCTTTTTAGAGATTATTTTAATTATAGCCACAAATATGTCCATGTCAATTCAAATCAGGAAGGAACGTCTGGTCTTTCTGGTCCGGAACAACAGGGAGCAGGGAGCAGTAAGCAGAAATGAGTGAGCAGGGAGCAGTGAGCAGGGAGCAGGGAGCAGAGGGTAGGGAGCAGGGAGCAGGAAAGAACGTTCAGCGTTCAGCGTTCGTCGTTCGTCGGCTTTAAACGAGATACGAGCCCCGAGATACGAGAAACGCAATCAGAGGGCGGATTTAAAAGGAAAAGAGGCGGGAGAAGAAGCCGCTGGCTACCGGCTGGGAAGAGGAAGCAGAGGGGGATTTATCCGGCAGGGCCTGGCTGCGCAGGATCAGCTCCGGAGTATGGGTGACCATTCTCCAGGCCTGCTCCCGGCCGACGATTTCCGCCGCTTTTCGCACCCCCTGGGATAGGACCGGCGGCCGCCTCCTGGTGGAATGGCCGTCGCTGGCGATCACGTCCACCCAGCCCTTTTCCAGAAGACGGCAGGCGCAGCGATAGGCACGACCCCCGAAATCGCCGGTCAGGCTTTGGGCCGTAATCTGGATCACCGCCCCGTGTTCCACCCATTCCCCGACCAGCTCAGGGTTTTTTTGGACCATCAAGTTTCTTTCCAAATGGGTAAGGATAGGAAAGCTTCCCTTGACCCGCAGATCAAAAAGGACTTCTTTGACCACCTGGGGGATGGACTGACCGGGGATTTCCAGCAGGATATATTTCCCATCGTTGATGGGGAGGACTTCCCCGGCCTCTATTTTGCTGAGAAGGTCGGGATCGAAATGGACGTCGGCCCCGAAGAAAAGGATCAGGGGGATATTGGACTCCTGAAAGGCCTCTTTGAGGATTCTTCCTTTTTCCAGGATGTCCCGGCGGTGATTAGCATAAACCCCGTTCAGAGAATGGGGGGTAGCCACTATGACCCTGATCCCATCAGCAACGGCCAAACGGGCCATGGTCAGGGCCTGAGTCAGGTCTTTGGGGCCATCATCCACCCCGGGAATGATATGGCAATGGATGTCGATCATCTGGTTTGTTTGGTCTATCTGGTTTGTTTGGTCTGTTTGGTCTATCTGGTCTGTTTGGTCTGTCTGGTCTGTTTGGTCTGTCTGGTCTATCTGGTCTATCTGGTCTGTCTGGTCTATCTGGTCTGTTTGGTCTGTCTGGTCGGTTTGGTCTATCTGGTCTGGAAAATGGAGAGATCAGAGGTCAGAGAACAGACCTCGGCCTTCCGATATCTGCTCCCTGCTCCCTGCTCACTAAAAACGTCTCTCGTATCTCGGGACTCGTATCTCGTTTAAAGCCGACGAACGACGAACGTTCTTTCCTGCTAACTGCTCACTGCCCACTGCTAACTGCTCACTGCTAACTGCTCTCTGCTCACTGCTAACTGCTCCCTGCTCCCTGCTAACTGCCCTTCTCAGGAAACCGTGACCTCCGGTTCCTTCCTGCTTCGGGATTTTTTAACGCGCTTTGTCTTAGGCGGTGTTTCCTGATCATCCCCGTAATAATAATAGTATTGATAATGATAGTATTGGTCCCGGGTGAAATAAATGTCGTTCAAAACCACCCCCAGGATATGGGCCTTCATGTCCCGCAACTGACGGATGGAATTGATGGTGATATCACGGGAAGTCTCCCCCACTTTGACCACCAAAACCAGCCCGTCCACCAAGCTGGGACGGGAAAGGGCCACGGCGTCGGTCACTGCCGTAATCGGCGGGGAGTCAATGATGATTCGGTCATAGCGATCCCGCAATCCGGCCAGCAGCTCCTCCATCAGATCGGAGCTGACCAGTTCGGCCGGGTTGGGGGGAATAGGTCCGGAAGGAATAAGGTGCAGGTTTTCAACACCGGTTTCCCGGATCATCTTTTCCCAGCCGCTTTCACCGACCAGGATATTGGACATCCCCGGTTCCCTCTGGACATTGAATACCCGGTGCAAACGGGGCCGGCGCATATCGCAGTCCAGGAGCAGGGTTCGGCCCCCACCCTGGGCCATGGTCACAGCCAGATTGCCGGCCACCAGGGTCTTGCCCTCTTTGGCCGCCCCGCTGGTGATGAGAATGACCCTGGGCACTTTGCGGGCTGAGGCGAAGAGGATACTGGTCCGGAGTCCCCGGAAGGATTCGCTGGCCGACGATTTAGGGGAATGAAGGACGATCAAATCCCGGGTGGGGTCGTCTTCCTTGATTTCGAAATCAGGAATGGGGCCTAAATAGGGCAGATTAAAATGGCGCTCCACGTCGTCCGGTGTTTTGATCGTGTTGTCGAGATACTCAAAAAAGAAGGCCAGACCCACACCGCCCATAAGGCCGATGACCATGGCCAGCATCAGGTTTCGGGCCGTCCGTGGTTTGGAGGGCGATTTGGGGACTTCGGCCTGGTCCACTACATGGATGCTGATCATCTTGTTTTCTTCGGAGACATTGGTCTCTTTCAGCCTCTTGAGCAGCATGTCGTACAGGGCGCGGTTGCTCTCCACCTCCTGCTGCAAGACCTGATACTGGATGGCCACCTTGTTCTGGTCCAGGGACTCGGCCCTGCTGCGGGAAGCAGCCGATCGCAGGGACTGCTCCTGTGAGACGGCGATGTCATACTGGGTCTTCAGGGAACTGACGATATTGCGGACCTCCTGTACCTTCTTCCGGTTCAGGTTCTCAATTTCCTGGTTCAAAGCCGTCATGGTCGGGTGCTTGGGGCCGAACTTTTCGGCCAGCTCGGCCTTCTTCCTGAGTAGATCAACCTCCTGATTTTTGATCTGAATGATCAAGGGATTGCTGACCACATCGGGGATCGATTCGGCCTGTTCCGGATTTTTTAACAATTCCTGGGCCTTGTGATAACGGGTTTCAGCCTCGATGCGTCGCTGCTGGGCCTCAACTAATTGAGAAGTCACCTGCATCATTTTCTGTGAGGCCATGGTTTCCGTTTCCCGGCCCGCCCCCCGTGGGTTTATGGCCGCTACTCCAAACTTTTCCCGGTATTGCTGCAAAGCCTGTTCCGAAGCCTCCAGTTTCTGTTTCTGTTCTTTGACCTGATCGTCTAAGAAGTTGGCCGAATCCTTTTGGGACTGGATGCGCAGACCCAGGTTCCAGTCGATATAAGCCGCGGCGGCGGCGTTGGCGATTCTGGCTGCCAGGACCGGGTTCGTGGATTCAAAGCCGACATTGACCAGGTGACTGTTGCGGATGGGGTCCACCTGAAGGCCTCCCAAAACCGCCCCCACCACACCGTCTTCCAGAGCCTTATCCGCATTATTCCCGCTCCCCTGGCCGGGGACATTCACCTCCAGGCTTTTTTCCTTGAGGGTCTCTTTGGAGACGAACTCCGGGTGGGCGGTCAGGTTCAAACGCCGGACTACGGCCCGGGCCAGGGCCCGGCTTTCCAGTATTTTATACTGGGTCTGATAGAATTCGGCCGAAGTATAATCAGAGGCGAACACCTCCTGCGGACTGAGGATATTGGGATTCGATCTCTCAATCATGATTTGACATTGGGCCTGGTAGATAGGCGTGGAGGTCAGGGACCTGAGCAGGGTGACGGTGACCACGGCCAGGAAAAAGCCGATCACCAGCCAGCGTCTTTTGAGCAATATCCGCCAATAGTCCCGAAAATTGATTTCCCGGTATTCCAGATCCGTGCTGTTTTCTTCCATCGTTTTTATTCCTTAACCGTTATTTTTTTGTATCGGGGTATTTTTCTAAAGAAACAACCGACTTCTTTTTTGGGCAGGGATTACACGGAGGGACCCGGTTACTTCTGGTCTATTCAGTCGTTTGGTTTGTTTGGTCGAATCCGTTGATCATTTGCTGGAGACCGGCTTCCGCAGCAGGCGGAACGACCAAGGAAGGGGTCGGCGGACACGCCGGCCCCTTCAATGTTTATCGTGAAATCCGTGTAATCCGTGCCAATAATTTTTCATTCTTTTGGCTTGAGCTCAAAAGAAGCTTTCCGGAACAATAATGGTGTCGCCCGGGCGGACCAGTTCATCCATCTTGACCCGCAACTCCTGTTTTTTACCTTCTATCTCCCTGACAATGCGCGTCCGTTTTTCCGCAGATTTGGGGGTCAGACCACCGGCCATACTGATCCCCATCAGGACCGTGGTGCCCTGTTCCAGGTTGTATTTCCCCGGATTTTTAACCTCTCCCAAAACATAGAAAAAGGGCATCTTGGGGACGATAATCGAGTCGCCGTCATAAATCAGGATGTTCTGGGAGTTGTCCCCCCCCAGGGCCTCTTTCAAATTGACCCGCAGGATTTTCTCCTGCCGGCTTTGGGCCTCTTCCAGGGTCATGGCTTCTCCCCTGGGGTTTTTAGGACGGACCACCATCACCTCGTTACCGGCGTTGGGGGTGAATCCACCAGCCAGAGAAAGGGTGTAAAGCAGATCGTTCTTTTTCGTCACC
This sequence comes from Thermodesulfobacteriota bacterium, assembly GCA_040755035.1. GTDB lineage: Bacteria > Desulfobacterota > RBG-13-43-22 > RBG-13-43-22 > RBG-13-43-22 > RBG-13-43-22. The sequence goes on from JBFMBU010000175.1 coordinate 14,241, forward strand.
GGATAGGTGCCCGGGCTCTTTACCTCCCCCATGATGAAAACCTTCTGGCTTTTATATTCCTTGACGTTGATGGTCACCTGGGGATTGATTAAAAAGCCGTTGGCCAGCTTGGCGGCCAGGACCTTTTCAAAAACCTGTACCGATTGCCCGGCAGCCCGGACCTCACCGATCAGGGGAAAGGTAATGGTCCCGTCTAAGGAAATGGCCACCTGCCGTTGCAGGTCCTGGTGGCCCCAGACGGTGATCTCAATCACATCCTCCGGCCCCAGCCGATAATCTCCCTCCGCTCCGACGGGGAGGGAAATTGCCCAACCCCACAAAACACTTAGTAGAAGAAAAAACCCGTTAATGATAAGACGCTTCATTCCCTATCCTCACAGTACTATTGATGGATTTTTCATATGAAAACGATTCAAAATTCCTATGTCATCCCGCTCCCTGCCCACTCATTTCGTATCTCGTATCTCGGGGCTCGTATCTCGTTGAAAGCCGCTGAACGCTGAACGACGAACGCTGAACGTCCTTTCCTGCTCACTGCTCACTGCTCACTGCCCTCTGCTCCCTATATTTTCCAGACCCTACCCACCGGACTAAAAGGAGGCCAGCAGGTTAATAAATATCCGGTGCTCCTGATAGTCATAATTCGTAAAGTTGGATGTATTGGATAGGTATTGATACCCCAGGGCCAGGGTCAGCCAGCGGCCCAGATCATAGCCGAAGCGGGCGCCGAATTCCCAACGACGGTCGTCCCGGACCTTCATCAGACCGTCGACATCAAGGGTGGCCCCTTCCATAATCAGGGTGCTGTAGGCCCCTCGCAGGGCAGCGGAGATCCTTTCATTCCTGGGCCAGATATAGCGGAACTCCAGGACCCCCTTGTTTTCCTGATATGGGGCGTTACTGTCCAGGTCCTCCCTGATGGTCCGGTTAAGCAATAATTTTAGGCTCGTAAATTGGGTAAAGCGCTGGGTCAGATTTACATCCAGGGCCAGGTTGTTGAAGGAATCCTTAGCCCCTTCCCGCTTCTGATCATAGCGCTTGCTCTCGTAACCGGCTTTTAATTCCCCGCTCAGCTTGGCCGCCGGATCGAAGGAAAGGCCCAGGAAAGCGAAATGGGTCTTGTTCTCGAATTCCGGGGCCTCCGGAAAGGCCGAGGTCCGGTATTGATATTCGCCCAGGGCTGAAATGCGGGTGGTAAAGCGATAAAAGAGCTTCCCACCGGCCTGGGCGCGGTCCACATTGCCGAAGGAGTCGATCTGGTTATTATAGCGGTAATTCATATAATCATAAGACCCTTCCGCCCGCCAGCGGTCGGCGAAGGTAAACCCCAGGACCCCTTTGGCCCCATTTTGCTGAAAGGGCCGGGCGCGGAAATAATCCTCCTCTCCGGAGGTCTCTTCACCCGACCGGGCCCTGCGGGGGATTTCGGAAGCGGTATAGTCATAGGAAAAGGCCAGGTCCAGGCCCCGGGCGAAATTAAATTTGGCCCCGGCCCCGGCCTGCCGGCGCACATAATTACTTTCCGAATCCACCGAATAGAGAAAAACATCTCCCCTGGCCTCAGCCGTAAACAGATGGGCGGCTACGGGCAGTTTCAATTTCACCGCCGGGGAGACGGTGTTAATATAGCCGGAAACCGGAGAAAGCCCTCCGTAATTCTGATAAATATTATCGCTGTAGGACCCTTCCAGGGACAGCGAGGGATGGATCTGGAGGACCCCGATCTTGATATTGCCTGCTTCGGGAGTAAAGACCTGGGCCTGGGCCGGAGAAAGACAAGTGGCCTGGGAGAAAAGAAAGAGAAAGAACAGGATTTTTTTCAAAGGAAAAGCTCCTTTCATTGGCATTGGATTACTGTACCAGAATAGTATGGAAAACGGCAAGAAGATCAGGCAGCGGCTTTGTTCCGGGTCTCTTTTTGCGTTTCACCCGGATCGTGTAAAGACAGACAGGCTTCGGGCAGAATCTGCATCAAATAGCGGCGCAATTCCAGGTGATGCCCGTTTTGAGAAAGGTATCCCAATTGTTTAAGGATCTCCTTGATTTCTTTTCCCGGGTAGGGTTGAATACGGCAGATATGGATCTTGGGATGGTCGGTCTGGACCATTTTTTCTTTGTTGTAGCTCAATTCCTCAAAGAGCTTTTCACCCGGCCGGACCCCGGTGAAGACGATATCGATGTTCTCAAAGGGTCTTAATCCGCAAAGGGTGATCATCTCCTTGGCCAGGTCCAGGATCTTCACCGGTTCCCCCATGTCCAGAAGAAAGATTTCCCCTCCCCGACCCATGGCCCCGGCCTGCAGAACTAATTGGGCCGCTTCCGGGATGGTCATGAAATAGCGCACCATCTCCGGATGGGTGACCGTCACCGGTCCCCCTTTTAGAATTTGGTCCTGGAAGACGGGGATGACCGAACCGTTGGACCCCAGGACATTTCCGAAACGAACCGCCAGAAAACGGGTCTCATACCGCTCGTTAAAATGTTGAATGACCAGTTCGGCCAGGCGTTTGGAAGCCCCCATGACCGAAGTAGGATTGACGGCTTTGTCGGTGGAAATGAAAACGAAGCTCTCCACCCCGAACTCTCCGGCCAATTCGGCCAGAAGCTGTGTGGCCAGGGTATTGTTTTTGATGGCCTCTGTGGGATTGTGTTCCATCAAAGGCACATGTTTATGGGCCGCGGCATGGAAGATAACCTGAGGGCGATGCTGGGTGAATAGGGTTTCCATCCGCATTTTTTCGCTGATATTTCCCACCAGAGGGAAAATGGGGAGTGAAGGGAAGGCCCCCCGCAATTCGCGGTCGATTTCAAAAAGGGCGAATTCGGCCCTTTCCACCAAAAGGAGCTGAGAAGGATGGAAACGGGCCGCCTGCCTGGCCATTTCCGACCCGATGGAGCCCCCGGCCCCGGTGACCAGGACCCGTTTTCCGGAGATAAAGGAGCCGATGGAGGTCTCATCCAGGCGGACGGTTTCCCTTCCTAAAAGGTCTTCGATTTCCACATCCCGGATGCGGCTGACTTTATACTCCCCCTGGATCAGGCGGTGCAGACTGGGGATGACCTGGACCTTGACCGGTATCTGGCGGCATATCTTCAGGATACGCTGGAAATCCCGGCGTGGGGCGTTATTGATGGTGATAATGACCTCCTCCACCCCCAGACGGCCGACCAGATAAGGCAGTTGGTCGGTGGTCCCCAGGACCTGGACCTTCTGGATTTTCACCCCCTGTTTCTTGGGGTCGTCATCCAGCAGACCTTTGATATCCAGGCTCAGGTCCCGCCGTTTCCGGATTTCATTGATGGCCAGGGCTGCGGCCGTTCCGGCCCCGACCAGGAGGACCTTCCTGGGTTTTTCCCCAACCAGCCGGTCCTGATCGAGCTTCTTTTCAAACCGTTCATAGAGACAGCGGCGCAGGATTCGCACACCAATGACCCCGACAAAGGCCAGCACCAAATCAATAAAGATGATGGACAGGGGTATACGGAAAGGCTGGTAGGTATCCGAGAGAACCAGACGGAAGAAGAGGGAAAAAAGGCTGGCCGCTCCCAAAGCCTTATAAAAGGCCCGCACTTCCCCCAAACCGAAATAGCGCCAGAAAAAGGAATAGGCCCCACAGAGGAAGAGCAAGGAAAACTGGATCAGCACCACCAAGGGCAGTTGAACGACCAGGGCCTGGATCTCTTTGGGAGAAAGCCGGAACTCAAACCGGGTCAGATAGGCCAGGACAAAGGCCGCGCAAAGAACGCAGACATCCACCAGGAAACGGATTTCCCGGGTAAAAAAATAGGACCAGAAGAACGGCCGCGTATTGGTTTCCCTGTTTTTCTCCTTCATAAAGCTTTTCTTATTACCTCAATCCCCTTGCCTTCAGTTTTGACCTTTCAGTTCACTGCTCCCTGCTTACTGCCCACTGCTCACTGCTTACTGCTCCCTGCTAACTGCTAACTGCTCCCTGCTAACTGCTGTTCCGGACCAGACAGACCAGATAGACCAAACAGACCAGACAGACCAGACAGACCAAACAGACCCTATCGACCAGATTAATTAGATCGACCAGAACCCCCTTCACCCCAGGAACTGAACACCGGCCCTGAAGCTGTCCCCGTCTCTTGCAATCCAACGGACTTCGGAAAAGACCGGGAAGGAGACGCCTTTAATCGTTCCGGGAAGCGATATTTTAAGGATTTCTCCGGCCTGGAGAGGAAGTTTGGTAATAAGCCCGATTCCTTTATGGTTGATATCCACCATCCCTCCCTGTCCGGAAACACTTTCCCAGGTTTCAGGGTTGATACAGCGGATTTCAAACTGGACCTGCTTCGGTAAGGGCTTTCGGATCAACGACCGCTTTTCAGATATTTTTCCCATAGGATGGGCATTCTAATGGAATAATAATGGGGGTCAATCCCCCAAAAGGGGGGATTTTTTGAGGGGAAATTTATAATTGACAGAAGCCGAAGCCCTGTTTATTGTGTATTCCTTTCCTTAAGTTTTTTTCCCTTTGGGTCGATAAACCTAAAAGGGGGGGAAGATCTAAGCCTCAATATTTGAATTTGTTGCCTCAAGTAATCAATTTCCCGTATTTTAAGAGGGATCGATGTAGTAGGTGTCGTACCGTTCCGCCCCTTCAGGCGGTGTTTGTTGCTGCCAGAACTACCATGGTATCCCAAGAAGGGACCTTCAAGCGTTTTTAAGGCCTGAGGGATGAATTTTTCCCTGATCCGGTACCATTAACGGATTGAAATCTGGGGGACAATGAATCATATTCCGGGCACATTACTTTTTGATTTAGAGGGCAACCTCGTTTATTTCAATGAAGAAGCCCTGGCCTATCTGCCCCGTTTGAGGGACAGGAATGATCTTAAACAAAAACCCGGCCACCTTCCGCCGGAGATACTGGCTCTTTTCCAAACAACCCGTGATGATTTATTAAACAATAAACCGGCCGAAGTGGGGAAAAATGGAAATGAATCCTTTTATTTGAACGGGGAAGAACAGTTATCTCTTCGTTCCTTTCCCATCGGTCACCCGCAACAAACTTTTTCGAATAAATTTATTCTCCTCCTCATCGAACCGGCCTCCCAGGAAAACCATATTAACTTCCCCCGGGCAGCCAGGATTTTTCAGTTGAGCAAACGGGAACTGGAGGTGGTCCAGTTGATCTGCCGGGGGAAAACCAACAAAGAAATCGGCAACTTGTTGTTTATCAGCGAACAGACCGCCAAAGATCACATAAAAAATATCATGAGAAAATTCAAGGTCAGCTCCCGGACCCAAATCCTGGCCGCCCTGCTGAACCTCCCCAAAACCCCTTGTATGGGTTAGTTTCCCTTGCCCCGGAGCCAAATGGACCCCGGCCTCGAAAAGCCCCTCTCATCGCAGCCGTTCCCAGAGCCACTTCTGATAGCGTTGTTTCAAAACCATTGCCCATTGGGGGTCTTCGGACCTATTCAACAGGCCGTAGGAAATCCGGTACCAGATCAGTTTTGACCACTCCGAATAGGTGTAATACTTGGCCTGCCGGTCTTTCCACCAGGCGGTCCTGGGCCAGGGGAAGTCCGAGGCGACAAAAACCATTTTCAAATTTCGTTTCCCAAGGACCTTCTGAAAAGTCCAGCGCACCCTCCTGAGATGAAAAGGATCGCTGACGATCAGGGCCGAGCGGACCCCCATCCGCTGCAGAACCGGGGAAACCATAAGGGCCTCCTGGAAGGTGGTCTTCGGCCCGGGGACCAGCAGCACCCGACTCTCGTCCACCCCCAGATCAGTCAAGGCCTTTTTATCCCCGGCCACGGTCAGGATGATGCGGGGGGCCCAGCCCTCTTTATATAGCTGGGCCGCTTTTTTGACCCGCTCCTGGCCGTTCAGACAGACGATCACTTCCGAGTGACTGAGGGCGTCAGGGCGGGCCAGCCACCCCCCCAGACGGGTCCAGCCCCAGAATAACAACCCGACACCGAGGAGAAAGGTGGAAATTAAAATAATAAGGCGGCGTTTCAGTGGCATGGAGGGATCTGGTCTGTTTGGTCTGTCTGGTCTATCTGGTCTGTTTGGTCTGTCTGGTCTGTTTGGTCTGTCTGGTCTGTCTGGTCTGTTTGGTCTGTCTGGTCTGTTTGGTCTGTTTGGTCTGTTTGGTCTGTCTGGTCTGTTTGGTCTATCTGGTCTGTCTGGTCTGTCTGGTCTGTTTGGTCTGTTTGGTCTGTCTGGTCCGGAACAGCAGTTAGCAGTTAGCAGTGAGCAGTTAGCAGAGGACAGGAAAGAACGTTCAGCGTTCGGCGTTCAGCGGCTTTCAACGAGATACGAGTCACGAGATACGAGAGACGCAGAAATCAAAGGGTCTCGGATCCGGCGATATTCATTCCCGAAAGGTTTTTCAAGCGGGTCAGGACGGATGGATCGTTCTGTCCCTTTTTAGGTCCATAAGGGTGAAACTGAAACCCCGTCTGGTAGCGATAACTCCCGCCCGGGTGCAGATCACACCAGATGACCTTGCCCTGCAGGATAAGGGAACCTTTGTTCTCCGGCAGGGAGATATCTACCAGCAGGTCCTGGTTCTGAGACAGGGGTTCATTGTTCAGAAAGCGGACCCCGCCGTAACTCACCTCCACCACCGGACAGGATATCTCCACAAAAGATTTGGTCAGGCCCAAGACCCCCTTTTTTTTATAAGACACCGTTGCTCCCGACAGTTCAAAGCGGTCGCAGATACGTCTTTCCATTGCGTCCGTTCTTTTCATAAAAACTATCCCCTTTCCTGAAAAACGAAAAAGCCCTTCATCGGCCCTTTTGACCACTCCAGCTTTTATAGCTTTTCCGCCAAATCGTCAACGTTCAATCCCTCGACCTTTCCAGGAAAGAGGGTCACCCACAAGGATTTAATCAGGGTCCGGAGGTCCGTCCAAAAAGTGCGTCCTTCCTGGTAGGCCACATATCCCCGGAGTTTCAGGGGTTGAAGGACCTGTAGATAAAAATCCTCCCGGCTGCCTTCCACCTGGGACAGGAGTTCCTCCTCGTTGCGTAACCTCATGGTCACCGGGTCGGTCAATCCCGGCCGGCAGGCAAGGACCTTTGGCCAAAGGGGGTTACGGAGATCGACAAAGCCGGGGACCTCCGGCCTCGGCCCCACCAGGGAAAGATCCCCCAGGACCACATTCCAGAGACTGGGCAGTTCGTCCAGCTTGGTTTTTCTTAAAAACCGTCCCACGGTCGTGATCCGCTCATCCCCCCGGGCCGTCACCCCCGGCCCCTGGTTGTTCACCCCCATGGACCGAAACTTAAAAAAAACAAAAGTTTTCCCCTGACGCCCTACCCGAATCTGTCTGTACAGGACCGGTCCCGGGGAAGAGCAGCGGACAGCCAGGGCACAGAGCAAAAGAAACGGGAAAAGAACGCCCAGGGCCAGCAGGGCCAGCAGGAATTCCAGCAGACGGGGCAGACCTTTATCGGGCATTTCCTTTTTTTTCATGGTTACCTGTTGTTGCGGCAGATTTCCCCGACGGTTTCGATGACCTGTTCCACCTCCGCCTCGCTCATCCTGCTGTAAACCGGCAGGCTGACGGCCCTTTGAAAGCAGTTCAGGGCCCCGGGGAAATCCCCGGGTTTAAAGGCAGGGGACCCATCCTCGACCACCGGGAGTCCGTATCGGTTGGCCGGTTGGTTTTGGTGGGGGTTCAGGCGGCTTTCATCTGCCCCCAGTTGGTCAACCCGGCCTGCCAGCCCATCACCCTGACCTTGTTGTGAACCGAGTTTTCGGCACCCCCGAAAATTAAGACCGGGTCAGAGGCCAGATCCCCGGCCAGATCGGTCCATTTTTCCAGAGCGGTGAAGAACTGGCGGTTGACGGTTTTTCCGGGACGGATTTCCAGAGGTTGGATACGATCTTTTTCTTTGATCAGGAGGTCCACCTCCAGCCCGTTACTGTCCCGCCAGAAATAAAAACCCGGGGCCTTCCCCCTGTTGCAATAAGACTTCATCAGCTCGGAGATGACAAAGGTCTCAAAAATCCCACCCCGCAGGGGATGGTTTTCCATTTGCTCCGGGGTCTTGATCCCCAATAGCCAGGAAACCAGCCCGGTATCGTAAAAATAGAGTTTGGAGACCCGGACCAGGCGTTTTTTGAAATGGGACTGATGGGGGTAAAGCCGGAAAACCATATAACCGTCTTCCAGAACGGAGATCCAGGCCTTGGCCGTGTTGTGGGTGATGCCACAGTCGGCGGCCAGGGCCGAATAGTTCAATAACTGCCCGGTCCTTCCGGCGCAGAGGCGGACGAAGTGCTGGAAGACCTCCAGTTCGTGGACCTTAAGGACCTGCCGGACATCCCGTTCCAGATAAGCCGCCATATAGTCCCCGAACCAGGCCCGGCAGGTCCCTACCCGCCGATGCAGGGCCGGAAAGGCCCCGGATAAAAGGGTCCGGTCAATGTTCTTCGGTTTTTCCCCGAAATGCGCTTTCTCCCGCAAGGAAAGGGGCAGCAGCTCCAGGCCTGCAACCCGATCGGACAATTCCTGATGGAGCCGGGAAAGCAACCGGTTTTTCTGGGACCCGGTCAGGATAAACAGGCCCGGGCGGCCTTCGGCCTCCACCCGGTTCCTTAAAAAGGGAAGGAGCTCCGGACAGCGCTGTACCTCGTCGATAATTCCCCCCTTTGGAAAATTATCCAGAAAGGAACGCGGGTCGTCCCGGCAGTCGGAACGGGATTGCGGATCTTCCAAAGAGATAAATGGTTTCTGGGGGAAAAGGCCCCGGGCCAGGGTCGTTTTACCGGACTGACGGGGCCCGGTGAGGGCCACTACCGGGGTCTTTTTCAGCAAGAACCGCAGAGTGTCTTCAGCTTCTCGTTTCAACATAATAACACCTTAATGATCTCAGATAGGCGAGAAAGGTGGTAAGGCGCAAAAAGAGGGAAAACGAAAATCTCGTCTTTCTGGTTTGTCTGGTTTACTTGGTCTATTTGGTCTGGAAAATTTGAGGAACATCTGACCTCGGACCTCTGTCTTTTAAGTGTCTACTTCAAGATGTTTTTTATGGAATCGACAATATATCCCAGCTCTTCATCCGAAAGGGAGGGGTAAATCGGCAGGGTCACCAGCCCCTTCCACAATTTCTCGGCCTGCGGAAAATCCTCCGCTACAAGCCCGTAGCGGTTCCGGTAATAGGTCATGC
>JBFMBU010000176.1:0-17500 GCA_040755035.1 Thermodesulfobacteriota bacterium
CAAGGTCTTCCATCGAACCCTTGACCCCATGGCACCTTGAACCCTATTCTTTTTCAATAAATAACTTTTTCTTTCACCAGCCGTTCAATCTCCTGTTCCGCAAGTCCCAACAACTCCCCAAAAACATAATCGTTGTGTTCCCCCAGAGAGGGGGCCGGACGATAAATCGCTCCTGGTGTTTCGCTCAAACGCCAGGGGATGCCATAGAGGGCCTCCACCCCGACCAAGGGATGTTCAATCTCAACATAACTTTCCCTTTCCTTGAAATGAGGATCGAAATAGTGATCTTCCGTGGTCATGACGGCTACGGCCGCCACCCCGGCCTCCTGCAGCTTTTCCATCACTTCCGGAGGTTCGTATTGAGCGGTCCAGAGGGAGATTTTTTGGTCCAACTCTTCCTGATGATCCAACCGTCCCCCGATACTGCCGAATTTTTCCTCCAGACACCAGTCCGGATTTCCTATGGCTGCGCAGAAGCTCCGCCATTCCTGATTGGTTTTGACGGCGATAGACACCCACTTATCTTCTCCGGCGCAAGGGTAATTGTTATAAGGGGCCATGTGGGGATGGCGGTTTCCCCGGGGCCTGGCCACCCGGCCGTTCATCTGATAATCCATCAGAGCTTCGCCCAGAAGTGCGCTGCCCATCTGGGTTTCGGCCAGATCGATCTGCTGGCCCTCCCCTGTGTTTTTTCGATAAACCAAGGCCGCCAGGACGGCAAAAGCGGCGTGGATGCTGGCATTGGCATCGCCATAAGCCACGGCCGACATGCCCAAGGGGGGCTCCCCGTAATACCCCAGCAAGGAGCTCAAACCGGACATGGCCATGATGGTATTGGCATAGAGGGTGGCCTCCTTTAAGGGGCCGTATTGCCCAACGCCGCTCAAAGAGATGGTGATGATATCGGGCTTGATTCTGACCAAAGAATCATAATCCAGACCGGCCCGGGTCATGACCCCGGGGCTGAAATTGTCACTGACCACATCACTGATCTTGACCAAATCCCGGATCAAAGCGAGTCCTTCCTCTTTCTTGATATCCACAGTGATGCTCAACTTGTTTCGGTTCAGGGCGTGAAAAGCCGGCTGCAGGTTCGGCCATTTCCCTTCGTCCCCACCGGCAATGTCTTCTCCGACAATAGGCCGGCCCAGGCGCAACCCGTCCAACCGGCCCTGTGTTTCAATCTTGATGACTTCCGCCCCCATATCAGCCAGGAGTTGGGTGGACATGGGACCGGCCCAGGCCGTGCCGAAATCCAGGATCCGGTATCCTTCAAGACTCAGCATGGAACATCTCCTTCAACATGGTTAAGTAGGTCTCTTGAGGATACCCCAACCGCCCGACTATGATTTCCTCATTATGTTCCCCAAGGAGCGGGGCCGCCTGCTCCAATGTAGCCGGGGTCTTGGATAACTCATATCCCGTTCCCGGATATCGGAGCCGCCCGGCCAAGGAATGGTCCAATTCGGTCCAGAATCCCCGGGCCGCCAGTTGTGGATCACCGGAGATCTCATCAATGGTCCGCACCGGGCCGAAGGGGATATGTCGTTCCAGGCACATCCTAAAAATCTCTTCCTTTGAATAATTTTTCAGCCATTCCATTAACAAGGCATCCACCTCATCCGGATAGGATTCGGCCATCTCCCGGCGGTCGCGGTAGCGGGGATTTTTGGACCAATCCGGGGTGTCCATCAGTTCAATAAAACGCTTCCACTGGGCCAGTTGCGGGGCTACCAAACAGACATATCCGTCTTTACAGGGCAGACAGGCACAGGGGTAATTGAAGTAACCGCCGTGATGCCCCCGGCGTATTCCAGTCAGTCCCCGGTAGATATAGGTGGTCAAATGCTGGCCCACCAGATTATTGGCCGCCACTTCCACCTCGGAAATTTCAATGAACTGGCCTCGTCCCTTCAGTTTGTCCCGGGCCAGAACTGCGCTGAGCGTAGCCCCGGCCGCAGCGGCCCCGGCCTGAAAATAGGTTTGGAAAAAAGGCAGGACCAGGGGTTCCCGCTCCGGATCTCCCGAGGCGACACTGACACCGGCCGCGGCGGAAGTATTCAACTCATAGGCCTTATAACCCTTGTAGGGTCCCCTGAGTCCGAAGGGAGTGATGGTGGTCACCATCAATTGGGGGTGGCTGGTTCTCAGGGTTTCCGGGTCCAGGATCTTCCCCTTGGTTTGTCCCGGTGGGGTGTTTTGGACGAGAATATCGGCTTCCCCAAGCAGCTTTTCCAGAATCTCCCGGCCCGGTCCTGAATTGAGATTGAGGATAATCCCTTTTTTATTGGTGTTCAGCCATAGAAAGAGCCCGCTTTTTTCCGGATGGGCCTGGAACCCCGGGAAGGGTCCGTGCACCCGGGCTTCATCCACACCGGCCCCCGGGTCCTCGATCTTGATCACCTCAGCCCCCAGATCGGCCATCAGCTTGGTGCAGTAGGGGGCGGAAATGAAATGCCCGTATTCTATGATTTTTAAGCCAGCTAAGGCTTTTTTAGTCATGAGAGTCTTGAATCCTTATTAAAATGTTTAAAGTTCAAGGTTCAACGTTCAACGTTCAACGTTGATGGGTTCAAAAAAACCCCCTTTTGTCATTTCGACCGGAGGGAGAAATCTTGTTCCACCCCCTGATTCCAAGATCCCTCCCTATCGGTCGGGATGACAGGCAAGATTATTTCTGAATCCATTTCTGGATTAACTACAAATAAACTTTGAACCTTACACCCTGTACCTTATACCTTTCTTATCTATACAATCCTTCCGGATCAAAGCACCTGATCATGGCCAGCTCCTCGACTTCAGGAGGGCTCATTTCTTTCAGATTGGGTGAAACCTTCAAATCCCAACCACAATTTTTCCGGACAACTTCCAATTTTTCTTCCAGGGAAGAAAAGCTGCCGTATAAGTGAAGGCAGGTCAGAGTGAATTCTTTGTCATCCCCCATTTTTTCAAAGACCCCCAGATCGGATACAACCGTTTTGACCCGGGTCCCCGGTGAGGTGATATAATCCACCCGATCCACAAATCGTTTGGGAGACTGGCGGGAGATGACCATAACCTCTTCGGCATTGGTGGCATCGTTAGCCCCTCCCGACCCGGCGATAAACTCCTTTCCCACCTTGGTGGAATTGATATTGCCGAATTTATCGATCTGGGCCGCCCCCAGGACGCTCAGACAGCGGTTATTTAACCCCCCGATCAATCCGCCGTAACTCTGAAAGGCATCGGTCTGCATCAAACCGGTCTCAATATTGGCCGTAGCCCCAATGGCCGGATTTCCCGGCTGGGGGGAATACCCGTAAACCCCGGTCCCGATCAACAGTTTGACCGGCCAATCCTTTTTCTTCAGCCCATAGTAGGCCAGCCAGCCGGCCAGGGCACTGAATCCCACGCCCAGCAAAAAGGTGATGAATTGTTTCTTAAGGACGATTTCTTCGATCTTTCGGGCGGCGGCGACGATGGTCAGCTCATTAGGGGTGTATTCCGGGCTCAAGGAAATGGATTGCAGCAGATCGGCCAAGTTCTGTTTCCCCTCACCTCCCCCCACTCCCTCAGAAAGGCTGGTCAGCCGGTCTTCTCCCAATTGGGAACAGTAGTCTCCGTGGCCCGAACCCTGAAATACCCACTCCTCCATCCATTGAACAAGCCGGGTTTCGTCTTTGACTGAATCCCGATAGACCGCAATGAATGGAATGTCCGGCCGGTATCCCTTGAAGGCATCGATGCCCATCCCCAGACTGTTCAGTCCCTGGGGATGGGCCCCGAAAGGGACCACGGATACGGATTGGACCATATGACCGGGAATGGAAACCAGGCAGGAGTGCCGGCGGATAAAATCAGTAGAAACAATTTTTTCCACCGTGACCACCGTCCCCTTCTTGCTGGCCCTGGCCCCCCAGGTACTCGGTCCCATGTAATAGGGAGATCCCAGAATGACATTGCCCTGCGGATCGGCGGCCCAACCGTGGACCACGGCGATATCGGGGTTGAGAGATTTGAGCAAGGCCAGGTCCTGTTTCTTATCAAACGGTCCCTGGAAGGGATGAAGGCATTCTTTATTATCTATGGCTATATCTGAATCGAGGAGGGACTTGGTGACCACGGCTTCCAGGTCCATGGCCCCGGCCATGAGCCGCTGTAGGAGCGTCAAGGAGGTCCAGCCTTCGATTTCAATCCGTCCTTCGTTGAAGGCCTGCTGGATCAGGCGGTTCGGTCCGGCCGTCGGGTATAGATGCATATAAGCCACCCCGATCAGTTTTGTGACCAGGCCGCAGTAAACCAAGGCCGCCGTATAATCGCGGGCACTGTTGATGATAGTGAATTCCGGTTTGCTGCCTCGAAACCGGCGGACGATTTCCCGCGCCGCCCCGTTGGCGAATTCCCCCAGCATCACGCTCATACCCGGCCGGATATGCCGTTTTATGGCCTCCTCCAAACTGACTACTTTGCTGGTTTGTTCCCCGGCCAATTCCGATTCAAAGGTCCGACGGATGTTATCGATGATTTCTTGACTCATAAGGTAATCCGCTTAGGAGTTTTCTATGGGTATTTCGCCCTTTCAGGTTGGAAGACTGAAGGAAAATCCATGAAAAGAAAATCCTCTAAGCCTTCTTCTGCCTTCAGCCTATTTTTTCTCCAATCGCTTTTCCACCGGCCAGGTCCGCGCCTCCCGGGAGGGCAGGATCACCGTACCGTGCCCCTTGACGATTATCTCCTGGCGCTGATTGGTGCCCAGGATGTCTACGTCCAGACAGTTCTCTTCGTTCTCATCGACATATTTCTTAGTAACCGTGCCCTTGATAAAGGCCACATCCCCAAGATAAATAAAGGCCCGGTATTCGGCGTAACAATTCTTAAGCCACCCTTCATCGCCCATCCAACTGGTGAACATCTGGATGGTCCAGGAATTACGCTCCATGCCGATTTCGTACATGTATGGAAGGCCAGCGGCGGTAGCCGCTTCTATCAACCAATGGACCGCAGCCCGGGGTTCCCAGGCAGTGGTATCTGCCGCCCGGAACCCCCAGGCCGGGTGTTTTTTATATCCCCTCAGGGCCGCTTCATGGGCCATGAGACGCCCGGAAGTCCCCCCGTAAAAGGCGGCTTCATCGGTGATGCCTATGGGACCTTTCACTACCTGGGGCACCTCGTCCCCCACCTGTACATCCTCCCAGTAAAGGACTTCGGCACCCCGGATCTTCATAGCCATGATCTGGTCGTCTATGGCCTCCCGTTCCTCTTCCGTCCAGGGATGGGGCAGGGTCAGCTTGGAATATTTCCCTTTTTTCCGAACATTGCTCTGTTCGGCCCGGAAGGTCCAGGCCAGGGCCCTGGCCACCAGTTCCTCGCGCTGGTTATAATAAAGCCGTTCCTGATAGGTCTTGATCATCCGGTCGGCAAATTTGCTGGGTACTTCCTCGAATCCTTTAAACACCGCCTCGGGTCTGATGCGGTCACCCTCGACCAGGGGTTTATAAAAATCCCAGTCGTCCCCCGAATGCCAGCCATGAACTCCGGCCAGGCCCTGCATGACCCCCATTTGAAAAACACTATATAGCCAGGAAGGCGGGGCTACCAATTTCCCGTAGCGTGTCTTTTTTGCATATTCCGGGTCCCGGTAAAGAGGATTGATATCCCCGGTTCCATTGACAAATCTCCGGATGGTTTCCTCAAAGATATTCCTGTTTCCGGAATCGTTATGGATCCTCAGTTTCATGCCCACCCGGCTGCGCAGTTGAACCAGGGCCTCTTCCGTAATCTTTCCTTCCACTAAACCTTTTTGTTTTTCGGCCATGATATCCCAACTCCTTAAAAATTTTTATAGCTCGAAAATTGATTTAAAATCCTCCTAAATCCCCCTTTTCCAAAGGGGACCTTCAACCCCCCTTGAATAAAGAGGGGCAAAGGGGATTTTCGTGATTTATTGATGCCCTTTCCTGTCTCGTGAAAAGTCAAAATACTCTATTTTGTCATTTCGACCAAAGGGAGAAATCTTGATTTTTCGGTCTATTTAAAGATCCCTCCCATTCGGTCGGGATGACATCCTAGACTTTTTACCAGTCCATCAATTATTGAATTGCCCCGTTTTTTTTTAATTTTAAAATTTCATCTTGGGTATATCCAAGACCTTGTAGAACCTCCTCACTATGCTGCCCGGCGTAAGGGGCAAAGCTTCTGAACCGTCCTGGTGTTTCAGACAACTTAATCGGAAATCCCATCTGTTTCACTTTTCCCATGATTGGGTGATCGACCTCCATCACCAATGTTCTTGCCAGAATGTGGGGATTGAAAAGGACCTCCTGGGGTTCTAAGACCGGTGCGATGGCCGTATCGGCCTCTGTCAGAATTTTCACCCATTCATCCCGTGTCTTTTCCGAAAGGATTTTTTTAACGGCAGCCCGAACCTCTTCTCCCTTTTCACCCCTGGCATCACGATAAGGAATGAATTCTTCACGGCCGATAGCCCGGCAGAAACGTTCCCAGAAATAGGGTTCAATGTTTCCCACGGTGATGAACTCTCCGCCTTTGCATTCCAAGGGGCCAAGAACCCATTCCCCGTATTCCGTTCCTTTCCAGAGAGTAGGATTCAGCCAGGTCCGCAGACTGCGACTGACAAAGGAAAAGACGCTGTCGGTCATGGAAAGGTCGATATACTGCCCATTACCGGTCTTTTGGCGGGCGATAAAGGCGGTCAGGATGCCAATGGCGGCATGAAGGGCCGTCCCGATATCCCCCAGAGGAATGCCGAAACGAATCGGTTTTCCTTCCCGGTCCACGTTCAAGCCCTGGGCCCCGGCAATGGAGCAGTAATTAGGATCGTGGCCGGCCACCTGCCGATAGGGACTGTCCTGCCCGAAGCCGGAGATGGAGCAATAGATCAGCCCCGGATTTACAGCCCTAAGGGTTTCATAATCGATGTGCAGGCGTTTGGCTACCCCGGGACGCATGTTTTCAATGAAGATATCGACTTGTTTCACCAGTTGTCCCAGGATATCCAAGGCCTCATTTTTTTTCAGATCAAGGATCAGGCTCTTTTTATTCCGATTGAAAAAATCAAAAGCCGATTTTTCTACGGCCCCCGGTCCGGGGGCGGCCGACACCCCGGCCCCGCCGCGACGGGGTTTGGTGGTAATGGGTTCCTCAATCTTGATGACCTCCGCCCCCATATCGGCCAGCATTTGAGTGCAGTAGGCGGCAGGGAGGTAATACCCGATATCGATGATTTTTATGCCTTCTAAGGCTAACGTCATGGTATGCCCTTCTTTTCTTTTGCCGTAAAATCGGATGGATTAGCAATAAACCTCGGATGTCATCCCGACCGGATGGGAGGGATCTTAAAATAGCTGGAAAAATCTGTAAGATCCCTCTCCAGGTTTTGGGACAAGGATTTCTCCCTTTGGTCGAAATGACAAAATGGGTGATATTTTCTTTTTTCGAGCATCTCAGCCTTGAAATTTCTGAATAACTTCTTTTTCTTCCAGCCGGGCGATCTCTTCCCTGGATAATCCCAGTATTTCCTCAAACACATACCGATTATGTTGCCCCCAGAGCGGGGCCGGTCGATAAACTTTTCCGTTGGTATCACTCATCCTCCAGGAAAGGTTGGCCACGAACTCATCGCCGGTTACCGGATGCTCCAGAGGGATAAAGACTTCCCTTTCCTGAAAATGTATATCCAAAAAACAATCACCGATGTCCATGCAGGGAAAGGCCGCCACACCGGCCTCCTGGAGCAAGCGGGTTATTTCCTCAGCCGTCCGCACCCTGGTCCAGGCGCTGATGATCCTGTCCAACTCTTTTTCATTTTGTTGTCTAACTCTCAGGCTGCTGAATTCTTCATCCCCCAGTCTGGGTTCATCGTTCATGACTGCCACCAGCCGCTGCCATTCCTCCTCGCTCTTAACGGCGATGGACACCCATTTGTCGTCTCCCTGACAGGGATAGTTATTATGCGGAGACATTTGGCCGTGACGGTTTCCTTCCAATCCTGGGATCCGCCCGTTGACCTGATAATCCAGAACGGCTTCGCCGATGCAGGCCGTCAAGGCCTCGATTTGGGCCACTTCCACATACTGCCCCTGTGCGGTTTTATTTCGATGTATCAAAGCGGCCATAGCGGCAAAGGCCGAATGGGTCCCGGCATTATAATCCGAATACGGCTGTTGCAAGCCCAGGGCCCTTTCTCCCTGATAGCCGACCATGCTCTCCAGCCCGGAAAGAGCGGCCAGGCCCGGGGCGTAAGCCGGGGTCTCGGCCTGGGGTCCCCAATTACCCAGACCGGGCATGGAGATCATAATGATGTCGGGCTTTATCCGGCAGAGGGAGTCATAATCAAGGCCGAACTTTTTCATGACTCCGGGGAAAAAATTTTCCAGGACGATGTCGCATTTTCCGACCAGTTTTCGGAGCAGATCGTTTCCTTCCGGCTGGGTCAGGTCAATAGTAATGCCCAGTTTATTACGGTTCAGGCTATGAAAGGCCGGGTCCGTTTCCGGGGAACGCTCGATATTGTCCGGTGTGAACCGGGTGGTGTCAGGCCTCTTGCGCGATTCCACCTTGATCACTTCAGCCCCCAGATCAGCCAGGATCTTGGTAGCGGACGGCCCGGCGGCCACCCAGCCGAAATCCAGCACCCGGATGCCCTGGAGGGGGTATTTGGTATTATTCATGGATTACGAATTCCTCAAAAACGCTTAGCGCAAAGGGCATAGCGCATAGGGTTTAAGGTGTAAGGTTTAAGGTTCGAGAAAATCCCAAAACATAAGATCTTAACGGAGTATTTAAAAAATACCCTCCATCCTTAGCTCTTCCATATAATCCTTCCCGTACCCCAGCCACTCTCCATAAATCTCTTCATTATGCTCTCCCAATTTAGGTGCCGGGCGGTGAATCACTGAAGGGGTTTTAGAAAACCTTAAGGGGGAACGGGGGTATTTGATCCTTCCAAGTTGCGGATCCTCAACATCGGTAAAAAAATCTCTGAAGTTGAGATGGGGATCCTCCAGAACTTCCCGCACATTTCTCACCGGAGCCAGGGCCACATGATTTATCCTGCCCAACTCGAAGATCTCCTCCTTGGTTTTGGTAGTCAGCCATTTTTCCAGGAGCACTTCCAGTTCATCCCCGTATTTGAGGTTGATTTCCCGGAAACTGGTTTTCATAAAACGTTCATCCGATTCATACCAGTCCGGGATTCGGCCTTCCCCCACGATTTTTAAAAAACTTTTCCATTGCTCGCCTCGCATGGTGATAAGGGAGATATAACCATCCTTACAGCGAAAGATTCCATTGGGAAAAAGGGCCTGGGTTTTATGGCCTGATCGTATCCTCCGCCGGTTATGGAATACAAAGGCGATCACCGCATGGCCGGTGAAATGGGTGATCCAGACCTCGGCCTCGCTGATGTCGATCTGTTGTCCCCGGTTCGTAACCTCACGGGCCAGCAACGCCCCCAGAACAGCCGTGGCCGCCATGGCGCCGCTCTGAAAATGGACCTGGGAAAGGGGCAGGGGCAGGGGGGTGCGGCCCGGTTCCCCGATACAGAGACTGGAGGCCGCGGCGGCACTGACATTGATGGCATAGGCCTGGTATTCACAGTAGGGACCGGTTTGGCCGAACGGCGTAATGGAGGCGGCGACCAAAAGGGGATGATTTCGGCTGAGTCGATCATAGTCCACCCCAAATTCCCTGGCCGTGAGTGGTGTGAATCCTTCCACCAGGATGTCAGCTTGCATCAAAAGATCCTCTAAAACTTTTTTCCCCGCTCCCTGGGCCAAATCCAAAGTGATACCGAACTTGTTGGCGTTCAAATAGGCAAAGAGGCTCCCACCCTTTCCTTCTCCGGGCAACAGGCGTTCTTCCCGGTTAATGTTTCCTGTTCCCGGGTCTTCGACCTTTACAACCTCAGCGCCCTGGTCGGCCAGCAGTTTTCCGCAATAGGCTGTTGATATCTTGTTTCCTATTTCAAGGACTTTCAACCCGGCCAGGGGTTGAGGGGGTCGATTTGTTTTAGTCATCAAGGATACTCCTGATAAATGCCCTAAAACCCATTGCCAAGAATGGGGGTAGGCCTCAATTTCAGAAAAAGGGGTCTGATATTATCTTTTGTCATTTCGACCGGAGAGAGAAATCTGAAATTTCAAAGTGTCTCAAAAAAAGATTTCTCGCCCTGCCACAGCAGGACTCGAAATGACACCTTCGCTGTTTCTGACACCGGTTTAAAAGTCGGCATATCAAATAAACACTCCCTCCGGATCCAAAGCCCGCAGCAAAGCCAACTCCTTCGCGGTCGGGGAAACAGCCGCGGTCAACGCCTGTCTTACCTTCAGCTCCCAGCCGCATTGCTCCTTGATCTTTTTTATCATTTCCTCTTCTGTAGATCCTTCCGAGGGGAAATAGGTGGTCAATTCGAACTCAGAATCCTTTTTCTCAAAAATCCCCAGATTCGAAATCAGGGTGGATACCTGGGTTCCGGCGCAACTGATATAAGGGACCTGGTCCAGAAAACGGTCTTTCTTCTGCCTGGTGATGACGATGACTTCCCTGGCCCCGTTGGCGATGTCATTCCCACCGCCGGCCCCTCCGATGTAGGTGGAGGCACTGACCTTGGAGGAATTAATATTTCCATATTTGTCGATCTGCGCTGCCCCCAAAATCCCCAGACAGGTCCTGCGTACCCCACCGATACAGACGCCGTGGATGTCTATGGCTTCGGCCAGCATGCGGGAGGTGGCGATATTACCCGAGGAGGACATGAGCGGGTCAGCCGGACGGGGATCAAAGCCTATCCCTGCCCCCACCATATACACTTCCCGCCCCTCCTGTTTAAGGGCGTAGTAGGCCAGCCATCCGGCCAAACCGCCGATACCGACCCCGGCGAAAATGGCCTTGAACCCTCCCTGGATAAATAATTCTTTAATCTTTCTGGAAGCGGCCACCACGGCAAATTCTATTGGATTATAGTCCCTGGGTTCGGCTGCCTGATCCTGCACCTGGATGAGACGGACCGTCCAATTATCCCTGGCCGCCTTGCCTTTTAAGCGGTAAAGACGTTCGGGCCCCAATTTTTTTAGGCGCGCCTTATGATCGGGGCAATCCAGAATCCACTCCTTAATCCATTGCCCCAGCGTTTCCGTTTTTTTCCCGGCTTCCCGGAAGGCCTCCAGGAACGGCACGTCCACATCATAGGCATCAAATTCGGGCAAACCGCGATTGTTCATGGCCCGCGGATGAGCCCCAAAGGGCACCGGACAGACGGCGTTGACCATATAAGCCGGGATCTTCACCAGATGGGCGTGTTCGCGAATAAAATCCGTTGAGACGATCCTTTCCACCGTCACCAGCACCCCGGTTGCCGCCTTGGCCCCCCAGTCCCGGTCGTCTCCGTAAGGCGATAGGATGGTGTTACCGGATCGGTCAGCAGCCCAGCCGTGATAAACCGCCAAATCAGGATTGATCCGTTTGATCACACCGATGGGTTGTTTGGAGAAAGGATCTTCGATCGAAGTGAAGGCCTCCCGGTTTTCCTCGGCCATGGTGCTGCCGGTAATGGACAGGGTGGGCATAAAAGGCAAATTGAGTGCCCCGGCCATCAGGGCCTGAGTAAAGGCCAGGACCGACCAGTTTTCAAAATCCAGGGCCTTTTCTCTATAAGCCCGTTGGATGATCGGATTGGGACTGGGGCTTGGATACAGATCGGCGCAAGTGGTGAAAATCAACTTCTTCACCAACCCCCGGTGAATCAAGGCCATGGCCTGGGCCCCACCGGGCAGAACCATCATCAGCTTGAAGGCCGGACGCCGGTCCCAGAACTGACGGATGATCTCACACACCGCCGCTTCGGCCGACCGGCTGATATAGAGGGACATGCTTTCCTTAACCAGGGAGCCTACGGCGGATTTCAGGTCCGTCACCTTGTCGATTGGGTCATAGGGGTCCAGATGGAAAACGTCGGAGAGCATGATGGTTCCTTAACAAAAATTCAAATTTCAAAATGCAAAATTCAAAATCTCCCACTATTCATCAACTGTTTGAATTTTGGACCTTGGATCTTAACGTTGCTTTTTGAAATTTTCATTTTGCATTTTGAATTGAATTTTAATATCCCACCTTGCGAAACGGCCCATTCATCTCCTCAAAAACCGCTTTCAATCCCTTTTTATCTCTTGCTTCATAAAAATTAAATTCCCCGGGGCGGGAACCGGGCCGCTGCAAAACGCTGAAAACCCGCATATCGCCGGCAAAACGGAATCCTGCCGCCAATCCCCTGGTCTCCAAAGCAGCCTGAAATCCCTCACGGTTATTTCGCAAGGCCTCTGGGGGTAAAAGAAGCAGGGCCTGGGCCAGCCTTTCCACTTCTTCCTCCAATCGGTCAAAGGGGACGGCTTGGGAAATCAACCCGATCCGAGCCGCTTCAAGGCCATCAATGGTCTTGCCGGTGAGCAACATCTCCTTGGCCCTTTTAATTCCCAGCAGGTAATACCACAAGGGAAGATCAGTAGCCAGGCCCATCCGCACCGAAGGGTCTCCGAAGCGGGCATCTTCGGCAGCCAGGGCGAAATCGCAGGCCATGATTAGAGAACAGCCCCCCTCCAGGCAATGGCCATGGACCTGGGCGATGGTCGGTTTGGGAAATTCGGCCAGCCCTTGGATGCGTTCCTGTCTGCGCCGTTGATGTTGATAGAGATGGAACATGGACGGTTTGGTCCGCCAGTCAAAGGTAGAATCCCCCTCTTTATCTCCACTAACATCATACCCGGCACAAAAGGCCCTGCCTTCCCCCTTCAGGATCAGGATGGAAACGTCATTATCTTCCTCCGCTTCCTTAAGGGCGGCATCAAACTCGGCCAATAAGGGTTCATTCAAGGCATTGAGTTTGTCCGGGCGGTTAAGAGTGAGGGTTGCCACCCTGTCTTTTATTTCGAAAAGTATATGCAGGAAATCCATTTATAACCCCTTCATCCGTGAAAGCTTAATATATTCCTTGAGGTATTCTAAAATTTTAATTTACCGCAAAGCTGCGAAAACTAAAAAAGTTTAACAAACAATTCCGCCAAGGCGGGATCTCGGACCAAAGGATTGCCCGAAGGGCAGCAAAGCTTTTCCCTTTCTGGCCTCTCAACAGAAAGGGGAAAATATTTCTTCTTTGCGTCCTCAGCGTCTCTGTGGTGAAAACTGTTAGTTTAATAAAATCAGAGTTCCCTTTTCCGTTGCCTGGCATGAATCGCCGCCGAAGCTCCCTGTTCAGCCCGGACCTTGAAGACATTAAACTCATCGGATCGGACCCGTTGATGGGTCCCCATGGCATGGGCGATATGGGTCGTCCGCCAGGCCGGTTCCAGCCCGTCGAAGTCCATCATGGCGTTCAGACATTTTTTATTCAGATTCAGGCTGTCCTCCGGCATCAGAGCAATGGCCCGGGCCAGATTTTCCACCTCTTCCTCCAGCTTTTCTAAGGGCACGGCCCGGTTGACCACGCCCCATCGTTCGGCAATCTTTCCGTCCATCTTGACACCCAGGTGTCGGGGGCCCAGGGTGGTGGCCCAGGTGTCGGCAGGGAGATAACTGGCGATAGTAACCACCGTATCCCCCTTGGGTTTGAACTGGGCGTTTTCGGCGGCGATGGTAATGTCACAGCAGAGCTGAAAATTATTTCCGCCGTAAATACAATAGCCATGGACCTGAGCGATGGTCGGTTTGGGAAAATTAAATACAAACTGGTAGAATTCCCTTTTCAGCCACTCGTCTCTTTCAATAAGCAATTTGGCCGGAGGTCTTTTGCCCTTGTATTCCGGACCCAGTTCGATGTCCATACCGATAGCCGGAATATCATGACCGGAGCTGAAGGATCTGCCGGCACCTTTGATGATAACTACCTTCACTTCCCGGTCGGCACCGGCCTCTTCCAGGGCCTTGATAATCTCCCGCATCATGGGCCGTCCCAGGGGATTGTGTTTTTCCGGCCGGTTCATGATGATCCGGGCGATGGGACCTTCTTTTTCATAGAGGATATATTCGTAGCTCATTCACCGATTCCTTTCAGGAATAACCAAAGGGTTCGAGGATTCAAGGGATCAAGTAAGGACTGATTTTACGTTATCTTCAGCCTTGAACCCTCGGCCCCTTGGCTCGTTGACCCCTCTTTTTTTCAGTATCCAAACCTTTCATAGGGAGCATTCATCTCTTCCAGAGCGGCTTTCCATCCCTTCTGAGACCTAACCTTCTTAAAATCGAACCCGCCGGCATCTCGGCCGGTTTGACGCATAATTCCGAAAATCCGGCGGTCCAAAGCCATCCGCCAACCGGCCGCCAGTCCTCTGGCATCGATCCCGGTTTGAAATCCTTCCCGGTTATTGGTTAATCCGTCAAAAGGGGTCAAAGAAACCGTCAGGGCCATTTCATTGACTTCCGATTCCAGCAGGTCGGAGGGAACGGCCTTGGTGATCAATCCGATACTTTCCGCTTCTTTTCCGTCAATGGTCTTGCCGGTAAGAAGAAGTTCCTTGGCCTTGCGTACCCCCACCAGATAATACCAGAGGGGCATATCGGTGGTCTGGCCGAAGCGGACAGAGGGTTCTCCGAATTGGGCATCTTCAGCGGCAAAGGAAATATCACAGGCCATGATCAGAGAACACCCCATCTCCAGACACCTCCCCTGCACCTGAGCAATGGTGGATTTGGGAAACCGGGCCAATTTCAAAAGGATCTCCTGACGCCTTCTCTGTTTCTGAGGCATCTCCTTTGCACCCTCCGCCGAACCAAGGTCTCCCCCCGAATCGATTACGCTTTCTTCGCGTAAATCATATCCAACGCTGAAGTCCGTTCCTTCTCCCTTCAGGATTAAAGCGGTCACGGAATCGTCGTTTTCCGCCTGCTCCAGGGCTGAATAGAATTCCTCCAGCATGACCTCGTTAATGGCATTGAGTTGATCAGGACGATTAAGGGACAAAACAGCCACCTTATCCCTTATTTCATATAGAATAGTTTGATAATTCATCATACCCCCCAGGAGTGATGGTTATAGCGACCTTAAAAAGAGCCGCCCAAGGTCATGCCGGCGAGAGCCGCTATCCGGAAACTTCCATACGTTATAAAATCCCTGGCCCCCGGTTTTCGCCGGAGTGACGACTTTTTGAGAATCCATTTCAAAACAATTATGACATCGCTCAAAGACCAAACGCCGAACGGCCTTTCGGCTTTTACACCCCCATATAATCCATATAACCGATTTCCGAGGAAATAGCCCGGCCGGTTCGGATCAATAACCGGACATATTCATTAAATTTCTTTTTATCCGGGGGATGATCGGCAGGGGTCCCGATATTGATTCCGGCAATAGGCACGCCTTTATGATTCAATATGGGCACGGATATGGCCAGGGCCCCGCCGCTGTATTGCACCTTATTGACAGCATAACCCTGCTCCTTGATCTGATCCAACTCTTGGATTATCCCATCCTTCTTCCCCCTATCCATAGTCTCTTTATTCTTGAAAACCGACCGGCTTACTATCGCATCCCTCTCTTCTTCCGCTATAAAGGCCAGCATGGCCTTGCCCATGGAATTGGGGTACATGGGACGTTTGAGGCCCGCCCGGATATTGAACCCGATCAGGTCCTGGGTGATCAGACGTTCCAGATAGATCACATCATCCCCATGGCGAACGGCCAGGCTGACGGTCGCCCCGGTTTCTTTATAAAGCTGTTTTAAATGGGGGAGGGCCAGTTTGCGAATCTCCAGGCTGGCCAGGACATTGAACCCGATAGGAAGCCATTTGGGAGTCAACCGGTATTTCTTGGTTTTTTTATCCTTGGCCAGGTATCCCAGGATGATCAGGGAATTGGTAATGCGTTGGGCCGCACCTATGGACAAATTTACTTTTTTGGTCAGTTCGGTCAGGGTGAATTCGGCATTGGGCTCCTGGTAAAGTTCAATCAACCGAAAGGCCTTAAAAATGGAATTGATAGAGGTAGGATTTTTCATCTTATTTTTATCGCATACCGTTAATTTAAATCGTATAAAGATAATAAATTAATAATAATAAATATGTCAAGCTTAATATTGCGTCTTAAAATCCAAGGAAAAAGCTCAGATCCATTTGCAGGAATCAATCCATTTTTTCCACCTATAAGAAGGCTTGCCCTGGACGATGCCCTGAATTCTCTTGAAACCCTCCGGGCGGCCATGAACCGGGACCAAGACCGAATCAACCGAAACAGTAAATGGAAATCCGGAATCTAAAGAAAAAGGACTCCGATGAGGAGAACGGTTACCAAACTATCGATGATTTCCCTGGGATCCATCCCAACAGAAATAGTTTTTGCCGTTGGCCCTCCAAGAATCCCCTCTGCTGCTGCCGATGATACCTCCCTTTTAAGGTCCTCCTATCATCCCTGAAAATATCTTGAACAAAGTTGAGGACAATGGCATATTAGGCGGGTAGGTCGGCATTATTCGGTAAGAGCAAGAGCGATTACTGCATAACATGAATTCAGTATTGGCTGGCCCGGATCGGAAATCGCGCCCTGCCCGGGAGAATACCTTTTGTGTGCCTTAGCCGGATACACATCGGGGGTCGCTTCACTGATGGCTAAGCAATCGATGGGCTCAAAACGCCTTCCTTCGACAACTTCTCTTACGGCCCTTCCAAGGCCGCCGTACACCATCTGACCCGGGTCCTGGCCGCACATCTGATCAAAGATCACATCATTGTCAACGCCATAGCACCGGGCCCTTTTCCGACCTGGATGCTGAGCACCGGAGTGGGATTCGGCGGAAAAACCGCAGGCGACGGGGTAGACTGGGACTTGGTCGGTCAGGGCAATCCCAGCGGCAGAGTCGGCACCCTGGAAGACATCAGCGGTCTGGCCATCTTTCTCAGTTCCAGAGCGGGCGCTTATGTGGTGGGTTAAACCATCGCCTGTGACGGCGGCCTGGTCACGGTATCCTGAAAAGCCAGCGGCCCGCGACACACGAACAGGGTTTCAGCCGGGCCGATCGAAACAAATGGGCTAACCGAGGATTAAACGTATTTAGGATCAGTTATTAAATTCGCCAAAAATAAGGAGACTCATCAAAAAATAAAAGGACAATCGTAATAATGTTAAAAGAGAAAAGCTATCCCATAGAACAGTCAATCGAAGACCCTTTACTTTTATATCGGTAATATTTTGAAACCCTAAGAAATAGGAAAGGTTTTCTCATAAACAATAAAAAAATGCTTTTCCATAGGCGGGGGCCTGAAAATTTGAAGGATTCATGAGAAGAGAGATTTTCGCTGCATTTTTCGGGATCATCATGCTGGCCGTTAAGGTTTATTCGGAAGAAACGGTTCTTAAAAACCGGTCTGGTAACATCGGCATTTCAATAAACAGTGCTCTTCCCGGCAATGAAAATAATCTCCGGGGGGTCTCCGCCGACGATGACGATTTCCTGCTTCTTTTCCTGCCCGCGGTACTGGGCGGTCTCCGCTCCAACCCAGGGCCGCCGCCAGGCAACCCTGA
>JBFMBU010000177.1:0-6678 GCA_040755035.1 Thermodesulfobacteriota bacterium
TAAAAGGAGCCGAGGTCAATTCCTCCAGGGTCATCGATGCCCGTCCTCCCGCCTGCCCGCTCGGCTTCGCCGAGCTCCTGTTGAGGTCGGCAAAGCCGACCGATCGCCCTCGCGCCTAACGGGTTTTATCGCCTCCCGCTTCTTTTTCTCATGATATTCCCTGGTCAATGCCGCTGTACAGGCCTTACAATAGGGCCTTAGCTTGTCCCGACTTTTCTTGTCCGGCGAAAAAGCCGACCGGGGCTTATCCTGCCCGCACTTCTTACAAAACTTGGTTGCTTCCGGTGCATTCATGTTTTCCCTGACCTCCTTCCCCTGTTGACAATCCCTGCATTCAAAGCGGCCCGCATCCTGGTATTTAATGCAGGCCCCCTCACTCCACGTCCCTCCCAGTTTTTCACACCGCATTACTCCTCCTTTTTTATGCCTCCCGCCTCAGCGAAGCGTCCCTAAAGCGTCAGCGTCCCTCAAGCGAAGCGCCCCTCTTGCCTCCCTGTCTTTCCCTCTGCTCCCGGTACTCGACCGAAGATTTGATCATCGCCAAAACCACCACCCCCACCGACGCCCCGACAAAAAGACCGATGATAAACCAGATCATTTCTCGCCCGCCTTTCCGGGTAACATTAGCCATTCAACCTCCCCCTCTGGATCGTCCGTTTTATGCGCGGCAAAACACTCGTCTTTATCTGGTTCACCGCACGGCATTAAATCGCTCAATTTACACCCACACTCGGCCCACGGGCACGCCAGCCCGTCATACCCGTTTTTCTCCAGATACTCTCTGACGATTTCTTGAATTGAGATCATTCCCGCCTCCTTGACCCGCGTCTTTTCGCCTTCCGCCCTCGCGCCCTCGCGCCTAACGGGTTTTATCTCCTCCCCCGAAGCGGCCAAGAGGAAAAGCCTGCCCGCTTTCCCCTCCCCGCCGCCCCGGTCTAAAGATTGACTGCCCATCCGGTACCCCCTCCGGGGCCCGGCCCTCAAATCTGCGACCTGCGATGTTTTTTCTCTTGAGGAGTGATAGTTCCCGATCTCTCCATCAGTTTAAACTCTGGGTCATCCGCCCGGTCAATGATCCGGGTGGAAATGGTTCGATCTCGCCTTTTTTTAGAAACGATGTCTCCTCTATCCGTCATGGCATCGATTTCTTCTTCAGGACTCATCTTCAACTTCCTTACCCGGCTGGTAAACTTATTGGCATCTCTCAAGGTCGGCATGGTTTCTTTTCCTTTCCTTTGGCTTAATCTATGGTCTTACGACCATCTTCCCCTGGCCATACATCTCCCGCAAGCACCGGGCAATCCTCTTCAGCGATTGGCTGGCCCGCACTTTATAGGCATAATCGGCCTGGGTATTGGTGATCTCCCGCCTCAGCCAGGCCATGGTCAGTTCCACGTCCTGATCGGTAAATTCCCAATATTTTCCCTTGATCTTTTTCCCCTTGGCCTTTTCCAAAAGGGTGGATTTATCCGGTTTTCTGGTCATATAATAAAAATTACTTTACTTGTTAAAGGATGGATGCTAAAATACCGAAAACATTATTAGTCATTATCGGCCCAGGGATCCCGGCCCAGGGTCGTTGCTATGAATTCCCGGACTCGAGAACTTTTAGCCTTCCCCTTGGCCACCTGGGTAATCATCGACCGGGTACAGCCTAACTGGTCGGCAATATTAGCAAAGGTCAAGCCCCTGAGCGCGAAATCAGACTTGATCTGTCTAAATACTGTGTCGTTGGGATTGGTATTTTCCATGGTAATTATCCAATGATTGCTGAAATTGCAGCCCATTATATGGAATTGACTGCTTGAGTATGGATATATTCTAAATTTAATACATTTGTCAAGTAAAATGTTCTAAATTTAGTTTATTTTTAAATATGGCTGAAAAATCAATAGAATTTGGGAATAGATTAAAAGAACTGATCCTTAAGAGGGGATTGAATGTAAATCAGTTGTCTATAAAAACAGGGGTTGGAGCACCATTAATCTGGAACTATATCAAACTTGGAAGAATTCCGGAGGCCCCGCATCTTTATAAGCTCTCAAAAGAACTTATGGTTTCAATGGAAGGACTTCTTAACGGGGAGGAGGCTGCGAGTTTTTTAAATGATCCAAATAAACTACTTCACTTTGGACGTAAATATGATCAAAATCCAAAGCATAAAAAAGCCTTCTCTCTCCTTGAAGATATTCTTAAACTGAACAACGAACAACTGATAGACCACACCATCACCATGATGGAGCAATGTCTTTTACTTTTAACAAAACCTTCCAAGAAAATAAAAATACCGGGAAAATAATCCGGGGGCCGTGGAAACCCCTTTCCAGGTCCCCGAATATAAAAGGGAGTCTATGCAGTTAATTTTAAATTAAGGAGATTTATCATGAAAAAACTACTTATTCTTTTCATTGTTGCCGTTTCCTTGATTTCAACCTTTACCATTTCCGTTATTTCCGAAGAAACTCAAACCGTCTGCCTCTTTGAACAAAACGCAAATTTAAATCCTTTTGCCGATCCGGAAAGAAGGGGATGTTGCTCATGGCATGGTGGTGTCTGCGGCTGCACGTCAGGAGGGAGGGCCATTTGTTGCGATGGGACTATAAGTCCCAGTTGTGGATGTTGATATTTCATTATATGCGAGCGCTCCGGGTAAGTAATAGACCATCCCTATCGGACCCCGGAAATAATTTTCGAGAAAAAACATTGATCGAAAATATTTTTAAATTATTCGGCATTACCCTATTTTCCTTCTTGATCTCACTGCTTTCGTACAAAAAAGACAACCCCGGGTGGTGGAATCAACGCGGTATCATCGTTTTTCTAATCACCTGGCTTCTAACGGCTGCTTTATGTAAATGGTAAAAAACCCAAAAAAAAGGAGCGGGTCATGAAAAATCTTTCTTTTTTATTTTTAATCCTTATTCTTGCGTTTCCAACCATAACCGTTTCCGCCGCCGTGCGCGGCCACTGGAAGGACACCGACCGGGACGGATTAAAAGATACCTATATCCAGCCCTATCAGCGCTCCAGTCCCAACAGCACCCTGCGCGATAACTATAATTACCCGGGCAATTACAACCCCAACAGCGGCAGTTTTTCCACCGGGAACCCCTACAACTTCGAAGAATCCCATCGTTCCCGGAAAAATCGTTATGGCCGTTAAACCCCATGACCACCATATATGGTATCCATGCGGGATCCGCTGACGGTGATCCCCTTCGTTCTATACCATATATTGTGGTCAATAAGAGGACGAAAAATAACTTGACAAACCCCCGACCCCCCATTAAACTGACGCCCGAAGCCTGCCCGCTTTCCCCTCCCCGTCGCCCATTTCGGAGCCATCCCGATGGGCAGCACAAAGCAATCCTATATCACATCCAAAGAGATCGAGAAGGCCCTGCAGGTCTCCCACACCTTTATCTTGCGCCATCGCCACCAGTTCGGCGGGATCCGCCTGGGCCATCGCACCTGGCGTTTCCCGCCCGACGCCGTGGAGAGGTATCTCCGTGCCTGTAGAGAAGAAGAAGCTCAAAGCAGGCACCAGGTGGCGCTTCGACAAACAGATCCGGGGCCGGAGGATAACCAGCCCCTACATCTATCTGACCAAATACGAAGCACAACGGGCCGAGACCGAGCAGTTATCTCACTTTTTCGCAAACGGGACGCTCGCCTCGCCGCTATTATCGCCAACCTTAACGGTCGATGAATTCCTCTCCCAGCGCATCGCCTGGATCCACGATCACCGCTCCCCCCGCTACGCCAGAGAAACCCAGGGCCTCTTCCGCCGCGGCCTAGTCCACGCCCCGGACTGGCACCAAATGCCCCCCCGGGCCATCACCGCCGACCAGGTCCAGGGCTGGACCGACAAGTGGGCCGCCGATCTCCTGGCCCGGGGCCGCACCCGGGACGAAGTCAACAAAGCCCTGACCTCCCTGGAAGCCGCCTGGAATCACCCCTGGGGACGCCGTCGCGGAAAACGCACCCTGCCCCATAACCCCTTTGCCGAAATCGACCGCCTGCCCACCGAAAAGCGGGCCAAGGTCATTCCCGCCCGGGCCGACATCTCCCGGGTCCTCCTGGCCCTGGAAGGGGAAAAGCGTCTCTTCCTGGAAATCCTGCACGAAACCGCCGCCCGCCAGGGCGAGGCCAGGTCATTACGCTGGGACGACTATCACCCCGAGATCCCGGCCCTCGATCTCTACACCCGCAAAAAGAAAGGCGGCACAAAAACCCCGCGCCGCCTGAAACTATCCCCAACCCTTTCCGACCGCCTGACCGCCTGGCGTTCTCAAAATAAAAAAACCCTCTATATCTTCCAACAATCCGGACCAGGCCCCGATGTAAACCATCGTACCGAACGCTGGGCACTTAATTTACAGATCGAAGCCTGCCGGCTGGCCGGGGTCCCCTATTTCCCCCTCCATAGCTGGCGACACTACCGGGCCTCTAAATGGCTCCAGGACGGGCGATCCCTTCCGGAAGTCTCTATCCTCCTGGGCCATGAGTCCGTATCCACCACGGACCGCTACGCCCACGAACTGATAGGGATTTGAAGGATGGTTAAACAAATAATCTGTAGGTTACTCGGTAGGCCGAAATGCAAAATCAGGATGGGATTGGATGGGAAAAATCGCTTTTTTTACCTATTTCAGACCATTTTTGCCAACTATGAAAAACACAAATTTTATAACATTATCATAAACATAACCAAATATCCCCAACTTACCAAAACCGTCCCGAACCTTTTCCTAATCTGTAGGCCGTGAGTTCAAGTCTCGCCGGGGGCACCAAATAATAATCAAATAAATAAGGGACTTAAAGCATTAAATAGTTTTAAGTCCTTTTCTTTTTCAACTTGACTTCTTGGAATTTTGGCTTTCTGTCCCACCCTTGTCCCACCTTTTTTCTTTACGGAAGGTTTTTTAGGTCTGGGAAAATGGGTTTCTTTCCGGTTTGGCTCTGTCCCACCAATAAAAAAGGCCGGTATCTTGCCAAGCAAATTTCTATTGCTTTCAATCTTTAGAAGGATATAATTTTTAAAACTTAGAAATTGAAATATATTCTCAACTCGGGTTGATGATGTGGCGATGAAGGAATTAAAACGTCTTGGCGTTGATTAAGGAAGGTCTTTAGGTAACCTCTTAGAGGAAGCCATAAGGGACCTCTTGAAAAAATACGAAAAGAAACCGGCC
This sequence comes from Thermodesulfobacteriota bacterium, assembly GCA_040755035.1. Lineage (GTDB taxonomy): Bacteria > Desulfobacterota > RBG-13-43-22 > RBG-13-43-22 > RBG-13-43-22 > RBG-13-43-22. The sequence goes on from JBFMBU010000177.1 coordinate 5,196, forward strand.
AAACCAAGGAAATAACCTTTCATTGGGGAGTTATCTGATGAGAAAAGTTTTAATCTTCTTGGTATTAACTTCTATTTTTCTTTTTGGGTGTCGTACACCGGGGCCTTTCACCGATTTTTACACCATAAAAAAACCTATTATTCCCGATCCTTCTTTCTTGATATTTCCTGAAGATTCCGAAACAGACCATTGGATATTCGGGCAATTAGAGGATACGCTTTTACAGAATGGAATTTCTGTAATTTCCCAAACCGTAATAACTCGAAAATCCGCAACCATATCATCGACTCAAAGGAAAGGGGTTGATTCGGTTTTCGGGTCCGAAATCGCCGTTGATTTAACCCAAACACCCGCCACCTATGTCCTCCTGGTAAATTCCGAAACCAAGGGCTTTAAAATATTCCAATCAAAAACCCAAGAACTGGTAGCAAAAGGAGAATTCCATAGAGACATCCCCGAGGAATTTTTAACGGTCCTCAAGGATATGGGGTTCGATATAAAATGACTCAATAAAACCTCGTAGATTAGGCCAGCTTTCGACTCCAGATCAAAGGGGATCTGAACCTTTTTTCCGTTAGTCTCCGAATTTATTTTCCTGTTGAATTTGTCCAAAACCCATTGGGGAATTTTAAAACCTTTTTAACATAGGGGACCACTTCCCCGGCTTCATTAGTTTTAAACCCCATGATTTCAACCGTCAAACCTTCAGGACCTTCACCAAGTGAATTCAACAGTTGATCGAATAGCTCTTCTACTTTGTAATGCATGTATGATTCTATTTCGGGTTTCAGGGTCCGCTTCTCCAATGCCATGTAACACCTCCTTTTGAAACTCTTCTACAGCCTTCATGTCATATAAGGCCTGAAAGATTTCCAGTTGAAGTTTTAATTGACCCCGGATTTCGGCCATAGCCTTCAAAGCCAGTTCCCGAGGGTCCTTTAATTTATACTCGCTGATTTCTTCTTCCGAATTGCCAACCTTGACTTTTCGGACTTGATTTTCCAGGACCCGAAGGGCCTCTTCATCTCCTCGGTTCCATCTCATTAGAAGGTCAAGAAGTTCATTCGCATAATCGTTGATCTTCTGAAGCTGTTCGACCGAGTTCAGGTTCTTGGTAACGACCCTATGAGCATTTTCCAGGACTACGCTTTTAACGATATTGGTCTTTAATTCCCGCTTGACTTGGCTTATGGCCGCCTCTGTAACCCCAAAAACTTTAGCGCATTCGCGTTGTGATTTACCTGATTGAAGCACATTTGAGATAATTTGACTTTATCAATTTTTCCTGAAGACATTCGCTTAAGTTTCCTTTAAGTCAGGTTAAGGTTTGATTAAGTTTAAGTTCCTCTTTTAAACTTTAGTCAACCGTTCATAAAACAGGTTTAAGGCCCGTTGTGCTTCGCCGTCGCCGCCTATTCGGTCCGGGTGAAACTGTAAAGATAGTTCCCGGTATATGGTCTTAACCTTCCCAGGGTCCAGGGTG
>JBFMBU010000178.1:0-2708 GCA_040755035.1 Thermodesulfobacteriota bacterium
ATTGGGCTTCCTATAACTCCGGTCATGATTCTATTTCTTTCAGCCACTCCGTAATCTTTTGCCGAATGGCCTCCCGGACCTGACGGGTTTTTTCCAGCCGCTCTTCCCGGGAACCGGTAAAGGAAGAAGGATCGGCAAAGCCCCAATGCAGGCGGGAGGTGATCCCCGGAAAAAAGGGACACTTTTCGGCGCTGGTTTCATCGCAGACCGTAATCACATGGGTATAGAGCCTTCCTTCTTTAAAAAGATCATAGGCACTTTTAGTTTTATTTTGGGAAATATCAAGGCCGATTTCTTTCATAACTTCTACCGCTAAGGGGTTCAAGACCCCGGGTTCGAGCCCGGCGCTTTCCGCCTGGAAACGGTCACCGGCTATTTTGTTAAGCAAGGCCTCGGCCATCTGGCTCCGGGCCGAATTGTGGACGCAGACAAATAAAACCTTATCCTTCTCTGTAGACATAACCAGGCTTCCTTACTTTTTGCTTTTATACGGCAAGGGGTTTAAGACCACCAGGTCGCTCACTTGCTCGAACTCCGGGTCTTTATGAACAAGGACGGACATGGTTAGTATCGCCGTAGCGATAATCCAGCTGTCACAAACAGAAAGATTATTGGTGGCCTTAATTTCTATAGCCTTTTCAAAAATATCTTTATCGACCCAGATCAGGTCTAAGGGCAGTAGTTCCAAATGCATTGAAAACTGATCCGATTCCTCTACCCCGATGTTTTTCCATAGGCGGTAGCGGCATTCCATCAGCGTCATAAAGGAGATAATAATTTTTTCTCCGGAATGAAGGATGTCTTCCACATCATCTGCTCCGGCTTCATTGTTCCAAAGGGTCAATAAAGCCGAACTGTCCAACAGATAACCCTTTGCCGATTTAAATGCCTTACTTTTCTTCTCGTCTCTCATCTTGCCTGTCCTGGAGCATTTTTTCAGTGGTGTACCTTCCCGATCCCTTTCCCCTGAAAGCGGATATGGGATCTTTGGGGATCGGGATGACCCTGATCGTGTTTCCTTCCGCCTGCCAGATAATTTGTGATTCCGGCTCGATATTGAATTTTTTTCTTATCAAAGAAGGAATGGAGACCTGTCCCCTTACGGTAACCCTGGTTTTCATAAAAACTTCCTCTTTACATGTAATAATAAAATTAGTATTGATAATAATAAATTATAATACAAATAAATGTCAAGCAAGAAGAAAGGACCAGGATGTTGGAAGCCGAATAGTATTTCCTTGACAGGGTCTTTATCTAACCATATTATTATATGGGAATATAAATCAAATTCGGTCGAGGATCCATGACCGAAGGAGTGCTTCAAATCCGAACAGGAAATTTTCCCCTCGGCACCGTGGGGCTGAAGGAAGTCATGGCCGATCAGGCCCCCACGTTGGGGGACGCCTCCGATCAGGAAATGGCCGAGGGGTTGCTCGGGCATCCGGCCTAAAGGACAAAAAAAGCCGGTGGAGGAAAGGAAAATGGCTGATTCGCCTCCCCAAAAACTATCTTTCCTGGATCGTTTTTTAACCCTCTGGATCTTTCTGGCCATGCTGGTTGGGGTAGGGTCCGGTTATCTTTTCCCCCAGGTGGTCGGGTTCTGGAACCTTTTCCAGGTGGATACCACCAATATCCCTATCGCCATCGGCCTGATCCTGATGATGTACCCTCCCTTAGCCAAGGTCAAATATGAAGAGTTGGGTGAGGTTTTTAAAAACTTCAAGGTACTGACCCTTTCTCTGGTCCAGAACTGGGTTATCGGCCCCATCCTGATGTTTTTCTTAGCTATCCTCTTTCTGGCCGGTTATCCGGAATACATGGTGGGACTGATCATGATCGGCCTGGCCCGCTGCATCGCCATGGTCATCGTCTGGAACGAACTGGCCTCGGGAGACACCGAATACTGCGCCGGTCTGGTGGCCTTCAATTCCATCTTTCAGGTCCTTTTTTTCTCTGTCTATGCCTATATCTTCATCACCATCCTGCCCGGCTGGTTCGGTTTAAAAGGCACGGTGGTGGATATCTCCATCGGCCAAATTGCCAAAAGTGTCTTTATCTATCTGGGAATCCCTTTCATTGCCGGGATCATTACCCGGTTTACCCTGATCAAGATCAAAGACAAGACCTGGTACCACGAAAAATTCATCCCCAAGATCAGCCCCATCACCCTCATCGCCCTGCTTTTTACCATTATCGTTATGTTTTCCCTCAAGGGGGAATATATCGTCCAGCTCCCGTTGGACGTAATCCGTATCGCCATCCCCCTGACCATTTATTTTGTCATTATGTTTTTTATTTCTTTTTATATGTCCATGAAGGTAAAGGCTACTTACGAACAGTCCACCACCCTCTCTTTTACCGCCGCCTCGAATAATTTCGAACTGGCCATTGCCGTGGCCATCGCCGTTTTCGGCATCAACTCCGGGGCCGCTTTTGCCGCCGTCATCGGCCCTTTAGTGGAGGTCCCGGTCTTGATCAGCTTAGTCAACGTGGCCTTGTGGTTTAAACGGAAATATTTCCTTTTTGCGGTGGAAACGCCCACCGGGATCTGCCACGTCCGTTGCAAACCTTAAAACCATTTCTCTCGCCTGCTCCCGGATTTGACAAATTAATTTAAACGAACTATATTACTATACAGTTATGAATATTCTTAAAAAACGGACCGGTAAGCTCCTGAAAAAATCAGTTGCCTGCGAATGTGCCCAACC
>JBFMBU010000179.1:0-18217 GCA_040755035.1 Thermodesulfobacteriota bacterium
TGGACAACGGCGGTTCGTCAGTACGGGGCCATCTTGGTGGAGGATTTTGATCAGATGATGAATCTGGTCATGCTGGCCACCGGTAAAAAGGCGATCGGAGGGAAAGGGGTGGGCTTTCTCGGCGCCGGCGGAGGGATCTCGGTCCTCTTTACCGATCTGGCGGTAAAGGCCGGCCTCTCCCTGCCGGAATTGCAGGAAAACACCAGACGGAAAATCGCCCGGGTGATCCAAGGCGTCAATACTTCCACGGCCAACCCGGTAGACCTGGGGGCCTTTGGTTTTGATCTCCAGGTCATGCTCCACACCATGAAGGCCCTGGACCGGGATGAGAGCATCGAGGTCATCATCCCCTATTTTTCCGTCGAGTATATTATGCGCTCGGAATTCCTGCTCCGGGTGAAAAACAGCGAACAGTCCTTCGCTGAAATGGCCGAAGCGATTAAGAAGCCGGTCATTCCCATCCTGTCTTGCTTTGCCGAGGACAACCTGGAAGTGGAACGGACCCGGATATCCACCTTTGCCGCGCTGCGGGAGGCGGGATTCCCCGTTTATCCCAAGATTCAGGATGCGGTCTATTCCATCGGCATTTATTTCCAATGGCTGGCCAGAAGGAAAAAAGCAAAAGCGAAAGGCCTGACCGGTTAAAGAAAAGGCCGATTGATTCTCACAGGGAGAAACCTCACTTTTTTACCAAACGCCTGCCCAGGGCTTCGGCCTGTTGCATCAAGGCCTCATTGGCCTTGATTTCCCCCGGTTTCATGGCGCTCCCATAAACCATGCCCACCATTTTCGAACCGGTGTAACGAAAGGCGTCCTGGAAGGTGCGCAGGGCGTTTATGCAGCCGGAAGTGAAAGGGTCCGTATCTCCGTAGCTCATGGCAATGGCGATCCGTTTTCCGGCAAAGGGGTCTTTTTCATAAGCCGGGAGGGCGAAACAGCGGTCCATAAAAATTTTGGTCTGGGCCGACATGGTGAACCAGTACACCGGGCTGGCGATAACCCAGGCCTCGGCCTGGATCAATTGATGAAACAGGGATTGCATGTCGTCCTGGGTGGCGCACCCCTTACTGTCCGGTTTCTGGCAAGCATAACAGGACTTGCAGGGAGCGATTTGAAGTTCCTGCAGGAAGACGGTTTCCACCTCAGCTCCCTTGGATCTGGCCCCCTGGGCGATCCGTTCGGCCAGGATGGCGCTGTTGCCTTTTTTTCTGGGACTGCCAAGAATCACCAGAATTTTACTAAGGTTTTTTTTCTCCTCCATTATTTCCCTTTTTCTCCTTTCTCGATCTTGGCCCAAGAGTCCTTCAGCGGTACGGAACGGTTGAAGACCAGGACCCCAGGCTTTGAATCTACTTTATCCAGACAGAAATATCCCTGACGTTCAAACTGGTAAGGTTTCCCGGCCTCGGCAGCCCCTAAGGAGGGTTCCAGCTTGCAGCCCTTTAAGATCGTCAACGATTCTGGATTGAGGGTTCGGATGAAATCCCCCTCTTCCACGTCTTCCGGATCGGGCTGGTTGAACAGATGACCGTAAAGCCGGACTTCGGCCTCCAGGGCCTGGGCGGCCGAAACCCAATGGAGCGTAGCCTTCACCTTGCGTCCGTCAGGGGAATCCCCCCCACGGGTCTGGGGATCATAGGTGCAGTGCAGTTCCTTGATCTCTCCGGTTTGAGGGTCCTTGACGACCTCCCGGCAGGTAATAAAATATCCGTAGCGCAGACGTACCTCCCGCCCGGGGGAAAGGCGGAAAAACTTTTTCGGGGGGTCTTCTCGAAAATCCTCCTGTTCAATATAAAGGACTTTGGAAAAAGGCACGTTGCGCATCCCCATGGCCGGGTCTTCCGGATTATTGACAGCCTCCAGTGCTTCCACCACGTCCTCCGGATAATTGTCGATCACTACCTTGAGCGGGTTCAAGACGGCCATGACCCTGGGTGCCCTGCGGTTTAAATCCTCGCGCAAGCAGTGTTCCAAGAGGGAAATGTCCACTACGCTGTTGCTCTTGGCTACTCCTATGCGCTCACAGAAATTACGGATCGACTCCGGGGTGTATCCCCGGCGGCGGAGACCGGAGAGGGTCGGCATCCGTGGATCATCCCAACCGCTGACCAATTGCTCCCGCACCAGGCGCAGGAGTTTTCTTTTGCTCATTACCGTATAGGTCAGGTTCAAACGGGCGAACTCGATCTGCTGGGGGTGATAGATCTCCAGGGCCTCCAGGAACCAGTCATAGAGGGGGCGATGGTCTTCAAATTCCAGGGTGCAGACGGAGTGGGTGATGCCTTCTATAGAATCGCAAAGACCGTGAGTGAAATCGTACATGGGATAGATGCACCAGTCGTTGCCGGTGCGATGATGTTCAGCGTGGAGGATGCGATACATGACCGGGTCGCGCAGGTTCAGATTGGGAGAGGCCATGTCGATCTTGGCCCTCAGAGTGCGGGCGCCGTTTTTAAATTCTCCGGCCCGCATCCGCCGGAAAAGATCGAGATTCTCCTCCAACGGGCGATCACGATAGGGGCTGTTCTTTCCTGCTTCCGTCAAGGTGCCCCGATAGGAACGGATTTCGTCGGCCGTCAAATCGCAGACAAAGGCCTTCCCTTTTTCAATCAATTGCAGGGCGAATTGGAACAACTGCTCAAAATAATTCGAGGCGAAAAACCTCCTGGGACCCCAGTTAAATCCCAGCCAGCGCACGTCTTCCTGAATGGATTCGACATACTCCACCTCCTCTTTAGCCGGGTTGGTGTCGTCAAAACGGAGGTTACAGAGGCCGCTGAATTCCTCGGCCAGGCCGAAATTAAGGCAGATGGATTTGGCGTGACCGATATGGAGATAGCCATTGGGTTCAGGAGGGAAACGGGTATGGACCCGACCCTGATATTTTCCGGTCTTCAAATCCTCCCGGATGATTTCCTTGATAAAATGGGAGGGTAGGGGGGGGTGGTTCGACATGGTAACACTCCTCAACTGCAAAATATTTCTGTTATCATGACAAAAAAGGATGGATTCCTCAACTAAATTTTGAAGAAACGGGGCGAATTTATTCCGGAAGTGATGAGTTTCCTTCCCTTCTTAATATCCTTTTAGGGAGGTTGAAAAGTAGGACCTTGCCTTTTAAACCTATATTTTAGCAAGGGATAGACTGGGTTAATATTCCGTTTGATCCGAGGCGGTTTTGGCCGCATCGGTTTGAATCAGAAAGCGGGGGGCGGTAACGGATTCGCTTTTGCACAAAAAACAGCGCCCCGGCGGGGTGAGCCGGTCTCTTTTCCTGAAAACATGGCCGCAGTCCTTGCAGACGGAGGGAATGAGGATGAATTTTCCTCCCAGGGTTTTGGAGCGGGCGATGTGGGCCAGGTGGTCATAGACCTCCTTCTCCCGGATGCCTACAGCCTGGGAAATTTCCCGGGCCGTCACCTCCTGTTCTTTGAGCACAAAAATTATGGATTGGCGTATGGTACCCATAAGGTATTCACCGGTTAGTCCTTTTTCCGGTTAAGTGGAAAAAAAGGACCAACCGGTTTGCCGTCATTAGAATCCCATGGTCCTTTGAACGGCAGAAGGCTTTTATGACGGTTACTGCTTGACCAGATCCACCCGCCGGTTTTTGGCCTTCCCTTCCTCGTTATCATTGGAAGCAACCGGGGCCAGGGAAGACACCCCATAAGATTTTATACGGGCGGCGGCGATGCCGTGTTTTCCGGTCAGGACTTTGACCACGGCTTCAGCCCGGTCTTTGGAGAGTTTCATGTTGGAATCAAAGGACCCGGCGTTGTCCGTGTGGCCGACGATATACATTTTCAGGCTGCTGTTGTTCTTCAGCAGTTTGACGATTTCCATGATAGCAGCCTCGGATTCGGGCTTGACCTCCGATTTTCCGGTGTCGAAAAAAATTCCGTATAGGGAGACACGGCCGGTGCGGTTGATGTCGTTGCCCATGGTTTCAGCGTTGGCCACCACCTCCTGCTTCATCAGTTGTTTTTCCACGATGTTCAGCCGGTACAAATTGTTATAGGAGCGGACCTCAATCCAGGTTTCTTTGCCATCCTTAGTGAGAACGATGGTCGAGGTTCTATTGAAATTGTCGTCAAAAATGACATTACCCCCAATTTTCTTCAGGGCCTCCTGGATGTTGCGGCGAATTTTCAATTCCCCGGGTTCGGCCGCACTCTTGTTTAAATGATATTCAATGAAATATTTGTGGCCCTCAATGCTGACCGCTTTTTTGTCCTGTCCGATGAAGCGGTAGCTGTCGAATTCGAGGTCCTTATATCCCGTGATATGGAAATCCGGCATCCTGGAAAGCAGGGGATGGTCTTTGCCGCCCTTAAAATCCTGTTCGGCGGCTGAGGAAAGACCAAGATAAGTTAATACTAAAACCAGACTGAAAACAACGGTTACGACCTTTTTCATGCTACTTTCTCCCTCTGGGCTTGTTGCGATATTTCTGAATAGCAGGCCCTCTATTTTCAAATTTCCGGCACGGTTCTCCTGGATATATCTTCTGAGCCGGGACAGGACCAGCGCAAGGTGAAATTCTTTTCCCATACCTTGCTTATTTTTTCAACAGGATAATTTAAAAGGGGGGCTTTTTTGAGATATTTTATTTAAATTGGATCCCTCCGGAAAAGAGCCTTTTTCGGAGGGATCCATTAGCGATCAGCTGCCGGAGTTCAGCAAAACCCTTTATTCGAGCGGGTTTGCTTATTGCTGATTGCTGGCTGCTGCAGGCTTTATCCTGAGATTTTGAATTTCCGGATGGGCACCAACTAAAAAAGATCGTCCCTTTTTCATTTTTTTAACAGTCAAACGACGACCTCACTTATTTCCCGGCCAAGGCCCGGTCCTTCCCGCTACCTTCCGCCGAAGCCACGGCGGACAATGGCTTCTTTTACCAGCAGAACACTTCCCTTAAACTCCGTTTTATTAAACATAGAGATAGCCCTCCGGGCCTCCCATTGGGTTGACATCTCCACGAAGGCAAACCCATTTCCCGTAGTATTCTGTCTATCTCTGACAATTTTGACCGAGGAGACGTCCCCTGCTTTGGAAAAAAGGGTGTTGATTTCGGGTTCGCTGGCTTCGAAAGGCAAGTTGGCTACGTAAATTTTTTTGTTCATGTGACTCCTCCTGACAAAGTAATCGTCTGACCTTAAACGCCAAAGCCAATGGTTGTTCCATACGCCTTGGTTAGGGGAATCATCAAGGCCGGGAATTTTTATAACGTAACCGCAGAAAAAAACCCGCAAAGAAAGTTGTTTAGAGTTCTTTGCGGGCCAATAATTATTTCTAAAAAGGCTCTTTGCAACTTAATGAATTTATTATGCCTCGGATCCAAGACAAATGCAAGCTAAACCCTCCTCCCCCAAAAAGATTTGTCTGACAAACCTTCCAAACGGTAACGGTCTGTTTGATCCAACTTTCTCAGGGTGGGTAAAAATGTCGACTTGTAGCTGGAAAATTAGAAAGAAATGTGTATTTCCAGTGAATTATCTGGCAGAGTTTTGACCGGAACAAAAAGAATTCTTCGCTCGATAAAATCGAGCGGCGGAAACCTTCGCTCATCGCCGACTCTTTTGGAGATGAGCCCCATTGACTAAATCTGGCAGGCCTCGGTCCCGCAGCCCAGATCCCTATCCGCCGCCCTTAAAAGATCCTCAAAATGGTCGGGAAGCAGGATTTCCCGGCCGATCACTTCAGGGCAATAGCCCTGGAGCCAGAAACTATTGGTGGGATGATCCCCTCCGGCGCAGACTATGGCAAAGTTTTCCGGTTTCAGGGTAATGGGCCAGGGGTCCAATTTTTTCGTTTCCAGCACGACCGGAGAAGCATCCACTTCAATCCAGGAATCGGCTCCGGACCGTTTCAGCCATTCGGCGGGTATCCGGGAATGGTCCCAGAAAAACTCCCGTAGGGATGATTTGCTCCAGCCCAGCCGGGCCATAAAATGGGCGACTACTTTCGGGATCAGCAAAATGCCGGGGGTCCCCTTTTCGTATCCGACCAGGGCCGCCACATTGGGGGTGCGCATAAAATCGGCCATTCGATACAGGCCCTGGAGGGCGTCCTCTTCGGCGGTCTCTTTCTTGGCCCCCCGCCGCCTGATGTTGACGGCCCCATTGGCAAACATCAAGGAGAGGGAATTGCTCCCCGCTGGATAGCCATGGCGGTCCTGGCCGTGGGGCAGCCACCCGGGAGGGAGGTCTTGGTCATCTTCGGCGATGACGATGTTCGTATAGCGCATGGCCCCGTAGTTGGCCATGGATCCCACACCGGGAAGGGCGCCGCCCAGGTTTTGCTGCATCAGATGCAAGGCCCGGCCGATACTGGCCCCGGCCGGTCTCTGGGGGTCCGGTCCCAGACAGCCGAAGGACGAACTTAAGCGGATCTGTTTTCCCAACGGTCCATTGACCACGATCACCGGAAAAGCGCTCCCGGAAGCGGCCTGAAGCGCAGCGGCACCGGCCCTGGGATCCAGGAAGGTATCCACGGCACTGATCAGGAGCGGCAGATATTCAGGCCGCCCCCCGGCCATAGCCAGGGCAATGGCGCAGGATTCCACCGATACCACGGCCCCTCGGGGTGGGAAGATCCCCAGGGGATGTTTTCGTGGAAAGGCGGACCCTTCTAAAATCCAATTGACCCGCTCCTCTGTGGCCGGCAGCAAGGGCAAGCCGTCCCCCCATAGATTGGTGATGAATAAATGGTTGGCCCGGACCAAGGCCGTCTCGAAGTTTTCCGCCTCAATCCGAAGGAGGGGACTTTCGGATGCCGTAGCCTGGGAAAGGCGGGGTTTCCAGAGCGTCAATCCTTCATAAATCTCTTTTTTCCTTTCCCGCAGCGGGGAGATATCACTGTCCGGCAGAAAGAGGTCTATGGAAAAGGCGATCATCGCTGCCTCCGGGGCCAATCCCAGACCGGAGAGGGCATTTTTCATGACACCGATAAAATCGGTCCGAACCAGGGTTAGGGTCGGAATCCCCGCGGCTTCCATTCTGGCGGCCGCCCGGCCGCAAGCGGTGGCGCAGGTCCCTCAGGCCCCATTCCCGATAACCAGCGCATCAAGGCCTTGATCTTTGACCGCTTGGACCATTTTTCGGCCGGCGATGGCCGCCAGCCCCTGGGGAAAGGTTTCGAGGGGGAGGACCTGGCAATCGGGAAAATCTTCTTCAATCAGGGCCTTGATCAGGGGCAGGGTCCGATAGGCCTGCCATTGATCGTTGCTCAGGAAACCGATGCGTTTTCCCTTAAGGGTATCAAGACGTGGGGCATGGGATTGGGTGATTTTCGTGTATCCGGAGGGATCGAAAAATTCCAGTGTAATCATAAGGTCTCCGTATGGGTTAATTTTATAGTTGCTTTTCCCGATCAGTCAATTGACAGGGATTCAAATCCATGAACCCTTAAAACCTTCCTGTTTGCCTGCGAAGCATGATTAGGCAGAAGAAACGCCTGTTTTTGTACTAACCGGATCTCCATGGGGATGAAGACTGAAAAGGGATTTAATTTCCTCCCTGAGTACCTTCCCCATTGTATTTCTGGGAAGGTTTTCCAGGACCAGGATCTGTTTAGGCACCTTCCAGGGATGCAGGTGTCGGCGGCAAAAAGATACTATTTGATCCGCATCAACGGACCCTGTCGACTTAAGAACCACAGCGGCGACCACTTTTTCTCCCCACTTTTCATCAGGGAGGCCCACTACAGCGGATTCCGCCACCCCTTCCACCTGATTGATCACCCCTTCCACCTCCTTGGGGGAGATATTTTCTCCGCCGGAAATAATGATCGTTTTAAGGCGGTCGGTCAAAAAATAGTAACCGTCTTCATCCACTTTTCCGAGATCTCCGGTTCGGAACCATCCCTGATAAAAAGCCTTTTCCGTTGCTTCCGGGTTGCGCCAGTAGCCGGGGGTTATGGAAGGGCTTCTCAGCCAGATTTCGCCGGTTTCTCCGCGGGGGACTTCTTCTCCGGATTCTGGATTCACAATCCTCACTTCAAGATCCGGGAGGGGAAGCCCGATACTCCCCGGTTTTTTAATTTCTTTTAAGGGATTGGAAAAATTCATTCCGGTTTCGGACATACCCTCCCGTTCCACCGGCTCCTGCCCCAAGAGGTCTTTTATTTTTTCAAAATCCGCAGACAGCAGGGGGGCTGACCCGGAAGTCCACAATCGAACCCCTTTGAAATCCCTTGGGGTCGGGCCATTCTTTTCCAGGATTTGCCGGTACATGGTGGGAACCCCCATAAAGACCGAACACGAAAGGCCATCTTCGCTTTTTGACATCCGTCGGATGACCTGATCAGCGGAAAACTGATCCAGCATCACTGTGTGGACACCGGCAAGCAAGGCCGTATGCAGGGCAAAGCACAAACCATGGATATGAAACAGGGGCAGCCCGTGGCAGAGTATGTCCCTGTCCGTAATTTCCCAAAGGCGAATGATGGTGTCCGCATCATGGATCAAGTTGCGCTGGGTCAGGATAACCCCCTTGGGTTTTCCGGTCGTCCCGGAGGTGTAGATCATCAAGCCGGGATCCTCTGGGGTTATCGTTGTTTCGATTTTAAGATCCGAAGCGTGCTGAAAGAAGGTCAACTTCTGATAAGGACAGTTAGTCGGAACTTCCAACATGTGAATTCTGCTGTCGATCTTTCTGACCAAAAACGCCTGCTCCTTTCCGGTGATTGCCATGGTGGCTTCGGCATCTCCCATCAAATAGGTCATTTCGGACAGGGTAAATCCGGGATTCAGTGGAACCGAAATGGCACCGATTTTCTGGACAGCAAGGTGGGCGACAACCGCAACCACCGATTTGGGCAGGAAAAGAATGACCCGGTCTCCCTTTTTTACGGCGGACTCCAACAGGAAACCAGCCATCTTGCCGGCCTCCCGTAATAAGTCCCCATAAAGAAGCACGCTTTCCAGTTGACCGTTTCTTAAAAAGCTGAGGGCGGTCTTTTCGCTCTGTTTTTTAAAGGCGCTTTCGAATCGGTTCCAAAGGGAGTTTTGGTTCACGCTTTACTCCTTTTTGGGTTTAGAAGCATCCTTAACCCGGCCTTTTTGACCGAATTCCCCGGGCCAGTTGCCAATCCAGTAATGGGTGAAATCCACACGTTCAGGGGCCATCTCCCCGGTTACCGGATTGGGAAAGTGAAAGGGAAAAACCCCTCCTTCGGGGAAGGGGTGATACCAGGTCGTCGGGGCGTCGGCCGGGTTCTTTTCATCGGGCCAGCGGGAGTAACCCGGTCTAACCGTCAATTCATCGAAACGAACCATAAAATAATGGACATACTTGAACTTGCTGATTTTCCAGATCCCATCTTCCCTGATAAACTTCTGTTCATAAACCCCCGCGTTCAGGCTGACCTGCTGCTTGTCCGGATAACCGGTAATCACCGGGGTGAGGACCGCGAAGCGGCCCTTGGCGGATTGCCGGTCATCAGCCACGGTGATGACATCCATGCCGCCGAGTTGAAAAAGAATATTGCCGAAGTTCCAGCCCACATCCTTCGGCTCTTCCCCCGGAGCGGCAAAGTTTCTTTTAAATCCCTCCTTGCCGTAATATACCCCCCGCCCGGCAATCTCGATGGATTCCGCATTTTCAGCCACGAGATCGATCAACTGTTTGGCCATGCGGTTGCTGTTATAATACATATAAATATAATGGAGCCGGCGAATTTCTTCGATATCTTTCTGAATACCCAGTTCGTGTTCCATTTTTTTCAGTCGGGCTTCTATGGCTTCAATACGGGATGTCTCGTTCATGGAATAACCCTCCTCAATTCATTGCTGTCCAAAAAGGCCTAAACGCTTTCAGTGTTGTGGTGATGTTTCTTAGTTTTTAATCCGGTTGGTTTTTTTCAAAACCGGATTCACCACGAAAGCACCGAGGGCACAGAGAAGATATTTTTTCCAATGGATAATCATTTCTTCCCCAGGCCTTCCCATAATAATAGTTTGTCCCGGCGCAAAGCGCTCTCGGCTTTGATTTCCTTTCCCAGCTCCAGATAGGCATCGGTCTGACTGTTATAGGCCGGCCACTGGGGGAGCTCCGGGCCATTGGGATCGCCTTTGGCGGCAAAGCGGGTCCAGTAGGTCATGATGGCATCGGAAAGGGCAAGGTCCTCTTTCTCGGGCTTCCCCCACTTCTCACCCAGGTTCCCCATTACATAAGGTATTTCCGCACCATGATAGGCCTTGGCCATTTTCCCAAGGGTGGTGGGTGGAATTCTGGTGAAGAAATAAAAATAGACCGGGGTGCCGGTCTTCGCCAACCATCGAGCCTGGTTGATGGCGGTCAGCAGCATGGTCGAATCGGTTCGAATCTGATTGACGGCCTCCTTGACGTCCTTATGGGCAAACTCCGCATAGGCCTCCATTATTTTTTGCGCCTGCTCGCCATAGGTCTGTTTGATATAGGCCGTGTATTTTTCCAGGGTATCGATACGGCTTCGCAGTAAAAAGATCATGGCTTCGTCGGCATTGAGGCCGATGATCAATGGCACTTTGTTGATTCGGCCTTCGGCATAAAGAAGGGCCGGGTCGTCGGGGATCACCCATCCATCCACAATAGGATTGGAATCCCAGGGGCCGCTTCCTTTGATAGCATCCCAATTCAAGGCCCGCAAAGATTTTAGGGAAGCTGCCCCTGTTTTTTCTGTAATCAGGAGCCCCTGTTTTTCCCGAATCGGCCTGGGGGTGCTTATATCCCGGATGGCGCCGCTTTGACAGATCCCGCGCTGAAAAAGACCGTTGGCCAGTGGAGAGGCCACCAGCAGGGTAACGCTGCGGCTGCCGGCTGACTCCCCGAATATTGTGACCCGGTTCGGATCTCCGCCGAACCGGCGTATATTGCTTTGAATCCATTTTAAGGCTTGAATCTGGTCCATGAGGCTGTAATTCCCGGAGGCCTTGTGTTCTGATTCTTCCGTCAGCCAGGGATGGGTAAATTGACCGAAATAATTAAGTCGGTAATTGATGGAAACCACCACCACCCCTTTCCGGGCCAGCTTCTCGCCATTATACATGGACAGGGCACTGGAACCTATTTGAAAACCACCCCCATGAATCCAGACCATCACCGGCAGGGCTTCCTCTTTGGATTTGGCCGGGGTCCAGACATTTAAATACAGGCAATCCTCATCCTGCCAGGTCTCTTCGGTAATTCCGCCCATGGGCGAGGGGGTTTGCGGGGCCGAAGGGCCAAAGGTCAGGGCCGGTCTAATCCCTTTCCAGGGTTTGACCGGCAATGGCGGTTTCCAGCGCAGTTCCCCCAGGGGAGGCTGGGCGTAGGGAATCCCCTTAAACACTGAAATGCCTTTCATGGTTGGAGATGCAGTTCCCGAGATCAAGCCGCTGTCCAATTGGATCGGGCCTTTTTCATGTAGGGCCGGTTCTTCGGCCTTGACCTCGTTTCCCAGTGACAGGGTTAGGGGCAGGGCCAGGGTCCCCAGTAGGAGTTTAAAAAATTGCATACTCGTCATTCCTCCTCAATATGTTATTATTTCTTAAACAGTATCCGACCGGGTGAATCTGTCTTTTTGTCCCTCCTCTGTCGAAAAGAAGAAGCGCTGATTTACCCCCGGGGTATTAATAATGGTATGATGGTCCGGATATCCGGGAGTTTTTCAAGGTTCCAACAGGTTTCGATCAATTTGTCCGTCCGCTCTTTTCCTAAAACAGGGGTGGCCAGGCTCCTGGCCTTGTCCTCCACATCCTGACGGTTCATGGGGCGATCCGGAAATCCAAGAACGTGTTCAATAAAGATACGTTCCTGTTTCCCATTTTTCAACCGGGCTTCTACCATCGCCGATTCCACCCGCGGGGTCCGCTCCTGACCGGGATCGTGGCCTAAGGCAACCCGCTCCATTTTCTTTTTGATGGAGGGAGAAGTCATTCTTTCTTCCGACTGGGCCATTTCAAAGGTCAAGTCTCCATCTTCCAGGATTACAGCCGAAAGATATGGCAGGTTCAGGGCCGGCATCTTTGCTTCACTGAACACCGTGATATTTCCGGGCATCTTTATTTGAATGTTGATAATGGAATGGCGGTCCACTTTTTTAATAAGCTGCAGAAGGCCTTCGATGCCGGGTTGAGTGGGGCCTCCAACAGGATAGCGTTTGTAGCCCACCAGAGGCATTTGAAATTCTTTCCCCAGATGATGGATCAGTTTGTTCAGGTCCAGATCCGATTCCGGGCCGAGAAAAATGGAACTGAGCAGCCAGTTGGGGGTGCCGTGGAAGGGGTCCTTTACCCCGCTGAACCCGTGGTGAACCATCAGGGCCGCTGAAACCCCGTTCCTGGCCGGCATGCCGGCAAAGAGAAAAGCCTTTTCAATATGTTCGGTGTCCCGAATCCAGTTATAAGAACCGGAAGCCTGCTGGACGCAATAAGCCAGTACAAAGCCGATGTGGTCCTTCGGTATTCTCAACAGGGAAGCGGCTGCGGCCGCTGAGCCAAAAGTCGGGCCGATCCCATGGGAAGACAGACCGGCGGTCTGGAGATTGTTTATCCCCAGGGCCTTGGGCAGACGGCAGGCGATTTCATATCCGGCAATGACCGCCCTGATCATCTCTTCTCCGGAAGCGCCCGTGGTTTCACCGATGCCGAAGACGGAAGAAACGATCGGAGGACCGGGCTGGACAAAAGCGGAAGGACAAAAATCGTTGATCTCCGCGGCATGGGCGGTAATGGCATTGGACATTACGGCATCCAGCAGGGTTGTGGTCTGGGTGGTGGTCAGCAAATGAGCGCTGTCGGCTTTTCCTCCGTGGTATAGGGCAAATTCCCGGGCCAGACGGGCCGGTTTCAACCCGGCGCTGACCACTATGGAAACGAATGTATCGAGGATATGCCGTTTGGCCAGCTCAAAGGGCTCCTCCGGAAGGATGGCGGATTGGCTGGAGGCAAGGTAAGCAGCCAAGGCCTGGGTGATGTCCGGTATCTCCAGTTGGGCGGTGGTCAGCACTGGGTTTTCCCTTATCCTGCCGATAATCTCAGTTAGACGGCTTCGGGTGGCCGGTCTCAGGGTATCCCCTTTCCCTTTGCTGTCCGCTGCATCCTTCTCCGAAACGGTCGTCCGGTCCTCTCGGGAAATCATTGGGGATCAATACCCCCGGTCCTTAATCCGTTGTATTGTACGGGTTTCATGTTCAGAATTTTATAAGCCCCTCAATAGCTGGCCCTGCCTGTCTAACATTATGCTTCTATCTCCACCTCAACTTCATATTTAAAATAACCGGCATGAAAATAGACATTAACCATTTCAAAAGGAACTTCGGCACCGCTCCAGAAATAGGTCTGCATATGGATGAGGGGATCAAAGATCTGGCATTGGAGCATACGGGCGATATCCGGTTCGGCCGGCAGGGCCTCGAGATATTTTTTCCCTCTGGTAGCCTTCAACCCGAGTCTGGTGCGGAGTATTTTTTGGATGGATTTTCTTTGGGCCAGCTCGGTTTTGGTGATATGCCGGACTAATTCCACGGGCATGAAATTTTCATAGAAGTAGGGTACGCCTCCCATGGTGACGATTCTACTGATTCTGCCGATGGTATCCTCGCCGGACACTCCGAAAAAGTTGCGAATATCCATGGGATTTCTGCAGAGTTGTATTTTAAGGGTTTCAATGGAGACCGGTTGGGTGACACTTTGGGCCAAAGCCCGGGTCATGTCATTGAGATTGGTATGGATATATTGTTTCCTCTTGGGGATATTTTCCGCCACAAAAGTGCCCTTGCCCCATTTCCGGATGATCAAGCGATCCAGTTCCAGATGCATGAGGGCGGTGCGCACGGTAATCTTGCTGACATTATAATGGCGGGCTAACGTATCTTCCGTGGGCAGTTGGCTTCCCGGATCGAACTGACCGGTGGTGATTTTATTTTCAATGATGGCGGCCAGGCTGCGGTAGAGGGGAATGGACGTCTTTGTTAAAGGCCCTTTCATTGATTATTCTTTCCCGAAACAGGGTTCCGATGACGCGGTTTTTGGGGTTGCATTCCATAGCCGTTTATTGTAGAGGTGATTATAAACATATAAACAGTTTTATCTATACCCGATCCCTGGCCTTTTATCAATCTTTTTATGGAAAGGATTGGATTTTCTAAAAAGGTTGCCGAAAAGGGACATTGTTATTAAGGTTCAAAATGATAAAATAAGATTGCCAAGGAGAAAATACTATGTCCGGACCGTTAACCGGTTTAAAGGTGTTAAGTTTTTGCAGGGCCCTGGCCGGCCCTTTTGCCGACATGATTCTGGGGGATCTGGGGGCGGAGGTGATTAAGATAGAAGATCCGAAGGGCGGGGATAGTACCCGAAACGGCCATCCGAAGATTAACGGGATAAGCAGTTATTTCCTGAGTGTCAACCGGGGGAAGAAGAGTATTACCATCGATTTGAAAAAGGAACAGGGTAAGAAACTTGTCTTCGATCTGGTCAAGGAATCCGATATTCTTGTGGAAAATTTTCGACCGGGGGTTATGAAGCGTCTGGGTCTTGACTATGAGATGGTTCGGAACATAAATCCCAAGATCGTCTATGCCTCCATTTCCGGATTCGGTCAAACCGGCCCCTATTCCCAGAGGACGGCCTATGACATGATCGCCCAAGGCATGGGAGGGGTGGTCAGCATCACCGGACCGGAAGATCCCGAGGCCCCGGCTGTCCGGGTAGGGTACTCCATTGGTGATATGGCTGCCGGTTTATATGGGGTCATTGCCATCCAGGCCGCCTATATCGAAAGCCTGAAGAGCGGTCAGGGACAATGGGTGGATGTGGCCATGCTCGACAGCCAGGTGGCCTTGTGTGAAAATGCCTTCGTCAGATATATGGCCACCGGGAAGATTCCCAAACCGGAAGGGTCCCGTCACCCCCTGGCCACCCCTTTCCAGATTTATCAAACCAAGGACAAACCGATCATCGTTATCGCCAACAACCCCAAATTCTGGGGGAATTTCTGCCGTGCCGCCGGAAAAGAGGGTTGGATCAACCATGAGCGTTACGGCACCAGGGATCTCAGGCTGAATCATTATCAGGAATTCAATAAGGAAATGATGGAATTGATGAAATCCCGTACTTATAAAGAATGGGTGGAACGCTTTGATGCCCAGGAGGTGATGTGGGGGCCGGTAAACAATATGGAGGACCTCTCCCGGGATCCCCACATTCAGGCCAGAGGTATGATTGTTGAAGTGGAACATCCCCAGGCCGGGAAACATAAACTCATCGGCACCCCTATGAAATTTTCACGCACCCCCTGTCGGATTACTCGGGGGGCTCCGGAGCTGGGAGCGGACACTAAAGAGATCCTCATAAACCGATTGGGACTCAGTGAAGGGGATATGGAAGGATTAAAAAAAGACGAGGTGATCTAAACCGGTTGAAACTGCATGTTGACCCTCAGAAAGGGTAAGATCTCTACTCTTGCGGTTGTTCGGCTGATATACAAATTTGCCCTTCGCTATGCGTTCAACAATCGCTGTTGCAGAAGGGACTGCAGGTCACGACGGCCGTCAACAATCAGAAGAACGTACACGATATTGTCCATAACTCGGCAAATGATGCGATAGGGTTTAAAAAAAATTTCTCGGTATTCGCGAATCCCCAGCGCCAGTAATTCGTTCGGATAGACACCCCGTTCGGGGAATTCCGATAGGCTGGAAAAAACTTTCTCGATTTACGCTAAAACATAGTCGGCTTTTTGGGGCAAATCGTGGAGAGCAATATAATTATAAATCTCTTCGAGATCGCGTGCTGCGTCATTAGTCAGCAAAACCTCGAATACCATCATCGAGCCTCCTGCCCTTGACGCAGCTTTCTTATCACATCCTCAGCGGGCGAGACTTTACCTTCCTCAATTTGGCGCATCCCGAGGGCCAGAATTTTTAAGAGGGCCATTGTCTCCTGAGTTCGCTCATAACTTTCGATGCCCTGAAGGACTACCCTGGCTTCCCCGTTCTGGGTGATGATCAACGGTTCCTGCTGTTCCCCAGATTTCCTTACGATTTCAGCGGCATGAGCCTTTAAGTAGCTTATGGGTTTGATTTGATTTGATAGTTTCATAAGGATTCCTCCATTTCTAGGGTATGACCAAATATAGTCCATAAATAGGTCGTAGGTCAAGGATTGAAGGAGGTTTTGCCCAACCCATTTTCAAAATGGCCCCTGCAGTGCCGAACGGTTACGGCTCACCTGCCGGGATGAAGCGCAGCGGAATTCTGGTCAGGTGCAGCCATTGGTTACCCGCACTATCGATTCTTCAAATATTGCTTCAAGTCTCGATAGTAATTCTCATGAGGCCCAATCATAACAAGCTCCAAATCTCCGTCAACCTTTCGATAGGAGAGCAAATATTGGATAGCCTTGAGTTTGAACTTGTGTACGAATACACCTCTCAGATCACCTTTCTTTTCTTCCCCGATGCCTGGGTCTTCCGTTATTTTTTTAATTTCTCGATCCAATGAGTCCTTTTCGGACTTCGACATCTTCTTTACTTTTTTCTCAAATGACCGTGACTGGTAAATTTTCATAACGAACTATCCAAACTTATATTCAGTCTTCTCATTCTCTTCTAGTTCGTCAAGTCCAACCAGGATTTCCTTTATGAGGGAATATGGCAAGTCAGGATTCTCTTCAGCACATTTGCCCATACGTGCCCAATGCTCAATCTGACCAGCCAAAGACCTGTGGTCAATACGCCCAAATCGTTTTGCCTCACTTACAAGTTCTTGAGATATTCTTACTGCTGTGGCCATGATTGTTCCTCCAAACGCATATGTTGCAATATGTAATCATTGTATGCCAAAAAATGGCATAATGCAACCAAATGTTTCTTATTAATTTTGAGGGTAACGGGTAGTTCAGCGGCGGGTTTTAGGCCTCTGCAACTTCTTGTTGGCAGAGAGATATTTATTCCATCACCTCAGCCAGCTTTATATCGCCTCTAAGAAGATCATTTACAACCGAGGAACGATCCATTCCTTTTTTTGAGGCGATTTTCTCTACAAAAACCGAAACTTCCTCCTCAAGATAAATAGGAATATTCAGCTTCATACCCGGACGGTAAAACTTTCCTCTTTCTCCTTTTGAAAAATCATATTCTTTTTTCATGTTCATCCACCATATTTTTTAGTTTCTTGTTTTGTTGCCTTTCGGCTGGAAATAATTCTAATAGCGACATCTTCTTCGCTTCCTTCCCGATAGGTATGAATCACAACCAAAAGCCTGCCACTCTCAGAAAGGCCTAAAGTGATCCATCTGTCTTCAGATTCGTTGTGATTCAAATCAAAAACAGAAAGGGATCTATGATCCTTAAACACGGAAGCAGCTTCATCAAAAGCCTCACCGTGTTTTTGTAGGTTATCATGAGCTTTTCTGGGATCCCATTCGAAATTATAATTAACGCTCCTTTTAATGCCTGATTTGATTATAAAATATAGTCAAATGGGTTAGTTAAGACCTCAGTCTATCGTAGTATCTCTTAAGGTCGAGAGTACTTTATTATTTTCTATTATATTAGCTCGAATTCTAAAATAATGAAAGGGTCATTATCTTTAATTTCCCTACCTAACTAATTATAGTAGAGAGAAAAAACCTCTCGCTGATGTTCTTTATTCCGATATTCCTCATGCCCGGTACAGTTCAAAGGCAGCGCCCCAAAGGGTAGTTTGCATTTTTTGTATCGGTTTAGTTTTATTAAAACGGAAAAATCCTTTTTTGCCACCGACAAAGGCGGGACAGGAGGAAGACGACTTGTCTTCCTCCTGCCGTCAGGCCCTTCGGGCAATTAAAACCCTGCTTCGCGCCAGCGACGGCTGGTTTGCCTGGCCCCGGTGTTTGTTGGGGCCTGGCAAAGAATCTTTTGTCCGGTCTTTGTCCGTGTGCGTCTGTGGCTAAAAACAATTTTCAAACAACTAAAGTGTTACCATTTTTTCAATTATTCTTGCTTTGCAACTAAAGGTCTTATCGTTGGAATCACTAAGGAAAACCACATCTCCAACATTGAGATAACCGTATTTATTACCAATTCTGTATGTCAGTCTTTTTTGTCCTGAAATAATTAAGGGTATGAGTTCCGGAGCAAAAGGAATATGATAAACAGGATAATTTTGTTCTTTAGTAATTGAGCCGATAATATCTGATACTTCAATAACCATGATTATTCCTTCAGATAATATAATAGACGCCAGTTCACCTGTGGCACATGGGTCAATCGCG
>JBFMBU010000180.1:0-10194 GCA_040755035.1 Thermodesulfobacteriota bacterium
TTCTCTAAATAATCCAGCCTTTTTAGGGAGACCAGTATGAAAAACCGATGGATTGTTGCATTTTTTTTGGGGATCCTGTTACTTTTGGCGGGCGGTCTCCGGTCCTCCTGGGCCGGGGCTATTATCATCGACCATACCTGCACCGATCTGGCCAAGGTCCCCCAGGCCTGGATCGACAAGGCCAGGGCTGACTTGCGGGTCACCTACGGCCATACCTCCCATGGCAGTCAGTTGGTCACCGGGATCTACGCTTTCAGGGGTACTGTGGGCTCGGCCTATTATTACACCTATTCCGGCAGCGGCTATAACGCCACAGTTTTTCTGAACGATTACGGCATACCCGGGGCCAGTGATCTGGGCAATCCCAACCGCACGGCCTGGGCCACAGCCACGCGCAATCTTTTAAACCGTGATGGTGGGTGCAACCGCAACGTGGTCATCTGGTCCTGGTGCGGTCAAGTGGACGGCACTGAGGCTGAGATAGCTCAATATTTGAGCCTTATGGATCAACTGGAGCGGGATTTCCCGAATGTGAAATTCGTCTATATGACCGGCCATTTAAACGGGACGGGTGTAAACGGCAATGTCAATCAGCGCAACGAACAGATCCGCCGCTTTTGCCGGGAAAACAACAAGATTCTTTTTGATTTCGCCGATATCGAGAGCTTTAATCCCGATGGGAACATCAATTTCATGCTCCTGAATGCCAATGATGAATGTTATTATACCGGAGGGTATAACTGGGCCGATCAGTGGATAGCGGCCAACCCGGGTTCCCCTCTAACCCAACTGGCAGCGAGCTGTGGGAGCTGCGCCCATTCCCGCAGGCTGAATTGCATTTTAAAAGGCCGGGCCTTCTGGTGGATGATGGCCCGTCTGGCCGGTTGGCCCGGTCCGAACAAGTCGGTCCTCACCTTCCTGCCTTTGCTCCTGGATAACAACTGATAGCCTTAAATAATTAAAGGGGATTATCTCTAAAAGAGTTGGAGATAATCCCCTTTTTTTTATAGTGTTGTGTCTCCTAATTGGCTTTATCCTGATGTCATTTCGAAAGCAGAGAGAAATCCTAATAAATTCAGTTTGAAATTACGATATCTTCCTGGCTTTCAAGGGTCCGATAGAGGTCCTCTTTGTCGGAAAGATGGACAAGGGCCTTCATGGGCCCCGAGGTCCATTTCACCTTTCTGCTTTTTTATTTAATTTTTCTGTTGTCCAGAGATTCCGTTAAAAATTATGAAATAAGACGGAAAAAAGACCGCCCCTCTTTTTTTGCACCTTCCTGATTTCATCCAAAAAAGGGATATCGATAGTTATCCTAGTTCGTGCCCTGATGAATAATTGATAGTTTAATGCATCAGACGGCAGGATTAATTCCCCCCTCCTATGCAAGCTTTTTTAAAACGGCGATTTTGCATTCAAAATTGATTTCAACCCACGCCCTTCATTTTTTATCGATTTGATCCGATAAAAGAAAGTAAAGGTTTGGTTGTTTTAGATCGGAAGCCGATGGGATTTAATGAAAAAATGAGTAAAATTAACGGATTAAACACATTAACGAGGGTTCCCAAACGTTTTTCCCTCTATTGGCTCAATTGGCTAATTCCGATTTTTTTACTTCTTTCTTCGAGCATCGGCAGCCTTTCATCGGTCCAGGCCCAAACAGCCAGGAAATCCCCAGCCCCAGCCCCAGGTCTTGAGCGCATCCCCGTTTCCAGGTCTCAGGTAAGGACCAATGATTATTACAGTATTCAAAAAATTGTGTTTTTCGAGGGGAATACCCTTAATGAACATATGATCAAAGGCCCCCCGAAGCCCCCTCCCGGATATGCTCTCGATCGCATGGTTGTCACCCCGCCGGAATCGAATCGGATTTTAGGAATCAAAACCTTGACCGTTCCCGCTTTTGACTGGGTCTTCGGCTGCGCAGCGGTTTCAGGGGCGATGATTGCCGGTTTTTATGACCGAACCGATTTTCCGAATATATACACCGGACCGACCAACGGTGGAGTTACGCCCTTAAATAACAGTTCCTGGCCTACCTGGTCGGATGGTATTAACACTTATCCCAGCCTGCCTTTGGCTGCCTCCCGTCAAGGGATCGACGGCAGAACCACCGGAGGTTCTATTGACAATTATTGGCTTGAATTTTTAAGTGATGCCGAGGACCCCTATCTTACCAACGGCTGGACCGAGCACCCCTGGGGAGAGGCGATCGGGGATTATATGAAAGTTAGTCAGTCCGCCTACGGTAATATTGACGGGGGAGCTACCATTCATTACTGGGACTCGTCGGCGGAACCGTTTTCCTGCGAAGAAATGGTTTCCTATGCGGTCCACAGCCATGATCTGACCTATGGGATAAAACTTTTCTATGAGGCCCGTGGATATTCGGTAACCGATTGCTATAATCAGAGAACGGATAATACGGTTGCCGGAGGGTTTTCCTTTGCCCGGTATAAGGCAGAAATCGATGCCGATCGGCCGGTACTGCTCATCCTTGAGGGGCATGCCATGGTGGGGGTGGGCTATGATGATACCGGGAATACGGTCTATCTACATGACACCTGGGACCACAACATGCATTCCATGACCTGGGGTGGAAGTTATTCCGGCATGGAGCTGATGGCCGTCAGTATCGTCAACCCGCAGACCACCCCCCCGGTCACGACGCCTACCGTTACCACCGATGCCGCCAGTGGGATTACGACTTCAGGAGGGATCTTGAACGGAACGGTAAATCCCAATAACGGAGCTACGTTAGTGTCCTTCGAATATGGCTTGACTACGGCTTATGGGACGGTAGTGACAGCGGACCAGAGTCCGATAACGGGCAACAGCAATATTCCGGTGAGCAGGACCATAAGCGGCCTAACCCCGAATACAACTTACCACTTTCGGGTGGTAGGGGCGAACTCGGCCGGAACCACCTATGGTGAAGATTTGCCCTTCAACACCGAAGCCGATATAACCCCACCTTCATTACACATCATTAGTCACAGCAACGGTCAACACCTAACCTCCGGGACCGTCACATTGAACGGGACAGCCACCGATTCGGGAAACGGGGACAGCGGTATTCAACAAGTGACCGTAAATGGAGTCCGGGCCGAGGATGATACGACTGCCGGGAGCGGCACGGCTAACTGGAGTAAGCTTCTTTCTTTAAACCCCGGGGTAAACACCCTGACCGTCATGGCCTACGACAACAGCAGCCATCAAAATGTGAATGTCGTTGGTTTGACTATCTATTATGATTCATTTCAAATCCCAACCGTTTTCAGCGGCCCGGCAACCAACCAAACAGCACAGTCGGTCACTTTAAGGGGAACGGTCATCCCCAACGGTTCGCTTACAACCTGTTTCTTTGAATGGGGTCCCACAGCGGCCTATGGAAATGCCACCGTGGCTCAATCCTGTGGCAGTGGGTGGGAACCGGTTGCCGTGACCGCCGACTTGGCAGGCCTTGTCCCTCATACCAACTACCATTACCGGCTGGCGGCTGCAAACAGCCTGGGGCCTGCCTATGGAGAGGACCGGACCTTTCTCGCCTCCTTAAAAACCCTGCCTTGGCTGATGCTGTTGCTGGGGGATTAAAATGATTTTTTAACTTATTAATTTTATTTGATTTACAACAAAACCCTCCCTCAAAAAAAACTCATTGACAATTTTAGCAATATCGCTATCTTAAAAACAGTTCTGAAATATAAGCGATCAATCCTTTTTCCTTCAAAAAAACAAAAAAATATTGGAGGAGTTATGAAAAAAGTATATTTTCTATTCTTGATGCTTTTAATAACCATATGTAATTTGGATGTGACAAACGCTCAACCACAGAATACAAACGATACCATTACCAGACTCAAGTCCAACGAAAAACTTCGTGAACCTGATAAGATTCTTGAAGACTTCCTCAACGGCAAGGACGAAACAGCGGTCATCATTCTTTTACAGCCGACGGAAACAGCCGGAGCCCTGGCTGAACGTTCCAGGTCATCAGGACCGGTTCCCCCAGAATTTCAAGTGAAGGGCGCCCCCGCTTATTATAATTTGCAGGACGAAGGTATCAAAACACAATTACGGGCCACTGTAACAGAAACGGTGAATCGGTTTTTCGAGCGTTTCGGTCCTGCGGGAATAAAAGTTACCCAGAGATTTTCCTATCAATTCGGGTTTTCCGCTCAAGTGACCGCCGCCGCTCTGGAGCGTATCGTCAATTCGCAGGAGGTTATAGCGGTTGAAAAGGACCATATTCTCGAAGCGCACCTGGCCCAGGGGATCCCCTTGATGAATGCCTCCACCCCCAGAAGTACCTATAAGGGTTCCGGCCTGAGCATCGCCATCTGCGATACCGGAATCGACACCTCCCATTCCATGCTCGGAGGCGGGGGATTCCCCAACTCGAAGGTGATCGGAGGGTATGACACCGGGGACAGCGATTCCGATCCCAGACCAAATAGTTTATCAGGTAACGCCCATGGTACCTGTTGTGCCGGAATTGCAGCCGGAAATCAAGGGTCGGTTGGGGATTACATCGGCGGGGTTGCTCCTGAGGCTAAACTTTATGCCATCAAAATTTCCTATGGTACAAGCGGAAGCGCTTATACGTCAGCCATGATAGCCGGGTGGGAGTGGGCCGTTACCCATAAAAACGACAACCCCAGTTATCCTATCATGATCATCAGCACCAGTTTCGGAGGGGGACGTCATTATTCCACCTGTGACTCATACAGTTCACCCATGACCACGGCCGCGGCCAACGCCGTGGCCGCCGGGATGACCTTGTTTGTCTCGTCGGGAAATGATGGCTATTGCGATTCCATGGGCTGGCCGGCCTGTATAAGCTATGTCATTCCGGTCGGGGCGGTTTATGATGCCAATATTGGAAGGTATCCTTCTGCCGGATATGTCGGATGTATTAATCTCGGTTCCTGTGCTGGTTACACCAGCGGTTGTCCTTGTTCAACAGGAAGGTGCTATGTCGATTATACAACGGCAGGTGATCAGGTTACCACATACTCAAACAGTGCTTCTTTTCTGTCCCTTTTCGCCCCTTCTAACAATGCCTATACTACAGATATCGTTGGATCAGGCGGATATTCAACCGGTGATTATTATACCGGCTTCGGAGGCACTTCCGCGGCTTGTCCCTATGCCGCCGGAGCAGCAGCGGTGCTGCAACAGGCGGCCAAGGCCAAGACCGGTTCCTATTTGACCCCGGCGCAGGTGAAAAGCTATTTGGTTGACAACGGGGATCTGGTTACCGACGGCAAAGTGGCCATCACCAAACCCCGGGTCAATCTTGGCCGGGCGGTTAATGCCCTTCCCTCAAAAAAAGCAAATCCCTGGATGTTTTTATTGCTGGGGGATTGATCTGGGGGTAAAAAGACGAAACTTTTATTGGGGGGATGCCTCATCGGGTTTCTTCTCGAATGGTGCCATTCCCCACTTTTAACTATGGAGAATTTGAACTAACTGAAAAAGATACCTTCTCTCTAACCGGGCTATTACTATCAGGACCCCGTAATAATTTTTGAGAGGGATATATTTTTTACTAAATCACTCGCTTAAAAAAAATAGTCGGCTGCCGATAGCATTACATTATTGCTGAAATGATCAGCCGCGACTAATTGAGAAGTAAATAAAGCCAGCGCTGTATTTCCGTTAAACTCAGGCATTTTCCCTGAATCATTGACTCCCAGGCCTTCCATAAAAGAAGTAAAGGAACTGATTTCCTCATGATCACAGGGAACCAATCTCCCTAAAACCGGATCTTCCGGAGGCGGAGTATAAGGGTTCCCCGGAGGGGGGTCATAGGGCGGTTCCTCCGGAACCGGTGCTCCCGGACCGCTGTACCACTTGCCTTTGGACGGGCTTCCCGGTGGGAAATATATTTTGTCTTTGGCCGGTCCTCCGGGAGCGGTGTACATTTTATCTTCAGGCGTGTGTTCGGGTGTGATGGTTTTTTTATCGCCTCCCGGTTCTATGGGAAGGATAAAGTGGTTTCCTTCAGCAGTACCCCCGGGAGGGGCATATTGTTTTCCTGACTTTTGAACTTCGAAAGCGATACAGAGCCGGTTTATTGGAGAAGAGACGGCATCCATTGAATTTCCTCCTTCAAACGTTGAGGTTAAAAGTTCAATAACCGCTTTTGATTTTTTTCTCTACAAGAAATATGCCTGAAAATCTTCGATGGGATTTATTAATCATATAAAATAGTTAATAGAACGGCGGATGGTCTGGGAAAAGCATTTCCCGATAGCGGCAGGAAATATTTTCTTATTCGAGGGAAACGTTTTCCCCATGAAAACCCCATGGAAAGGTAGAAGGTAGAGGAAATTCCCGGGAAAAAAATTTTGTCCTTGACAAGGTCTCATTCGGATATAAAATAGGAATATCAATATTCTTAAGCCGTTAGCTTAGAGGTTTGAATGGAAAAGGAAAAAGTAGACAGGGAAAGAATTTGAAAAATTTCCCCGTGATTCCCTCGTACACATTTTATTTCTAACCAAAGAACCCTTTTTTTGGTTTAAACAAGGAGAATTAGATGAATTATTATAATTGGGGTAAGAAGGGTAGGGGTCGGTCCGATAGTTTTACCGGAAGGTATTTTTGTTTTTTAATGGGATTACTACTGGTTTCCCTTTCTTTTGCTGCGGAAGCCGCAGCCCAGGATAAGTTTGTCAACCGGGAGACCATTTATTCAACCCTGCAGACCTCCGGACAGGCCAGAATAATCGTTCGTTTCCATACGCCCAAAATAACCGAACTTTCCGCGGCATCCCTGGCCGTGCCTGTGGTTATTCCCGGAGAAAAAAGGACGCAGGCGGGCATTGACGCCGATCAGTCCCTGGCCGGGGAGATAGCGGCAACGGTCAACAGGGTCTTATCCGCCTTACAAGGAAAGACCTTTGCCGTCCTTCGCCGCTATGAGACCCTTCCCCTGCTGGCCATGACCGTTTCCAAGGAGGCCCTGGACACTCTGGAAAGCTTAACGGAAGTGGAGGCAATCTTTCCCGACAAGCTGAATTTCCTCCCGCCCTTGGAAGTTGAAAAAATTTCCAGCAGTAAAAAGGCCAGTATTCAAACGGAAATAATTGAACCCCTTTTGGACAATACGGTCAGCATCATCGGGGCCACCACGGCCTGGTCCAGGGGCTTTACCGGAAGGGGGTGGTATGTGGCTGTCTTAGATACCGGCATCCGTTCCAGCCATCTCTTCTTCTCCGGAAAATCCCTTGTCGAAGCCTGTTTCGCCTCCGGACAGTATGCCTATCCTCCTTATGGTGATTGTCCTAATGGTCTAAATGCTATGACCGGCCCCGGTTCTGCGGCCCATTATTCGTCCAGTTATACCGGGTATGATCATGGAACCCACGTTTCCGGGATCGCCGCTGGAAAAAGGGCAGATGGGACCCTTTACGGCATCGCCAAAGAGGCCGGGATCATTGCTGTTAAAGTATTTTCCAGGTATAACAGCAGTGTGGGCGCCTATGACTCCGATATCATCGCCGGGCTCAATTATGTCTACGGTCTGCGCAACACCTACAGCATCGCCGCGGTGAACATGAGCCTGGGCGGCGGGGCCTATAACAACCAGGGCCTGTGCGACAGTGAGAACGCAGGGGTCAAACTTCCCATCGATAATTTGAGAGCGTCACGGATCGCTACAGTCATCGCCACCGGTAATGACGGTTATTGCGGCTGGATTTCCGCCCCGGCCTGCATCTCTTCGGCCATAGCGGTGGGGGCTTCCACCAAATGGGATACCGAAACCATGTTTAACAACTGGGAATCGACCCTGCAGGATATCTTTGCTCCAGGGCAGGATATCCTGTCTTCCACCGGGGCCTCCGATGTAAGTTATGCCCGCTGGAACGGCACCTCTATGGCCACCCCCCATATGGCCGGTGCCTGGGCTATTCTAAGGCAAAACCGACCGACCGCCACGGTAGATCAAATTCTCAACTCCGTAATTACCAAAGGGACTTCCGTTCCGACCTTATGTCCCAGCGGCGGATCCAAACCAAGGATCAATGTCAACGCTTCTTTGTTTGTATCTATTTCCCCAATTCTGGAATTGTTAATGGAATAGGATTTAAATTAGCAAATAAACCTTGACAGGAACAGATACAAAGTTTGTCTGCCCCCATCCCTGTTAAAATATTTTAAAGAAACTCATTTTTTCCCTTGACACAATAAAAAAAAAATATCATAGTTATACTAAATTTAGTATTTTTAATAGGTTGTTGGCTTTAGGCTATTATTTTTATTAATTTTTTAATAAATTAAATACTAAAAAAAGATAAAAGAAAGGAGAAATCCCATGAGAATGAATTTGAAAAAGAAGTCTCTTATTTTAATGTTGGCAGTTTTTGTGTTGATGACTTTTTTTACCTTTAAACAGGAAACCCAAGCAGCTGAAGCTTGGTATACAGCAACGATTGTAGCAACAGGTTCCGGTTATGGCAATAATTACGTATGCTTAACGGCAAGTGGCTACTTTACTCAGAAATACATGCTTCTAAGCGCTACCCAAGGAAAAGAACAATTGGCAACAGCCCTAACCGCTTTAAGCCTTGGAAAAACACTTTATGTTCTCTTGGATAATGCATTAGAAACCCCTACGATACAGGCTATGTATCTGATTAATTAGTTGACAAAGTAATTATCTTACGTTACGAACCATACTCCTGTTGTGTATAAAACTCCCTCTGGTCCCTTAGAGATAAAATGGGGCCAGGGGGGCGTCGGGTATTTTTCGGAACCTCCTATTTTTTCAGTAGTCAATTCAGATAAAGAATACCCAAAAGGCATTTCAATAAACTCATTTTAAGGGAATGCCTATCATTACTATCGAATAGCAAACCAGTTATTAGTAAAATCGGATTAACCAATAAGCCGTCAGTTATCAAAGAGATCAAAGAGAAAAATACTCTCTTTTATCAAGAGGATGTTTCCCTAATACCAATGGGGAGCCCGCTATTATTTGGCTGGTCACAGAAAATCACTGAGTCCTTTTCATTCTCGGCTATCGGGGTTGTTTGGGTATTGAACAGGTGAAAAGAATATGAATGAGAGAGCAAATCGTGCCCTTAATTCTTCTTCTATTATTCGGGAAGATAATGTATTATAATAAAAGAAGAAAGAGATTGTTTAATATGATCCGGTTGGGGTCAAGGTATTCAAAGGATCCTATATCGCAAATACCCTTTTGGGGACGCTGAACTCCGCGTTGATCAGTTGCCGGGCAAAAATTATTATTGCCTGCGTTAATGGCCGGGCTGTTAAATAGAAGCGGATAAAAGGGAGGATTTCCGGTTAAGGATCCTAATCGAGGTTCTAAGTTTATCAGATCTCCCGTCGCGGGAGTAAAAGAACATCCCGAGACATTACCCAATAAATTATTGCCCCCCGAAATTATTATTCCTTGACAGTCTGGACCGTTAAGCATACTACTATTTCCAGCTAATATCGTGTTTCGTAAGAGAACGGAAGTGGCAAGGGGTTGATTGTTAATTCCTGCGGCCAGAATTGCTGAATTTTGACAGATTGTTGAATTGGTAATTGTCTGTTGACCATTGTTGGTATTGTAAATACCGCCACCGACAGCTTGGATATTGGGGGAGCTACTGCTCTTTCCAATATTTCCGCTAATGGTTGAATTGGTTATGGTAAGGGTATTCGCCTGGCCGTCGAAGTTTCCATTATAAATACCTGCTCCATAGGCAGCAGTATTATTTATTAACGATACATTAATAAGACTCATTGTTTTCCAGTTATAAATTCCCCCTCCATATCCCCCAGGGCTGTTTGCCTCATTTCCGATGATAGATACATCAATTAATGACATAGACCCATCATTATTATAAATACCGCCCCCACCAGTATATGAATTGTTTATACCGCAACAATTTGATGAATTATAAGTGATTGAGCCTTTATTAAGATTAATGATTCCCATGTCGTTGTTGATTCCTCCACCGTATTTTGCATAATTATTATTGAACGTGAAATTGTTTAAAGTTGCTACATAATAAGAGTTATTATAATAGCCGCCTCCTTGTTCGGCGATATTGCTTGAAATGACAACGTTAGTTCCCGTAAGAGAAGCTCCATTGAACAGCCCCCCCCCTCCCTCACCGAAAACCGTACTGGTGGAATTATTGCCGTATATAGTCACCAATTCAAGAATAA
>JBFMBU010000181.1:0-30471 GCA_040755035.1 Thermodesulfobacteriota bacterium
CTTTCGTGCGGATCAGCCACGGAAACAGTCCGCGGCCATCCTAACCAAAGGAGCTTTTTTATTAAATACTACAGCATAGCTTTTTCTACTCTCCCCGGCGTAGCCGGGGGCTTAGCAATGGAGTTATGTCTAAAGTTATTATCCAAGATTTCCGTTGATTTTTATTTTCATTGGCCACATAGATTGCTAGGGCAGCATCATGAAGCGAGGCAATTTCTGATTTTGCCCTACCTCTCATCTCCTTATATTTCTGAGAAATTTCTTTAGCAAATATTCTTACCTCATTATCTTCAAATGCTATGTTAAACCAAACGTCATCTACTTTTAAAAGCCCAAAGGAATCCTGCAATATCTCCTTCGGTCTTTGAAAACTGTCAATAAAATCGTCAATTGATATATTGGGGAATACTTCCTTCTCGGATAGATAAGCCTCTAAAAAAAAATTCCGGACTTTTGCGCGGGTTTCATCAGGAATTCTATCAATCACTTTACGGAGTAGATCCCCTTGTGCACTTATTACCCATTGAAGTTCTTCTATAGTTAAGTGGGTGGCTTTCAAACTCATCCCTATGGTGTTGCAAGACCTGGCCATCTCTTTAAAACTTCTGTAATGACGATTTCCTGGTATAAGTCCGGCAATAAGAACATTTGTGTCGCAATATAAGGACGCATCCTTAAAGATATCAGATGAGAGTAAGTCAGAGGAAGTATCCAAACCGAGTGCCTTTGCAACATAAAAATTCTGCGCCATATTCCATTTTATCTGATCAAACTGAGGTGTAGATTCCCGAAAAAAGCGGTTTACTCCATATCGAAAAGTGTCGGGATCAAGTAATTGTTCAGATCTTATTGTTTCTTCTATGACCACCGAAAGTAGTCTGTGCTCGGCGAGATCAGTGTTTCCTGGTTTCCTCGTAATGTCGTGGATGTAAACTTCGCTGAGTTCCGAGAACACCTTACAGAGTAGCCGAAGGAAGGCTTTTTGATATATATCTTTTTCGCCAAAAACATTTCCAAAAAGCTCTTTGATCGTTGCCTTGGTATGTTCCTCAGTTTCGGTGACTATTTGAGCAACCTCAAGTCTGGCTTCAGGTGAAAGTAAATAACGTTGTTGCCAGCCGTCTCTTATATCAATAATCCTTCCTGACTGCTTGAGGGAGGTAATACCCTGCCGAAGGTCAGACATCCTAAGCACTGAAATTTGACCTCCAAGAGTTACCAAATGTTGAAGATCCTGCTCAGTCAAACCAGTATCGACTTCGTTGGATGCCAAATTCTGTTCGATAATACGTTCGATTGCCTGGCTTCGGACATTAGCTCCAGATGGGGAGAAACGTATTCTTGCTCCCAACAGGAGAGAACGTTTAAGTGTTCCATCATCGCAATTTATCATTTGACTGCCTCCTGCCTTATATTCACTATGAACAATGATGGCTGGGTCCTAGGATTTTATTAGATTCACTTGCTACTAGGTAACGGAGCAGCTTTATAATTAGAAAACCATTTTTCTAGAAAATTCATCTAATTTTATCCGACATATGGTGACGAGCCTTCCCGAACTTGAATCGGCTTCGTCATTGTATCCACTTCCAGGCAGTAATGCTGAACTTTGGCTACTTCATGCCATCTGAATTGGGCCATTGCCTCAATCTTTCAATACCTCCCACCGCCCGCCCCGGTCAGGACCCACGCGCCGGATAAGACTTTTCTGTTTCAAGGTTGTTAGATTTTTGTCTATGGCGGTTGTGCTTATGCCCAATGATTGAGCCATTGCATTTTTTGAGATACGAGGGTTACGGGCTATCAGTAACAGAATTTTTTTCTGGTTTTCTGCCAACCCTTCTACCAACTTTTCTGCCAACCCTTCTACCAACCTGGGTGACCTTTCAACCTCTTTTTCTTTCAAGGCAAATTCCGGCGAACGATAGAAAATGGCCCGGAAGAAAGCGTCCGGTACGAAGATCGGTTCGCGCAGTTTCGCCGCTGCCATGGCATTCTTCATTTTCTGGATTCCCATGCCAATACGCTCGACCTTGTGCAAACGAAAGAAGAGATCCGCAATCAGCTCGTTTCGCCGGATCGAAACCGTGCCGAGATTCCGAATCGACAAACCCTTAGGCAGACCTCCCGGGTTTATGATCTCAACCCGGTCATCATAGATCTCGACACTGACCTGAGTACCGGTGATGCTATAGTCCCGGTGCATGAGGGCGTTCACCAAGCCCTCGCGTAAAACATCGAAGGGTATCTCGTAAATATCTTCCCGATCGAATCCCCGGATTTCACTTCGGATGTTCAGATGCTTTTTCAGAAACGCAACGGCCTCATTGAATTGGGTAAGCAGATCGTCCCTCACATCACGGCGGTCGTATATGTGGAGCCGGTCAGTTCCTTTAAAGGCCAGGAGGGTCATTTGCGACTGATGAAGGTGGTTATAAACATCCTTGGCAAAGAAGAGGATACCCGCATTTTTGACACCTGATTCATCAGCTACTTTCAAACTGCGAAGGAAATCGGCATCCGAAACATTGCCGAGGTGCATGCCGGCTTCTTTTTTGAAAGAACGGATCTTAATCTTGGAGATGTCCTCAAAGGAGAATCCTTTAACTGTTTTCTCCTCAAAAGGAATAGTTTCATTTTCCCGGAACATGATCCGGATTTCTTGGTGACTCATCTTCTGGGTGGTCCCGTTAAGCCGCCTGAAATATCCAGTCTTGCAGCTATAAGGCTTTTCCGACCCTTCCGGCACCTCGATAGCCACAACATCCATCGATTGTCTCATCTCGATAATAATTGGAGGCTGACAGTTTCTGGCCAGGCTGTTGATCCGTCCCTTTAGGTCATTGGTCAGTCGTTCACCTGAAATGGAACCGTTATCCCGAACGCCAAGTAGCAGGATGCCGCCCTTGGTATTGGCAAAGGCCACCAGGTCTTCGTCTATACGTGGAGTGAATTTTTCCTTGAATTCCAGTGTGAGTCCCTCTCCCTCGCGGATCAGAAGCTTAGCCTGGTCGAAGTTCTTTTTCACTGTTTAATCCTCTGCAAAATTCTCACCTCGGCCAAGGCATTTCTGTACCAAAACTAGAAAAAAGGGGTATAACCAAATGATTCGTGGGTAGCGTGGTAAAGATTTTGCCCGTCGATGAAGGCGATAGTACGTTTGATGAGGGGTTCAGAAGGCACTTGGCACCCCCCATAAAAAAATAACCCCGTCCGGGCCTTGCGGCGTGTCGGACGGGGAGCAAATCCTGATTTAATAGTAATAATATTATCGGAATTGTCAACCATTTTCTTTAAAAGCCCTTCGGAATAACAGATTGACGTTGAAATACTGAAATTTCTTCCTTTAATATCATTGGCTTAGTGATGGTATTCACTTCCAGCCAGTAATGCTGCACCTTGGTCACCTCGTGCCATTTTAACCGGGCCGGATCTTTGATCGGCTCCTGAAGGGT
Organism: Thermodesulfobacteriota bacterium; assembly: GCA_040755035.1. Lineage (GTDB taxonomy): Bacteria > Desulfobacterota > RBG-13-43-22 > RBG-13-43-22 > RBG-13-43-22 > RBG-13-43-22. The sequence continues at coordinate 3,456 of JBFMBU010000181.1, forward strand.
GGGGTTGGTATTGCAGTCGGTGACCACATAAAGCCAGTAGCAATCCCGCCGGTCCTCAGCCACCCGTCTTTCATTGGGTGAAAGAAGAACCGTACCCTTGATCCCGCCGATCCCTTTGACCTCGATCAAACGCAGTTCACCGGAATTGATATCCAGGCTGGTGATGTCATAACCCAGATTCTTTTCATGGACATCGAATACCTGGCAACCTTTGGCCTGTTCGAATTCCATAACCACCCGCATGGCTGTGGCCTCGGTTTCCAGATTAGGTCGCAGACGACGGACCTCCGGGGCCTCACGTTCCGGGTGAGGAAGGACCAGAACACTGGTTATCCGTTCGACGGTTTGAATAGCCAGGGAGCGTTGCTGTTCCAATTCCTTCCGTCTTCTTTCCCTCCGGGACAAAAGTTCGGCATGACGGTTTTCCGCCTGAGCCAGGCGGCCCTCCGCCCCCTGGATCCCCTGTTCGATCTCCGCTGCTGCCCGGCCGATTTCGTCATCGGCCCTTTGCAGGAGTTCGGTAAGGGATAATTCCACATGGTCGGCTATCAGTTGAATTTCTTTTGTTCGCTCCAAACGGACCTCTTCCAGAAAGGGGAAAAGGGCCTGAGTATGGAGCCAATCCATGGTATTTTCGGTTTCGTCAAGATCAGGTATTAAATCAGGGAGTGGTCCCGGAGAATAATCCCCAAGTACCGTAGGTTCGCGCAAAAGGGGATCCTGGCCTTGTTGGACTTCTACGGCAAAGAGACGTTCATGAATGACTTGACCAAGGCCGTCAACCACCTTGGCCCGGTAAAAATCGATCTTGGCCGGATGTTCATTTTGTAGGGAATAGAAACAAGCCCCTTTGGTTAAGGATTCCTGGGCCAGATTGGTGGTGTGGCGGCGAAGGGCTTCAAACAGGGAATGGCCGGGAGTGACCCATTCCAGATTATTAGACTCGGCAGTTTCCCGGTCTGTTGAACACCTGGGATAACGGGAAACCAAAACAGGAAGGCGCCAATCCGGATCTTTTTCATATTGTCGTAAAGCAGAAGGAGTTCTTCCCGGCTCAAAGGTATGCGGTAAGGCCGGGACCGATTTAAAAGGCAGAGTGGCATAGCTCGATGTCTCAGCAATAAAGCGGGCGATGGTCTCCGGGACCAGGCGTCTTTCCTGGGCCAGGGCCTTTCGCTCGATCAGCATTTCCAGATTAAGTTTCTTTGTGGCCAGCCCCTCCAGGGCATTCTGACAAATGGCCCGGAACTGGTTTTCGTCTACATTTCTAAGCAAACGATCCTCCAGATCAACTTCACCCAATTTGCCGGCATAATATTCCCGCAAGACCCGTTCCACATGAGCAGCCGGCAGTACTTCCCCCACCACATTAAAAACCGAATCATCATCCAGGGCATCCCGAATCTCCTGCAATTTTTCCTGAAGACGCTGAAGAATCCGGCCTTCGATGGTGTTGGTGGCCACAAAGTTAAAGATCAGGCAATCCTTTTTCTGGCCGTAGCGATGAATGCGGCCCATGCGCTGTTCCAGACGATTGGGGTTCCAGGGAATATCATAATTGAAGAGAATATGGCAGCATTGGAGGTTAATTCCTTCCCCGGCCGCCTCAGTAGCCACCAGGACTTGAATAACCCCTTCTTTGAATTGCTGTTCGACAAAAAGTCGGGTCCCCGATTCTTCCCGGGAGCCTGATTTCATACTGCCATGGATGAAACCGACTTGAAACCCCCATTTCTTGAAACAATCCACCAAATATTCCAGGGTGTCTTTGAATTCGGTGAAAATCAATAATCGCTGGTCCGAATGATCAAAGAACCCCTCTTGGTGAAGCAATTCTTTGAGCCTGGTTAATTTGGCCTCCTGTCCGGTTTCTTCCACCACCCTGGCTTGTTCGGCCAGGAGTCGAAGCTCTTTTATCTCTTCTTCGATCTGGTCGGCATTGCCGGTAAGGGTGATGGCTTCCAGAACCCTTTCTAATCTTTCCCGTTCCACTTCTTCCATTTCTTCCAGTTCCTCCGGATCGGGAAGAACCGGGGGAGATTGGCGAAGGAGTTCATGGGCCTGTTTAAGCCCCTCTTCCAGACGCCTGGCTCGATTTTGCAGGGAATGTCGTAGGGCGTAAGTACTTGAAGCCAGCCTGCGCTGGTACAGGGACATGAGGAAGCCGACGGCCCTTGCCCGCGGGTCCTCGCCCTGGGCGGCAGCATTGGCACTTTGCCGTTTCACAAAACGGGTGACGTCGCGATAGAGTTCGAACTCGTCACCATCCAGGGAAAAATCCACCGTGTGAGGGATTCGTCTGGTGAATATTTTTTTAGCGATCCAAGTGCCGTCCGGTTGGTGTTCTGGAAAATAGACCATGGCTTCTTTAATTCTACGCAAATAAAACGGAGCGCTTCTACGCTCCATGGCTTCCTGGATGGACCTGACATCGGCATAAGCATCCAAATCCAAGAGCTGCAAAAAACGGGAAAAATTCTCGGGATTTCCTTTGTGGGGGGTGGCAGTTAGCAAAAGATAATGATCGGAAGAATCCCTCAATAATTCCCCCAAAGCATACCGGGCCGTTTTCCCGGAGGGCGGCGACCAGGACATACGATGGGCTTCATCTATAATAACCATGTCCCAATGGACCTGACGGAGACCGGGAAGGATATCCTCCCTTTTGGCCAGATCCAACGAGGTGATAACCTGGTTTTGTTCCATCCATTGGTTAACCCCGAATTGATCACGGATATCGTTTCCCTTAATGACCAGAAATTTTTCATCAAATTTTTCTTTAAGCTCACGCTGCCATTGGAAGGCCAGGTTGGCCGGAGAGACAATCAAAATTCGATCGGCTAAACCACGAAGCTTCAGTTCTCGAATCAAAAGTCCGGCCATGATGGTCTTTCCGGCTCCAGCATCATCGGCCAGGAGAAACCGAACTCGGGCGGGTTTTAGAAGGTAATCGTAAACCGCGGCCAACTGATGGGGAAGAGGGTCGACCCGGGAAATGGAAAGGCCGAAAAAGGGATCAAATTCCCAGGCGATCCCCAGGGAGTAGGCCTGAAGTCCAAGTCGTAATAGTTTGGGATCTCCGTCAAATGATGGGTGAGATTCAAGAATTTTTAGAGTTTGTAAATCATTTTTTGTTAAGGTGACACTTCGGAATCGTTCGGACTTGGTCCCCACCAATCCAACAATCCAAGCGTCATGGACAGAAGGTCGGACAGTTTCTACCCGCATGGGTTCATGGAACAATGAGCCAATTAGAATTTGACCTTCCCTTAATACCATTGGTTTCCTAATTTATGGCCAGCATTGATAACCATTTAATCCGATTAAAAAAAGACCCCATTTCTACTATATAAAAATGGGGTCATTGGAAGATGCTTTATGGACCAGCATTTCAAATAGTAGGGGTCGCCGGTTACAAGAAAGCTAAAAATCAAAATTTTATAATATAAACCATAACAAAGAGCTAAAGTCAAATCCAAATTTAGGAATTTCAAAAGATATTGGGCTGAAAGTTTTTTCAGTTTATTTGATCCAGACTGAGGTGGAGCAAAAGATAGGATTTGCTATAATTTTTCTATCCTCAAAAGGAGTTATGAATTTTGGTGGGCAGGATAAAGAGTATTCAGAACCAGAAGTATTCGGCTAAGGTCCTGATCGGGGAGGGATTTTAAGATTCGAACTATTTGCGCTTCAATCTCCTTTCTGTTTGAAATTTCGTGGTCAAACCGGAATAACTCGGGAAGACCAACTCCCAAAGCGGTGGCGATTTTGGCCAGGACCCCAAAGGAAGGATTCTGCTGACCCCTTTCAATCTCGCCCAGGAACTTGTAATTGATATCAGCTTTCTCCCCGAGTTTCTGTTGGGTTAAATTTTTTGGGTTCTTAGGGTCCGAATGCAGTTGGAGGGTCAGGTCTATTTTCTATGCATTTTTTCTTTGCCCCCATACCTGGCCTGCTTCTCCTTCAAATCAAATCCGATTTTTCGTCTGGGCTTGGCCGGCGGTGCCATAAGTTGGCGGATGGCTTCGAAGACCACCTTAAATTGCCCATCATATTTTTTCTCCAACTCATCCAGACGCTGGGAAAGGTCCTTATTGGTGGCTATCAATTCCCGAAGCTTGACAAAGGCCCGCATGATGGCAATGTTAACTTCAATGGCCCAATCACTGTTCAAGATACCGGAAAGCATCGCCACTCCCTGCTCGGTGAAGGCACGAACCTGCTTGGAAAATTTTAGGTCTGAGGATATCACAATTTGTGATATCCTCATAATCTCCCCTCTGTTAAGTAAAAACATAAAATCTTCTGGAAATCTTTTGATATTTCGTTTAACCGCTTGATTTAGGACCCTGGTTTCCACATTATAAAGATCCGCAAGATCCCGGTCCAACATTACCTTCTGGCCATCATTTTGGGGTCAGGTCTATTTTCTTTGCATTTCCCCTTCGCCTTTATACCCGATTTACTTTTCCTTAACCAGAAAACCGATTTTATACTACCTTACTGACAGCAATATGTCAGTTTATTGCCTGCCCCTCAAAAAATAGAAAACCCCGACTTCTTTTTTTGAAAACGGGGTTTTTCAGTCATCCCATAACCATACAGTTTTCCTTTCGGGGCTGCCGGGTTAATAAGACTTTCATTTTTCAGTTCAAATAGCTATCCTAACGACTTCTAAAAATCAAACCGGTCCATTTCCCCGGGATCAGGCGGGGTGCATCTCTCCACCTTAATACAGAAGGGTTCCCTTAAAAAAAATCAGGAGTTATTTTAAGGGATTCTTCCATTGGATTCCCGGAAAGCGCGAAAAATCCGTATCGGTAGACATCAGCACACAGCCATGTTCGCTGGCAAGAGCAGCAAGGTGAGCGTCGGAGACCAGATTTGCCGCGGCCTGGCCTTCGGACAGCATTTTTTTAAAAACGATCCAATGCCTGCTGGTCGGCTGAATCAAGCGTGTGCAGGGTTGATCTAGCCAGTCCTGGACCCGGGAAATCGACTGGGCGATGGACAAGGGGTGTTCAAAGACACGGGGATTGGTGCCGATGCGGATGAAGGCATTAATAACGATCCAACACAAACAAACCGGGGAAGCCCCGGACAATTGGGCATCCCACCACTTGCAGGCCTGTTCATGATACGGACTCCGTTGATCTTCAGCATAAAGGAGGATGTTGGCATCAACCAGGATCAACGGTGATCCTCACCTTCAATCTGGGATAGAAGGGCCTGGATGTTGTCCAAATTTCTACCGGCTTTCAATCCCATCTTATGGGGACGGGTACGATAGGGCCGGGTTTGTGGAGGATCTTCGAACACTTGCAACCCTTTTCGCAAGGCCTCATTAACCACCAGGCGAAAGGGTTTTCGAAACTTGGCCGCAATAGTTTTTGCCCTATCCAAAACATCATCGTCTATGGTCAGTGTCGTTCGCATCAAGCCATAGTAGCATAAACGATATTGATGTCAAAGCATCATTTTATAAAAAAAGAAAGGCCTTGGCCCCCGGACAAAAAACAATCCCCCAGGCTCCCTCCTTTCCAAAACCGCTTAACCGCTGAGCAACGGCCGCTTGTCAAACCAGGGCCGAGCTGTTTCCAGTTGGGCGGCCAGACGGAAGAGGGTGGCTTCATCCCCGAATGGGGCCATAAACTGGGTCCCGCAGGGCAACCCTTCCGCCGTCCAATGCAGAGGAACGGACATGGCCGGCAACCCGCTCAGATTGGCCAACTGGGTGAAAGGGGTCCTTTCCAGACTTTTTTCAGCCAACTGGTCCATTAGACCCAGCCCCTTGAGCAGCCTGCCCAATTTTAAGGAATTCACCACCTTCATCATCAGGACCTCTGATCCTTTAGGTTGCAACTCCCCTATTTTGGCCGGCGGCCAGGCGGTAGTCGGGGTCAGGTAAAGATCATATTTCTGAAAAAACAGACCCATTTGACGTGCGGCTGCGTCCCAGCGCTGTAAGGCCCAATAGAGGTTTCCTGCAGAAAAGACCCGACCCAGAAGACTTAGGGTTCGAGTAGGAAGCTCCAGCTCATCAGCCCCGATCCTTCGTTTCAGCAAAATTTCCAGTTCCTCGATATGAGCGGCTAAGAAACTGAAATAGAGCATCAGATAGCTTTTGGCCAATTCCTTTCCGTCTATTGCCGGCCGGGCCTCTTCCAAATGATGTCCCAGTTCCCCCAATAGTTCGGCTGCCTCTTCCACAGCCCGAACACATTCTGGGTGAACCTGGGTCCCTATGGGGGATTGGGTATTGAAGGCAATCTTAAGGCGACCCGGCTCGTTTTGGAGTTCTTCCAGATAGGACCTTTGAGGGGGACGGATCTGGTAAGGTGCCCCCAGTTCCGGTCCCTGCGTTATGTCCAACATGGCGGCGCTGTCGCGGACCGACCGGGTCAGGACATGATTTTGGGCCGCACCCAGCCACATCTGTCCCTGACCCGGGCCGGTTGGGTTACGGCCCCGAGAGGGTTTCAGGCCGAAAAGGCCGCAATAGGCGGAGGGGATGCGGATGGACCCGCCCCCGTCGTTTCCCCCGGCTATGGGGACCAGTCCGGCGGCCACAGCCGCCGCCGAACCACCGCTGGAACCGCCAGGGGTGTGCTCCGTGTTCCAGGGATTCCGGCAGGGACCGAAGCATTCCGGTTCCGTAACCGCCAACAGACCAAACTCGGGGGTATTGGTCTTGCCCAGAATCACGGTCCCGGCCTTTTTCAGGCGAATGGTGATCTCATCGTCATAGGAAGGGGTATAATCCTTTAAAGCCCTTGATCCGGCGGTCATAGGAACACCGGCATAAGCATAGTCCAGGTCCTTAATCAAGATCGGAACACCGGCAAAAGGTCCCTCGGACAAGGGTTCGGAAGCAGCCCGGCGGCCCTGTTCGTACATTGGGGTAACGACAGCATTAATCTTGGGGTTGATCCGTTCAATCCTCTCTATTGCTTCTTCGCAGAGCTCAAGAGGTCTAATGTCCCCTTTTCGGACCAATTCAGCCAAACCCAGACCATCATAACGATCGTACTCCGGAAAACGGCTCATACTTTCCTCCTTGTCGGTGATGGATCCTTTGTTTAGGCTCCGACAGGACGTTGTTCATTTCATTCAAAAACCTCCTGTACGGGGTTAAAGCATTGGTAAGTGTTCTGCTCTTTGGGACATAATAGCATAATTGAAACCGATATCAAGGCATTGTATTATGAAAAAAGAAGGGCAGGAGAGTAGAGGAATAGGAACCTATGGTTCAAACTTGGCATCCGGACATTCCACAGAAACCGCCGGGACATTGGGGATGTGGGGCGGAACCTCAATGACCCGCATGGACTTCCATTTGCCTCGCAGGAAACGGAAATAGAAAGCGAAACCGAGGAGGATGACATAGGTCGTGGCCAGAGTCCAGGCAGTCATAACCCCCAGACCCAGAACGGTGATAGCCAGCCAGGTGGGGAAGGCCAGGACCCCGCCCGACAGCCCCACGATCATGACCATGACAAAGCGGGTGTCCCCGGCCCCCTTCAAGGCCGAAGAGAAGATAATGTTCATAGTGTCAAAAATCGAATAGAGGGCCACAAAACGCAGGAGGGTCTCGGTCAGCCGCTTTATCTCGGGAAAAAGAGCGGCTTCGGAACGAGCGGCAAAAGGGGCGGTGAAGAGGCCCGGCAGAAACAGGTAAAGAAGGGCAATCAGACTCATATAGACAAAGGTCATCAGAAAACCGGAATAGGTGCTGCGGGAGGCCAGATCGGTCCGGTCTTTCCCGATATACTGGCCCACCAGTACCGAAACCGCGATCCCGAATCCGATCATGGGCATAAAGGCCAGGGTATTGATGTTGAAGGCGATATTGGTTGCGGCCAGGTTCACCGTGCCCAAGCGTCCGACAAAAAGGACAAAGGCCGTAAAACCGGCCATATCCAGAAAAAACTGTACCCCGGCTGGAACACCGAACCTGACCAGTCTCCCCAAAAGCTCTCTATCCGGTCGCCAGCCGGACAGGGTCCCATAGGTCCGATTCAGACCTGGGCGAATTATCAAGACCATATAAACCACAAAGGAAGATACCCCGGCGATGACCGAGGCGATGGCTGCGCCCTTGATCCCCATTTCCGGAAACCCGAAATGCCCGAAGATCATACCATAATCGAGGATAAGATTGACCCCTGTAGCCAGTACATTCACCCACATCACCGGCCAGGGTCTCCCCAGGCCGGTGAAAAACCCGGACAGAGCCGAAGCGGCAATCACCGGAAAACCGCCCAGGCAGAGGTACTGGAAATAAATCACCTCCTGCCTGAGGATTGCGGATTCATGATCCACCAGTGTAAAAATCGGCCCGGCCAAAGGGATCATGGCCAGGAGGATAACTCCCCCGGCTAAGGAAAGATAGACCCCCTGCCAGACCGCAGGACCGATCCGGTCCTTTATCCCGGCCCCATAATATTGGGCCACAAAGGTGCCGACATAGCTGGCCGTGCCGATAAAGAAACTCATTACCGCGAAATTCAAGAGACCGGCAGGCATGGCCGCAGCAATGGCCTCGGCCGAATACCAGGACAGGAACATGCGGTCCACGAAATGCTGAACGGCCCAGGACCCGGTGCTCAGGATCAGGGGGAAAGCCAGAACCAGGACCTCACGCCCCCCTCCTTCACCTTTCCATTGTTGGGACAGAGAAAAAATCATAAATTACGTTAAACAGATGGTGATTAGTTCTCATCCGGAAAGGGCTTTTCCGGATGATCACGGGTTAGTTCTCATCCGGAAAGAACTTTCCGGATGATCACGGGTTAGTTCTCATCCGAAAAGAACTTTCCGGATGATCACGGGTTAAAAAAAAGGCAAGGGCGGTAATTTCCGGCCCCTGCCTCAAGAATTTAAAACGAAAAGACTCTGTACGTTAAATACGAACCAGTTCCATTTGAAGTTGAGGACCCAACTGCCGCCAGGCCTTTTGATAGGCCCGCCGGATCTTTTCCATATTGGGAGAGAAAAGGAGTCCGAAACGCACACAGGACCGGTAAAGGGAATCGGTGTCCAGATTAATGGAGAGCTTGATGGGAATAGATCCTTCAGGTAATTTCTCCCTAATTCCGGCCATCATCTGTTCCCAGGCCGGAGTCAATTTCTTCTTTTCCTCCTGGAGATAATTAAGGATAGGGACCACCACCACTTCCACCTTTTCTTTCAACGGCTTTAAGGTCTCCTGCAGGTCGATCGCGGGGATCACTTTCACCCCCAAACGGTCCAGAAAAGAGGCGATAAACTTCTGATAGGCTTCGGTAGCGTTCCCTGGAATAAGGGCCACTTTTCTCACCCCCTGGAATTTCCCCACAGGCCCAAACTGGGCCTGGGCCTGCTCCAGAAAGTTTTGCGATAACCAGCGGCGATGATTATCCATCCGCTCCCTGGCCCTTTTCAGAAGCCGTCTTCCATAAAGACGTAGATAACTGTAGTAAAAATCCATCTTGATCAATCGATTCAAGATCGACTTCCAGGAATAGAAAGAGATCAGGGCCTGGTAAGCGGCCTTCTGCAACTCTGCTTCGGTCATCAGCCGCGGACGGTGAACTACATGTGACCCGTCGAAAAGCTCCCAGTTCCGGGTCAGAAGACGGTTCTCTCGTTCCAGGGTTTCAAACGTTTCTGTGCCGGGAAGGGGGGTCAGCATCATGAATTGAGCGGAATCAATCCGGTTTCTAATGGAAAAGCGTGTGGTTTCCCGAATGGTTTCCGGCGTGTCCTCATCGGCCCCGACCATGAACATGCCGTGGATATGGATTCCGTGACGATGAAAGGCCTTGACGGCCCGCTCCATGGCGGCCTGATCCTGTTTCTTGCGATAGGCCTTAAGAACCTGATCATTGGCGCTTTCAAAACCGATATAAACACCCCAGCAATTGGTCTCCCTGAGGAGCTCTAAAAATTCCTGGTCAAAAGCCGACTCGGCCCGTACCTGAGTGCTCCAACTGGGCCGAAGGTTCTCGCTTATCATGCGTCTTAAAAGGTCCTTGGCCCTGGCGGGATTGGCGGCAAAATTATCATCACAGAAAAAAAGGTGGTTGGCCTGGGCGGCATTGGTCCGGACCTCCTCCAAAATAAGATCGTTGGAACGGAAGCGATAGGCCCGTCCGAACATGGTCACCACCGAGCAAAATTTACAGGCAAAGGGACAGCCCCGCGAAGTGGCCACCGGGACCACCGCCTGCTGCGGATTCCAGCCTTTGATCAGATTAAAATCAGGAATCGGTAGAGCATTCAAGTCCTGTATCAAACCGCGATCAGGATTATGCCTGGGTTGGTCTCCATCCCAATAGGAGAGACCGGAAATCTCCGCCAGGGATTGGTGATGCTGAAGAGCTGTCACCAACCCGGTCAGGGTTTCTTCCCCCTCTCCCCGGACTACATAATCCCCATGAGTTAGGGCGTCATCAGCTAAAAAGGTGACGTGAGGACCTCCGAAAACCACCTTCTTGCCCAATGCCCGGGAATGATCTCCCAGGGCAAAAGCCCGGGGTATGGTGCTGGTAATTGAAGAAATACCCACCATGTCAGCCCAGCGCAGATCGTCGTCGGTAACCGGACCGGAAGTTTCTTCAATAATTACGCGTGATTCGTATCCCTGATCACGGAGCATGGTCCCCAAAAGAATGGTGCCCAATCGAGGGATGCGCGCCCGGCTGAAGACATGTTCAGCCGGGGAACGGGGTTCAACCAATAAAATTCGCTGCAGATCTTTTCCCATTATATGGTCTTTCTTTACTGTTATGTTAAAACCTATCCACTTTACGCCTGCTGCAGCGCAAAGTAAAGGGAAAAAGGGGAAATCCAACGGCGTTGGAGAAATGAGAAACGATTAAATCCTCAATTTTAGGTCCTTTGCTTTTAACCTGTTTTTCTTTTAAGCAGATTGGCGGCAATCAACAGGGGGTCCCAAACCGGACTGAAGGGAGGGGCATAGGCCAAATCCAGCCTGGAAACATCCTCGAGGGTCATTCTTTGCTGCAAAGCCACCGCCAGGATATTGATTTTTCGGGCCTCACCGTCCCATCCGGCCCAATTCCCCCCCAAAACCCTTCCAGAGGACAGCTCAGCAACGATCTTCAAAAAGGTCGACTTTGCCCCGGGATAAGCTCCGACCCGCGAAGAGGCCTCCACTTTCTGCGATATAACCTTAATTCCCAATCGCTCTCCTTGGGCCTCGGTGATCCCGGTCATACCGATTTCCAGGTCAAATACCTTGACGCAAGCCGTGCCTACTATCCCGTGGAACTCCGAATTTCCTCCGACGGCGTTTTCTCCGGCCACCCTACCCTCTTTATTAGCCACATCTCCCAAAGGGGCCAGAACGGAGCGGCCGGTCACCAGGTGATGTTTTTCGCAGCAGTCTCCGGCAGCCCAGATATTTTGGAAATTCGATCGCATCCTGGAATCGACCCGGATACCTCCGCTTTCTCCAACGGCAACGCCTGACTCTCTGGCCAGCTCCGAATTAGGAAGCACACCCACCCCTACGAAAAAAAGATCAGCCGGGAACCTGCCCTTGTCGGTCACCAACTCCCGGGCCCTGTCCCCTTGCCTTTCAAAAGAGATGGGCAGGTTCTCACCGATATATTGAACGCCGTGACTCTCCAATTCCTTTACGATAATCGGCCCCAGTTCCGGTTCCAGTCCGCTGTAGGGATAACGTCCGCGATAAAGCAGGGTGGTTTCAATGCCCCTTTCCCTCAAGGCCTCGGCCACCTCCAGTGAGATATAGCCGGCGCCGATAATTACCGCCCGGCGCGGTTTTTCCTGATCGATAAAACGGCGGATCCGCACCCCATCGGTCATGGACTTCAGGGTGAAGACATTTGAGGCCTCTTCCCCGGGGATTCCTAACCCGCGCGACCTCGCTCCAGTGGTTAGAATCAGGCGGTCATAAGGCATTCTTATTTCTTTTCCGCTTTCAATGACCCGGACCGATATCAGATTTTTTTGTGCGTCTATGTTTAAAACCTCATGCCCCAGGCCAACTTCCACCCTTTGCTTTTCCTTGAACTCCTCCGGAGTCCGGGCGATCAGGGAATCCGCATCCCGGATCACACCGCCGATATAATAAGGCAAAGAACAGGCCCCATAGGAAATATAATCCCCTTTTTCCAGAATAGTGATCCCGGCCTCCGGGGCTTTCCTCCGGGCAGCGGCAGCGGCCGAAGGGCCGGCCGCCGAACCACCCACAACGATTACCTTTAACGGGTCTCCCATTTTTCCCACATCCTCTTAAGGATTCTTTATTGCCTTTGAAAATAAGGTTGCTTTTGAGACGGTGTCCTAAGTCAAAAAGGCTTTTACTTTTTCTTATACCCCTCCAGGACTTCAAACGTTGCGGGAGGGATCGGGTCGGCCGACAGGGACTTCACCTCCAGTGTGCTGGAAAAAAAGGGGGACTCCTTTCCCTCCGGACTGTTGCTTTTTTCCTCCCCTTTTTTCTGGGTCATCCGACCCATCAGTCCCCCCAGAAAACCGGCCGGACCTTCAGAACGTTCCGAGGACCTTGTGGAAGTGGATTTTTCCTGCTCATTGCTTCCGCCTTTCTTTTCCCCTTCGACGTTCCAGAGGATCACGGTGCGAATGGGATACCCCTTGATCTTGGACATCTCTTCCTTGACCCGGATCATGCCTTTTTGCATTTCTTCCGGCGATGTGTTCAGCATTCCGCCCAGAACGGCCATGCCCATCTTGTTGGCCTCTTCCGGGGAGAGCTCGCTGCCCAACTTTCTGGCCAAGGCCTTATTAAAGGCCCCTTCCTCCTCTTTTACCTTTCGCATCAGCGCTGTTTCCGGGGTGGTCCAGAGACGGGTGGTCATGGTACTTTGGCTTTTTGCTTTGGTCTCCAGGTCTTCAATTTCCAGAAGCCAGGCGATCAGATATTCTTCACAGGCAAAGCCGTTGATGGTCTCCGTCGCTCCTGTTTTTTTCACGGTAAATTCCGATTTCGTCACCCGCGCCGTGGGTTTGCTCTCCCGGGAATCCTTTCCCTCCCTGGCTTCGGATCTACCCTTCGGCGGGGTCAATGGGCTTTCCTGGTAGGTGCGGCCTTTGCTATCCAGGGTCCAAATCAGCCCTTTATCCACCCGGGTAATAGTGGTGGTTCCGGTTTCACCGACCATGCGGGAGAGAAAGGCGCCAGTAAACCGGGTGGTTTGAGAATCCCATTTTTTCTGCCCCTGATACCGTTGGACAGACATGCCTTCCGCCTCTCCCATGCCCTTGATCCCACCGGTCTTGAAAGAGGACTCGATCATCACATCTCCCCAGACCGGTCCGCTTCCAATCAACAACAACAACCCCATGATCCATTGGATACCAGATTTCATAATCCCTCCTGTTTCCTGACAGTGACTAATAAAAAATAACCCCCCGCAAGCGAGGGGTTAGCCGAATGATCACTGATAAAAAGACGCTGCTATCTGTTGCGGTACTTAAACTTACTGGTTCCCTTCTCTATTTATTAGAGAGGAAGTAGAAACTGAACATCAAGGCCTCAGGGATTGACGTTTTTAAAAACCTGGGTAAACACCCCCCAGCTTTTAAGCAATTGCAGGGCACTGGCAAGTTGGGGATCATCCTCGGTGTCGTCATTCATTTTTTTCCCATTTAAGGGCGGGGGTTCCGGTCCGTTTTCTTTAACCTTTCCTTCCTCCTCCATATGTCTCTCCAGGTCTTTTTCCCTGAGTGCCTTGGGTTCTTTTTCCGTTTGGGTGCCCTTTCTCAGGGGTTTCCCCTTGATCAATATATCAGGAGTGATGCCTTTGGCCTGGATGGAACGTCCGCTGGGCGTAAAATAACGGGCCGTAGTCAGTTTGATCCCCGAATTATCTTCCAGGGGAATAATGGTCTGGACCGATCCCTTTCCAAAGGTAGGCATGCCTAAAATAATCGCCCGTTTCTGGTCTTGCAGTGCCCCGGCCACAATCTCTGAGGCGCTGGCGCTGCCTTCATTGACCAATACGACCAGGGGATATTTGCGGGCCACTTTGTTGGTCTGAGCGGTGAATTTATGATTCTGTTCTTTGGTCCGTCCTTGAATGGAAACGATCACCCCCGATTCCAAAAAGATATCGGAAATTTTTACCGCTTCGTTCAAAAGCCCTCCCGGATCATTGCGCAGGTCAAGTACCAATCCCTTCAATCCTTCTTTGGTCGCCGATTCCAGTTTGGCCAAGGCTGCCAGAAAATCCTCAGTGGTTTTTTCCTGGAAGGAGCTGATGCGGATATATCCATACCCCTCTTCCACCATCCTGGATTTAATGCTGCGGATGGGGATCACATCGCGGACGATGGTGTATTTCTGCGGCTCTTTGGCCCCCTCATGGAGGATAAGCAAATTGACCTTGGTCCCTTTCTGACCCCGGATCAACCGGACGGCATCATTCAAGTTCAGGTTCTTGGTGCTTTTATCATCGATCTGCAGGATCTTGTCGCCCGGAAATAAACCGGCCTTATCGGCTGGAGATCCCTCAATGGGGGAGACGACGGACAAAACGCCATCTTTTAAGGTGATCTCAATTCCGATACCGCTGAACTTCCCTGTGGTTTCAATTTCCAGCTCTTTGAATTCTTCGGGAGTAAGAAAGGAGGAATGGGGATCAAGCGTATGCATCATCCCCCTTATGGCGCCGTAGATCAATTCCTTGGAGTCCTTTTCCTCCACATATTTTTTCTGAATTTCGTTCAAGGCCTCGCTGAAAATCTTGATCTTGGAAAATGTCTTTTCAATATCAGCGGCGTTGCTGCTCTCTCTGCGGTGATCCACCAAAAAGAAAAAAGCGACTACCAAAACAAGCAATCCCAAATATTTTACTTTTAAACTACCTTTCATACTCCCCCCGGATTCTTTTTTCTTGCACAGGCAGGAAAAATAATAGTTTTTCCTTAATGATATTCATTAAGACCCCATTCCAAATAAGTCAAGTTATTTCTGTTATTTTCCCCCAAAGATCCCTGAAAAAAGAGCCGGCCGGTTTTCCTTCTCCTTCCCCGGGACCTTTCCAGATATCCTTGGCCGCTTTTTCTTTTCCAACGGCATCATGAGTACCCCATCCCCCTGGCTGACCTCTTTTCCGCCGGGTTTCCTTCCTAACCTTTTTCTGGTATTTTTCCCTTGACTCTCAGCCTGGTTCTACCTAATATTCCCAAAGTACTTTTCATGGTCCGAAGCTCTCCGGGAAATAGAACAGTCATCCCCAGGCCAAACCGATGTTTACCAGGGCAAGGGGATAAAAATTTGCCGGGAACCAAATAAATGCTCTTTTAACCGGTTGTTAATCCATCAAATAGGAATAAACTTTGCAGGAGCTTTTTTTTTAACGACTGAATGGACATGGACCCGAGCCACCCCGACTCGCACAATATTATTATTAAAACAAACGGCTTAAATCAGCCCATCTTCTCTTCGGGAAAGCCACACCTTTATGAACGAACGAGGCTATCAATTGCTTCAGGAGACGGTCGAAAGGCTATTGCGCCGCAATGCCTATTTCCACCTGAACAATGTCCTCAAAAAAACCCATCCTGCTGATATTGCCCATCTTTTAACACTACTTAACGAACGCTCCGCCCGCGGGGTCTTTGAACACCTTCCGGATAAAGAGATCGCCGCCCACGTCCTTTCCGAATTGGAAGTAGGCTTTCGAAGCCGTTTCCTGCAGGAATTGGAAGTCGGTCGACTGGTTGAAATCCTGTCCGTTATGGCTGATGACGACGCCGCCGATCTGCTTTCCGATCTCCCTGAGGACCGCCGACAGGAAATCTTAGGGCTGCTTTCCACCGAACACACGGAAGATGTTTCTGAGCTTCTGGCCTACCCGGAAGGGACCG
Organism: Thermodesulfobacteriota bacterium; assembly: GCA_040755035.1. Lineage (GTDB taxonomy): Bacteria > Desulfobacterota > RBG-13-43-22 > RBG-13-43-22 > RBG-13-43-22 > RBG-13-43-22. The sequence goes on from JBFMBU010000181.1 coordinate 19,320, forward strand.
CCGGGAGAATCATGACTACAGATTTTCTGGTCCTGCCCAAAAGTTTAAGCGCCCAAAGCGCTATCCAGGAAGTACGCAAGGCCGCAGAAAAAGAGATGGTCTTTTACCTCTATGTAACGGATGAGGATGGTCAGCTTTCCGGGGTCCTCTCTCTGCGCCAACTGGTTACCGCTCCGGATTCCACTCCTTTGGAAAAAATCATGACCCCGGACGTGATTAAGGTGACCGTAACCACCGACCAGGAGGAGGTAGCCCGGCTGGTCTCCCTTTACAACCTTTTAGCCATTCCGGTGGTGGATCACAGCAACCTTCAGGTGGGTATTATTACCGTGGACGATGTAATCGACGTTCTCCGCGAAGAAGCCACGGAAGACATGATGAGAATGGCCGGGACCTCGGGAGAGGAAATCAGCTATTCCTCGGTCTGGAAAAACGCCAAGGCCCGTCTGCCCTGGCTTTTCGCCTCCTGGATCAGCGGCGTCATCGCCATGAATGTTATTGGGGCCTTCAGTTCCGGCTTCAGCGGCCATATGGTGGTATTCGCCCTTTTGGCCACCTTCATCCCCATCATCAACGGCATGGGAGGGAATGTAGGGACCCAGAGCCTGTCCATCATTGTCCGCGGACTGGCCACCGGACGGGTGGACACCCAATCGATCCATAAAGATATTTTTCGGGAATTTCGGGTCGGTCTTTTGCTGGGGGTTTTTTATGGGATTTTGCTGGCCCTGGCCGGAATGGTGTATTCCCGGCAGCTCTATGTGGGATTAGTGGCCGGGCTGGCCATCTGCATTAATATGTCACTGGCTTCGGTGATGGGGACCTTCCTCCCCTTGATCGCTGCCAGATTTAAAGTAGACCCGGCGGTAGCCTCCGGCCCCTTTATTGCCTCCAGTCTGGATGTGGTCGGGGCTACGGTCTTCTTTCTGATTTCCTACTTTCTGCTGCTATAAACCCTTGGTATTTTCAGCCATCCAGGTCGGGACATCGGCCTTTTTTCCGGGCTTCAACTGATACTAAAGGGATACTCCTTTAACAGCTTCCCGTCTAAAAAAAGCTGGGCCTTCCAGTTGCCGATGAATTTCCCTTCAAAGGGAGTGATATTCAATAGACCCTTTTTAAAGGTCAGATAAGCCCAGGTGGTCACATTCGGGTTATCCTGGGATACGTTCTGATTAAGTAGGACGGTTTCCTGGACCGCGCCGTCCGGCCTGACCCAGAGAACTTTGATTTCGTGGGCACCACGAAGACCGGTCCAGGTTGTCAGGAGATAGATGCGGTCATTTCTGGTGAAGGTCGTAGCCGGAAGCGGTCGATTCAGATCCCTGGTCAGTGTAGAGTGGAACACCAATCCCGTTCCTGAGGTTTGAGGCGGCGGGGTCTCCGTTCCGGTCTTTCTTTCTGTAAATACGGGCGAAGAGGAAAATTGTTTTTCTTTTTTTTTACAACCGCTTGCCATAAACAGGCTTGGCAGGATCAGTAAGAAAACGAACCAACAAAGGGGCCTGTTGAGGGATACTCCCCTTACCCCTGCACCCCGCACAATAGACCTTCTATAGGTTACCTTGCCGCACATTTTCAAAAACAAAACCGGATAGGTTTATTTCTCGAAGTTAGGTGGATCATCCTGACCGATGATTTCTTTGATATGGTAAATGGGTTTGCCTTGGGATTCATGATAGGTCCTGACCTGCAGTTCCCCCAGGAGCCCCATGCTGATAAACTGGATTCCGATAAAGATCAATAAAATGGCCAAGAGCAGGATGGGGCGGTTGGATAAAGGAACCGCAAAAAACAACCTTTGTATGGTCAGGTAGCCGGCCAGGGCAAAACCGGCCAAACCGGAAAGGATTCCCCAGAGGCCGAAGACATGGATGGGCCGGGTGGAATAGGTCAGGAGGAATTTCACCGTAATCAGATCCAGAAGGACCCTTATGGTCCTTGATATGCCATATTTGGAACGCCCAAATTTTCTGGCCCGATGGTTGACCGGAATTTCGGAAATGGTCACCCCCATCCAGCTGGCTACAGCCGGGATAAAACGATGCAGTTCCCCATAGAGACGGATATTTTTAACTACTTCCCGGCGAAAGGCCTTCAGGGTACAGCCGTAATCATGCAGTTTAACTCCTGTCACCCAGGAAATCATTCTATTGGCTATTTGGGAAGGCAGGCGGCGGGAGAAAAAAGGGTCATGCCTTTTAACCCGCCACCCGCTGACAATATCAAACCCCTCTCTGGTTTTTGAAAACAGGGCCGGGATATCCACCGGGTCATTTTGCAAGTCACCGTCCATGGTGACAATGATATCCCCTTGGGCCAGATCAAAACCGGCAGAGAGGGCCGCCGTCTGGCCGAAATTTTTCCGAAAACGGATAACCTTGACCTGTTTTCCCTTAGCGGCCTCCTGGCGAAGAAGTGATAAAGAATCGTCCAGGCTCCCGTCGTCAATCGCCAAAATCTCATAGGACAAGCCCGAATCGTTCAGGACCCGGGTGAGTTCCTCGAAAATTATCGGAATATTTTTGGCCTCATTATAAAAAGGGATGATTACCGAAAGGTCCACTTTAGTTCCCATTTTTCCAATAGAATTGTTGGTAGCTTAAGAATAGAATTCATTCCAAAAAGGGAATTTAACCCGGACCGAATGAGGAATTTTCGGATTTCCAATTATGGCTCCGGCTGGTCCGGGTCGGGTTAGTCAATAGCAAAGCAAATTAGAGGGTTTGGGCCTAAAAGTCAAGGCTTATTTGCCGGACGGGGAGCCGCTCCCCGGGAGTGTTTGACACCCTTCCCTTATTCTGGTAACCTTTTCTAACCGTTCCTACCATAAACAAACCGGGGAGTGAAGACCGATGGACCACATTCGATACAGCCTGGAAGAGGCTCGGCAGGCATTGGAAGCCTTACTCGGCAACGGGGAAACCCTGAAGAGAATCCGTAAAGCGGCCGATCTGCTTATCAATAGCTTTCAAAAAGGAGGTCGTGTTTTTTCCTGCGGAAACGGCGGCTCCATGTGCGACGCCATGCACTTTGCCGAGGAGCTGACCGGGCGCTTCCGAAAAAACCGCAAAGGTTATCCGGCTCTGGCCATCAGTGATCCGAGCCACCTTACCTGTGTAGCCAATGATTTCGGTTATGACCAGGTTTTCTCCAGATATCTGGAAAGCCAGGGAAGGGAAGGTGATTGTTTGATTGCCCTCAGTACCAGCGGCAAAAGCCCCAACATCATCCGGGCCGCCAAAACCGGGAGGGATCTGGGAATGAAGGTCATCGGCCTTACCGGCAAGGATGGTTCGGAGATGGAAGGATGGTCGGACATCTGCATCTGCACCCCTGCGGGGCAATTTGCCGACCGGGTTCAGGAGCTGCATATCAAGGTCCTGCACCTCTTGATTGAATTGGTGGAAAGGCACTTCCATCCGGAAAATTACGTCTAAAACCTTCGATCATCCCTTTCCTTTTATTCTTTGAGAAAAAAATCGAACCCTGTTAGACTGGTCTTAGACCAGTCTTAGGAGAGTATTATGGAAACCGTTGGAGCCTATGAGGCAAAAACCCATTTACCCAAACTGCTCAATCGGGTAATGAAGGGCGAACGAATAACCATCACCAGGCATGGAATACCTATAGCCGTACTGCAGCCCCCCCTGTCAGAATCATCCGCCAATACCCATTGGGTGATCGCTGAACTGCGCAAATTTCAAAAAAACCACACCCTCGGAAAACTCTCCATCCGTGAACTGATAGAGAATGGCCGGCGGTAGATGACCCCTTCCTTCGTTGTCGACAATTCAATCGTTATGTCATGGTGTTTCAATGACGAAACCAACCGATATGCCGATATCGTTTTGGATAGCCTATCCCAAACCCAAGCCCTCGTCCCGGCCATTTGGCCCCTTGAGGTAGTGAATGTATTGCTGGTCTCTGAACGGAATAAACGCCTTACCAAGGCCGATAGTTTGCGTTTTATCGAATTACTATCACAGCTTCCCATTCTGGTCGAACCGGTTCCCCTATTAAGAATAATGGGGGATTTATTGGCCTTGGCCAAGGCAACCAGCCTTTCAAGCTATGACGCCGCCTATCTCGATCTTGCCCTGAGAAAAGGGGTTCCGCTGGCAACCTTAGACACCCGACTGACAAAAGCCGCGAATTTGGCCAAGATTCAGATTTATTTGAAGTGAATAGCTTTGCGGAAGAAACAATGATTTTCTCCTTTTTCTCTTTTCCATGAAAAACTGCACTGCCCACCCGGGCCTTTATCTCCATGTTCCCTTTTGTCGGCACAAATGCCCTTACTGTGACTTTTATTCCACAACGGATCGCTCCCTGATCCCCCGACTTCTGGCGGCTCTGGAAAAGGAGGCAGCGTATTATCGGGATCAATTCCCCTCTTTCGACACCCTCTATCTGGGAGGCGGCAGCCCTTCGATATTATCAGGAGATCAAATAGAGAGCCTTTTGGCCCGAATCCGGGATCGGTTCTCCTTTGATCCAGAGGCGGAGATCACCATCGAGGTCAACCCCAACGATCTGGATCCGGATAAAATAAAAGACCTTTCCCGGGCCGGGATCAACCGGATCAGCCTGGGGGTCCAATCCTTTGATGATCAGATATTGCACTTTTTAAGGAGAAGGCACACCGCTGCCGAGGCCGAGGAGACCGTGTATTGGATTCGGCAGGCGGGGTTTAAAAATATGGGAATGGATCTCATCTATGGAATTCCGGGGCAAACCATAAACCAATGGCTGGCCGATCTGGAAAAAGCCTTTACCTTTCGGCCCGAACACCTCTCCTGTTATCAATTGACCATCGCTCAGGGCACCCTGTTCGGAGGATTAAAAGAAAAAGGCGCCCTTCAGCCCTTGAGTGAGGAGGAGGAAGCGGATTTTTTCCTATCCACCTCTGCCTTCCTGAAACAACATGGGTATATCCATTACGAAATTTCCAATTTCGCCCTTGAGGAAAACTATTTTTCCCGGCACAATCAGAAATATTGGCAAAGGGAGCCTTATCTCGGCCTTGGCCCCTCAGCCCATTCCTTCCGGGATAACCGGCGCTGGTGGAATATCCGATCCTTAAATAAATATTGCCGGGCTCTGGAGGGAGGAGAACCTCCGCCGGAAGGCCAGGAGGAATTGAGCGAGGAGCAGGTCCGTCTGGAGACCATCAGCCTTGGGTTACGAACCAGGGCCGGTTTGGACCTCGAGGCGTTAGGCATTCACTGGAATCGGGAAAAAACCTTAACAACATTGCTTGGAAACGAATGGGCGGAGCTGAAGGGTAACCGTCTGATCCCGACCACCAAGGGGTTTCTGCAAGCCGACCGCCTCCCTTTATTTTTTTAGACGACCTTTCAGAATCCGAGGGGGAAGGAAGGTAACGGTATCGAAATCCGTGACTTTCCCTTGAACCCTTGAAACCGGTGGTCGATCTCGTTGTCCCCCAAGAACAGGTATTAATGGTCTCAAAATAATATAGACATAAGAGGATCATGGGGGTCCTTTCTGGAGATTGTCCAAAGGGTGACTTGTCGCCCAACCCCGGCCCCCGTAGGGGGGTTTTCTTTGAGGTCGGTCTATCGACCTCCCGGCCAGTCCAGCAAAGTTTGATTCGAGGCAGGGCATACACCTTTGCCTGTTTCCAGCACTGGTGAAGGCCTGCTTCTGATTTAGTTAAATAATTTGCCCGGCAAAGAAGCTTTCAGGTATGGGGTGGACAATCTCCAGAAAGGACCCCCATGATCCTTCGGTGGACATGCTTATCAGTTTCATGTCCATACTATTATGAGTCGGTTAATAAGTTCAGAAATGACAGGCTTAGACGATTTATTAGAGCACCCCATCGACGGCATCCTGGATCTCCATACCTTCCCTCCTGGAGAAATCAAGGATCTCATTCCCGAATATCTTGCCGCCTGCCGCGAAAGGGGAATTTCCCGGGTCCGCATTATCCATGGTAAAGGGACCGGTGCGTTGCGCAGAATAGTTGAATCGGCATTGAAAAAAATCCCTGAAGTGGTCTCCTTTCATCCCGCAGATGAAAGTGCCGGTGGCTGGGGGGCCACCATCGTCATCCTAAAGCCTTAAAACCATCGTAACACTTCGGGTGTTTTAAAAATGTTTTTGCCACGGACGCACACGGACAAAAGCTGGACGGAAGATATTTTGCCCGGCCTCGACCAAGAAGATACCGGGCAAAGCAAGCCCTCGCTGGCGCGAAGGTGGATTTAGGTGCCCGAAGGGCCTGGCAGTGAGGGGGCGGCAAGTCGCCGCCACCTCGTCCCGCCTTTGTCTGTGGCAAAAAATGATTTTTAAAATTTTAAACAGGCTAAACTGATACAAAACATCTTTGCTTTCAGGGAAGCTGATAAAGAATCTCTTGTGCTCCATAATAAATTTCTTTTCCTCTTCGGTTTTTTCTTGACGCACTCTCGGCCTTTCATTATAATCCTATGCAATCTGCATTTTTATTTCAAGACACAAAGAAGTGTCTAAAATTTAAACGCTTAGGTTTTAAGCAAAAAAGACAAGGGCGTCTATCAATTTGGTAGACGCCTTTTTTATTCGTTTATTTTAACTAATAAGAACTCAAGGGAATTTATCTTAACTAATAAATTCATTGAAAATGACCCAACCTCCGATCAGAATCATTGCCTTTTGTTGCAAGAACGCCTTGGAATCCGACCCGGTCTTATACGCAAAGGGGTGGCAGGCCTTCGAGCCGGAAATAAAGATCGTCTCAGTCCCCTGCAGCAGCAAGGTGGAAACGCTCGGCATCATCAAGGCCTTTGAAGCCGGCAGTGATGGCGTTTTCGTCCTGGCCTGCCCGGATCATCAATGCCGGCTGCTGGATGGAAATGTGCGGGCACAGAGAACGATCCATTACACAAAGAAGCTATTGACGGAGATTAATATCGACCCGGAACGCCTGGCCATGCTTCGAATAGGGACTCCGGATTTTATGGACCTCAATCAGGCGGCCGGATACATGAGGGACCGCATCCGGTCCATGGGTAAGGTTTTGTAGGAAGATGCCGAAAAAATATCACATTTCGATTAAACCAACCGCTCCCCGCTTTACCCCCACGGCCAAGAGCACAGTTTTGGACTGGGAAGGGGGGTGTCTGCGCTGCTTCAAGTGTGTGAAGCGAAAATGTGTGGTGGACGCCTATAACCTGCGCACCTTTGATCCGAGGCTGTTGACCGACACTATTGATAAAATATGCAAGAACTGCCTGCAGTGCGTTCAGCAGTGCCCGGGCCGGGTGATTACCAAGGCCCTGAATCCGGAATATGAAAAAATCGGAGATGCCTACTGGACCCCTGATATCATCTACAAACAGTGGTATCAGGCCGAAACCGGGAGCATCCCTGTCTCCGGTGCCGGTTATGCGGGTCCTTTTTCCGGCCCGGGGTTTGACCGGATGTGGACCGATATGTCGGAGATTGTGCGGCCCACCCGGGACGGCATTCATGGCCGCGAGTATATCAATACCTTGGTCAGTCTGGGCCGCAAGCTTTTCTCCCTTCCTTTTAATGACAAGGGGGAGCCGATACTCACGGCCCCGAACAATATCGAGATTCCCATCCCCATTATTTTTGGAGAACTGCCCTTCGGGAGTCTCGGCCCTGAGGTTTTTGCAGCCATGGCCAGGGCCGCAGAGGCCCTGGGCACCGTTATTGAAATTCCGGTGAATCTCCTTAATCCCTCTTTGGAAAAATATGCGGCCTACATTATTCCTTTGTTATCGGCCGGAAATTGGGAATCGGATCAAAAATGGATAGCCTCTGCGCCTATAGTAGAAATTCATGACAGCCCCGATTCCGTAACGATCCTCAGACGGCTCAAAGAACAGTACCCTGAAAAATTGAGCATGATAAAAACCGCTTTGGATGAGACCAGCCATGAGCGGGTGGCCTTTTTGGCAGAAGAGGGAGCGGATATTATTCACCTGGCGGCCGGCAGAAACGGCGAGGTCTTCAGCCGCACAAAGCCGGATGCGGCGATCGGTTTTATTAAGGATTATGTCCGAAAGGCCCATCTGCATTTGGTGGATAAAGGGATCCGCAACAGCCTGACCCTGATCGCCGGGGGCGGCATGGCCTTGGCCGAGCATGTGGCCAAGGCCATCATCTGCGGGGCCGATGCGGTTTCCATCGATATCCCTTTGCTGCTGGCCCTGGAATGCCGGATGTGCCTGCGTTGCACCAAAGGGCTTTCCTGTCCGGTGGAAATTGAAAATATCCACCCGGAGTGGGGGAAGACCCGCATCATGAACTTCATCGCTGCCTGGAGAAATCAACTCCTGGAGGTCCTGGGGGCCATGGGCATCCGGGAGGTACGGCGCTTAAGAGGAGAAGTGGGCCGGGCCATGTTTTTCGAGGACCTGGAGGCCGAGACCTTTGGCCGTTTATTCGGGAGGAGAAAGGATTAAGGAATAAATTCTAACCAAAGCTATTTGAAATTCCTGAATCCAGGAGTCAGAAGTCAGAATTCAGAAGAGGGAACAACCTAAAATTATCCCTTCCATATTCTGGATTCTGGATTCTGACTTCTGAATTCTTTGCATAACGATAGATTTATTTTGAAAATGGTAGAGATAAATCCTTCGATGATACTTTGTAAGAATCTATTTGTCGCTGGTTGCTCATTGCTCATTGCTTGATATGAACCAGGAACCAGGAACAAGTAACCGGAAATTTTTAAAACATGCTTGATCAGATTCAATCTTTAGAAACAGCAATAATGGCGCCACTTGAAAATAAAATGGAGCTGCCCGAGCTTATAACGACCCCGAGTCGTTATCGTAACGCCATAGGCAAATACCGGATTCGCCGGAGCAACGCCTGTATCGCCTGCGGCCAATGCGCTGAAATCTGCCCCTATGGAGTCCATCAGAAGGGGAAGGTGAAGATGGCCTTGCCCCGGGATTATTTGTGTGTCGGCTTTTCCTGCAATCAGTGCGTGGAGGCTTGCCCGCAAAAGGCCTTAACCTTGGATATCAACCCCGCCTCTACGGTGATCGGGGATAAGCGCTGGACCCCGGACCTGCTGATCAGCACCTGGTATATGGCCGAAACCGGCCAGGTGCCTCCAGGAGACCTGGATTACAAAATCGGAAATTCCGGAGGTGGGTTTGATCGCCTTGATTTCAAATTCCAAAGGGAGGCCCCAGACGGAGGGCTTGACCCGCAGGAGTTTTCCACCCTCCTGGCCCTCAACCGCTCGGAGGACAACCGGGAAAAAATCATGATCAGCCTCCCGGTTTACGGCGGGGGAATGTCCTTCGGCTCCATTGCCTTAAAAGTCATTATCGCCCGGGCCCGGGCCTGGCAGGCCTGGAATTCTTTCACCTGCACCGGTGAGGGAGGTTATCCCCCGGAACTGTACCCTTATGACGACCATGTCATCACCCAGGTGGCCACCGGGTTGTTCGGGGTCCGGGAAGATACCATCAAGCGGGTGAGGATGGTGGAATTCAAATACGCCCAGGGCGCCAAACCCGGTCTGGGCGGGCATCTGCTGGGGGACAAGGTCACCCCGGAGGTGGCCAGGATGCGGGAGGCCGTGGTTGGGAATCCTTTGTTTTCCCCCTTTCCTTTTCACAGCGTCTATTCGGTGGAAGACCATAAAAAGCACATCGACTGGATCAAGGAGATCAATCCCAAGGGGCTGGTGTCGGTTAAGGTCTCCACCCCAACCGATGTGGACATGGTGGCTGTGGGCAGTTTTTACGCCGGGGCCCATATTATTCATCTCGATGGCAGCTACGGCGGGACCGGAGCGGCCCCGGATATTGCCAAGAAAAATATCGCCATGCCTATAGAGTATGCCATTGTCAAGGTCCATAATTTTTTAAAGGACGAAGGGATCCGGGACAAGATCACCGTTATTGCCAGCGGCGGGATCCGTACGGCTTATGACCTGGCCAAGGCCATCGCCCTGGGGGCCGACGGGGTGGTCATCGGTACGGCGGAAATGGTCGCCGTAGAATGTATCCGCTGTTCCAACTGCGAAAGCGGCCGGGGCTGTGCCCGGGGTATTGCCTCCACCGATCCGGAATTGAACCGTTCCATCGAAGTGGACTGGGCCACCCAGAGGCTGATCAACCTGTATCATGCCTGGCGGTCGCAGTTGATTGAAATCCTCTACCGGCTGAACATGACGGATATCCGGGAACTGGTGGGCAGGACCGACTGCCTCCGGCATTTGGATTATGAATAGGCGATATTATCAAACTTGGAAAAGTTATCACAGGCCATTTTTCTTTTTCCAACCTTGGAGATATTGCCGTAATCCCCTTTTTTGTCATCCCGACCGAAAGGGAGGGATCTTATAATCGGAGGACAAAACAAGATTTCTCCCTCCGGTCGAAATGACACATTCTTTGTTTTTTTTCGAATTTGTCATGGAAAAATTGATTATGAAAAATTCTTTTGCAAAAAAATTAATCGCCTCCAGAAAAAAAATCTATCCCGACGCCCCTCCTGATATCCGCAAGGAATCCGAAGAAGGCGGGTGCGGCGTCACCGGATTCGCCTGTTCCATCCCGGTGGGGGGCAAACATATTTTTGAACCTTCGGTCCAGATGCATAACCGGGGCAATGGAAAAGGGGGGGGCATCGCCGCCGCAGGGCTGGTGGCTGCCGACCTGGGGGTTTCCCAGTCCGTTCTCGATGACTGCTACCTGATTCAAGTGGCCCTCCTGGAATCCGAATCCCGGGCCGAGCTGGAAAAGCAATTTCTTCTTCCTTTTTTGGATATTCAGGACGGGCGGGCCATTCCCACCCTGGATGACTTTCGGGAAGTGGAAGGGCTGGAGATCAAACCCCCTGATGTCTGGCGTTACTTTGTCCGGGTTAAACCCGATATTTTGGCCGGGTTCGCCGATAAAAACAGCTTCAAAGGGGTCGATCCGCGAAAAATCGAGGATGAATACATCTGGCAGAATACCATCAAGTTGAACCGGAAATTTTACGATGCCCAGGGCGGCAAGAAGGCCTTTGTCCTCTCCCAGGGCCGCAACATGATGATCCTGAAGATCGTCGGCTATGCCGAGCAGGTGGCTAAGTATTACCGACTGGATGATTTCCGGGCCCATATCTGGATCGCCCATCAACGCTATCCCACCAAAGGACGGGTCTG